>JANJUM010000190.1 GCA_024710585.1 Desulforhopalus sp.
CTGACCGGGAAGACCTCGGTCAACCAGATGATCCGTAACGATATCCAGAACTTCTGCAAAATGGTCGGGATAGACGATGCGGCCTGCGACATGTCGACCCGTGAGATTCTCATCTCCCAGGGGAACATTGCCGAGCAGATCACCGCCCAGGCCAAGGAATTCGACTGCGATCTCATCATCCTTGGGGCAAAGAAGGGATTATTCTCGAAAACCTCGGTGGGGGGCATCATCAAGACGGTGCTCAAGGAATCGAAGATTCCGGTAACCGTGGTGCCGAAATACGAAGAGTGATTCCTGCGTCGCCTTGCTGTCAGGGAGAAGGGATCAATACCATACGTGCTGTCAAAAGGATCAAAACAGTCCGGAAATGTCTATGAAAACTGCTGCCAGTGGAGATATGGTTACCATCGCCTATCTCATTCGTCGTGTCGATGGGCAGGAATCCGGGCTGGACAAGACCCCGCGTTCGCTTTCCTTCCGTATTGGCGCCGGAAAGGTTCTTGCCAGGTTGGAAACGGGTGTGCTGGGGATGAGGGCAGGCGAACGGCGTACCATTGCCGTTTCCCCCGGCGAAGGGTATGGGGAGTATGACAAAAACCTCGTGCTGCGTGTCGAGCGCGCCATGTTTCCCCCCGACCTCAGGCTGGAGGTGGGGCGCACCGTACAGTATCAGAACCGCGACGGCGAGCGGGTCAACCTCGTCGTCAACGAGGTGACCGAGAAGACAGTCACCGTCGATGGCAACCACCCCCTGGCGGGGCTTGATCTTCTCTACGAGGTGGAACTGCTGTCCATCGCTGATTGATCAGGGCCTTGTTCAAGCGCTGTGGCTAAACGCGCCCTGCCGGATTGTCCGGCAGGGCGCGTTGTTTTTCAGGCGGGCAACTCCATGGCGATATCGCCGAGGCCGCGGCTGATATCGCTGCGGATATCGGCAATCACCTTGCTGCCGCCGTCCTTGGCGATGGTCAGGGTGAAGCAGCGGTCATCCTTGAGGCCGCGTAGCCAGAAGTCTCCAAAGTTGTTGGTGGTGGCGCTGTAGGTCTCGCCGGACTCGCAGTCTTTCAGGGTGCAGGTGGCGCCAGTGATGACTTCCTTGCGTTGCGGGTCGTAGACCGTGCCGGCGACGAATTTGCTCGGTAAGCCTCGATAATAGACGCGGGACTTGGTGCCGAGGTGGGCTTTGAAGGGCTCGGCCTGGGCGATGAAATCGGCAAAATCTTCTTCCTCGCCAAAACGCAGGGCCTCGGTAGGACACTGGTCGACGCAGCGCGGCACGGTCCATTCCTCTGGGTCGTTGTCGAGGAGGTGGCTGCAGCCGGTGCACTTCTGCGCGATGTTGAGCTGCTCGTTGAGGAAGATGGCGTCGTGCGGGCAGGTCTCTACACACAGCTTGCAGCCGATGCACTTCTCCGGGTCGATGATGACCAGGCCATCGGGCCGTTTGTAGATCGCTTCGGCCTTGCACTCGGCGATGCACGGGGCATCGTCGCAGTGGTGGCACATTTGCGGCACATAGCTGACCTTGACGTGGGGCACATGCCCATGCACGGTTTCCTTGAGGCCCAGCCAGAACTGGCCGGTATCCGGCTGCGGCTTGGCATAGGGAGTCCAGTCGTTGCCGACATGTTCGTCTTTGCAGGCGATTTGGCAGCAGTAGCAGCCGTTGCATACCGATAGATCGACGATGAATACCTTCATTATTTGTCACCTCCGTCAGCGAGCCAGGCATCGACACGGAGTCCTGCCGCTGGATCGTACTTTCGTGCAAAGGCCTCGGGATATTCCCGACGCCACCTGTCCATTTCCTCGCCAGTGACCTTCTGCACCTCGACGAGGTAGCCGCCGCCGATCTGGCCGACGCAGTTCTCGCTGGTGATCGCGCCGGGGGTGATGGTGTTGATCGCCCCGCCGCGCTCGATCTCGCCGGTCTTGATCGGGTCATGGCGTGCGCCGTGGTCGACGTAGGCTACGCCCGGGCGGAGGCGTTCGGTGACATAGGCCCCGGCGAGCACCGTGCCGCGCTCGTTGAAGATCTTGACGATATCGCCGTTCTTGATACCGCGTTTTTCCGCCTCGCTGGGATGCAGCCAGCAGGGCTCATACTTGTAGCCGTCAGGGCCGGTGACCTTCATGGTCGGAGTCTCGCGGGTCCAGGTAATGTCGTCGCACTGAGCGTGTACGCGCCAGCGGCCGTGGTTGGACATGATGAGCAGCGGGTAAACGCGGGCCCTGGGACTCGACAGGCGCTCGTCGTGGTTGTGGCTCTTTTCGATCCACTTGGGAATCGGTCCGCGCTCCTTGTCGTCAGGGAAGGCTTTGGCCAGGGCTTCCGAGTAGAACTCGAGCTTGCCGCTGGGGGTATTGAGCTTGAACTTTTCCGGGTCGAGGTAGAACTGGCGGAAACCTGGCGGGTCATTGGCCCAGTCGGCGGCGGTGGAGTAGATCCAGTAGCCCTTCTCCTTGAGCTGTTCCCAGGAAACCAACTTCTCGCCGCCCATATAGCCCCAGATGGCCTTCTGCAAGTCGGCGATGGTCTTGCCCTCGGTCATCTGTTCTTCCATGCCGGGGAATTTCTTGGCCACCTCGCGGACGCACTCGGCGTCGCTCTTCGACTCGCCAATGGGTTCGATGGCCTTTTCGGTGATCATGATGTTCGGCTGCATGGTGCCCTGGCGGATGTTGGTGACGATGTCGTCGACCTCCATGTAGGTGTTCACCGGCAGGACGATATCGGCATAGATGCAGTCGTTTTCGAACCAGGGGTGCTGGGCGACGAAGAACTCGATCTTCGGGCTGCGCAGAGCGAGCTCGGTCTCATGACCGAAGTTCCAGCAGGTGATGCGGCAGGGGCTGTCAGCCCAGATCATGTGGATGGGCGAGCCCTTCTGCTCCTTCGGAATGGGGAAGGTATATTCGCAGAACTGGTCGGCGGTAAGGGCGTTCTGCGCCCCGGTGCCGCGGAACTTGATCGGTTCGTCGGAGAGGATGGCGTTCTGGATGAGGGTCTTGGGAATGACCTGCTGCTGCCAGGCGGAAACAGAGCTGAGCACCGGCAGGGCGAGGCGTTCCTCGATCTCCGGGTTCCAGAAGAAGGTACCGCCCAGTCCCTCGGCACGAGGCAGACCGAAATAGGTCCACTGATGCTGATGGACGCCGGGGCCGCCCAGACCCTGCATGCCGAGGAGGATGCACTCGAGCCGGGCCGGTTCATGGGAGAAGGGTCCGCGGATGAAACCGCCACCGAAGTAATGGGCGATGGAAGTGGTCTTGGTGCCGAACTCGCGTGCCAGCGCCTTGATGGTCCACTCGGGAACGCCACATTTGGCCGATGCCCACTCCGGGGTCTTGGGGATGCCGTCTTCCTTGCCGAGGACGTAGTCGGCCACCTTGTCCATGCCGACGGTGTGGGTCTTGACGTACTCCTTGTCATAGGTGCCCTCGATCAGCCACATATAGATGATTGCCAGTTGCAGGGCGGCATCGGTATTGGGCAGGATGGGGATCCATTTGTCGGCGTGGATGGCGGCGCCGTAGTTGCAGTCGGGGCAGATGTAGACCTGCTGGATGCCGACCTCGGAGAGGAAGTAGCAGAGGCGGCTGGCGAACTGGCCGACGAAGCCCCAAGGCGTCGTTTCCGGGTCGCAACCCCAGAAGAGCACCATATCGGCATGTTCCAGGGTGTCCTTGACGATGTTGGCGGCCGGGTACATGATGCCCTGCGCCCCCTGGCCCCAGACGTGCTTGGAGCCCCAGTACCAGCCTTCCCAGCTGTCCGGGTTGCGCACCTGCAGGGTGAAGCCGCCGAGGTATTCGAGGAGGACGCCGGGATGGCCGTGGGGGGTGTTGATGGTCTTGCACTCGCCGTGGCCGTCGCCCTGCATGAGGATGGCGTGGGGGCCGTACTTCTCATGGATGCGGCGGATCTCCGAGGCGATGAGGGTGGCCGCTTCGTCCCAGGAGATGCGCACGAATTTGCTCTTGCCGCGATTCTGCGGATTACGCTCGCCATTGGGATCCCAGTCGACGCGTTTCATCGGGAAGGGGACGCGGTTGGGGGAGTAGACGCGCTTTTTGTAAGCCAGGGAGAAGGGGCCGGGCAGCGACTTCCAGGTCGGCTCGATGCTCTTGCCGTTACGCTCGATCTTCCACTGCCGCACCTCTTCCTTCTTATATTTCCAGCCATAACGCAGGGGCCGGACGCGGATAATCTTGCCGTTCTTGACGTCGACCATCCCTTCGGCCCCGCCGCCGAAGTAGCCGCCCAGACCCAGGGAGCGCAGGACGGTTTTGTCTTTGGTTTTCAGTTTGTTCATCGAAGTTGATCTCCTTTGAGGTTGGCGGTCGTCAATCGGTCGGGAGCGGCCGACGATACAAGTGCATGAAAAATTGCATGTAAATACGGGGCAAAAGAAAAAACCACCCCACTGGTTGGTCCGTTATTGGCATCAAGTTATCCGCAAAGCGGTGTTGAAGTCAACCTAATTTTACCTATTGCAACAGATAGCCGAGCCATCGTCACTTGGCCATGACTGGCCTGCTCCGCGTTCAGGCTGGGGTTGGAGCGGACGCGAGAATGGCGGCGTTTCTCCTGGCGAGTTTCTTCTTGCCGATAATACAGGGGTTGGGGCAGCGGCGGCAGATGCCGTCGCAACGCATTTTGCCCCGTGGGCCACAGCCGAAGGCACAGCTGCCGCAGGCGCTGGGCGGGTAGATATTGCCACCGCTGAGGCGGAAGGAGAGCCCGTCGCTGTCGATGGATATCGGGGCGTACTCCGCGAGCAGTGCCGATTCGATGACGAAGGTGAAGCCCTGGTGTTCCACCATGGTGTCGCAGTTTCTCCAGTGGTCGGGGGAGATGCCGAAAAACTTGATGCCGCAGCCACCGGTGAGAAGGGCGATGCGCATCGGGCAGGCGCCGTGTCTCGCGGTGAGTTCGGCGAGGGCGGAGATGGCTGCAGGGGTGGTGGCGAGGGTGTCCATGGCGTCAACCGCTATTTGCCGAAGGGGCAGACCGGAAAGCTGCAGGTCGGGCAGTTGAGGCAGAGCCCGCCGTGGCCGAGGGCGGCGATGTCCTGGCGCGTGATACGGTCTCCGGCGAGGATTCGCGGGAAAACGAGATCGAGCACAGTGCGTGCGGCGTACATGCCGCAGGCCGGCACTCCGAGCACCGGCAGATCGCCGAGGTAGGCAACCATGAACATCGCCCCCGGCAGGACCGGAGAACCATAGACGATATCCTTTACGCCTGCCTTTTCGAGGGCGAAGCGGGTGCGGTCGTCGGGATCGACGCTCATGCCGCCGGTGGTGATGAGCAGGTCGGCACCCTGAGCGACGAGGTCGACCACCGCGGCGGCGATCAAGGCATCGTCATCGGGGAGATACACTACCTCGACGATCTCTCCACCAAGTTCTTTGACCTTCCTGGTGATCACCGGTTTGAACTTATCGGTCACCAGGCCGTGATAGACCTCGTTGCCGGTGATCATCACTCCCACCCTGGCGCGACGCAGGGGGGCGACGGAGAGCACGCCACGCGTCGCTTCCCGGGCCGCTGCCGCGGCACCATCCACCAGGCGCTGCGAGACCAGCAGGGGGATAGCCCGAGTGGCGGCGACGATATCGCCCTTTTTCACCACGCCGTTGCTGTGGCGGGTGGCGCACATCACCTCGCCGAACATGTTGAACTGGAGCAGGGCGGCGGTATCGACACGGAAAAGCCCGTCATGGAGAGCCCTCAAGCTGATCTTCCCCTCGCGGGGGGCCTCGTTCCAGCCCACTCCGGCGCCGCACAGGGCGGTGGCGAGAATGGCCGCGGCGGCGTCCTCGTGGATCTCGTCACCCTCCGGGCGGAGAATATAGAGGTGGTTCTTGCCGAGGCGGCGCAGGTGTTCGAGGTCATCGACGCTGAGGATGTGGCCTTTATGAAAAGCGGCCCCCTTGAACTCTCCGGGGCGGATCTCGGTGATGTCGTGGGCGAGGGGGAAACCGACGGCTTCTTCCAGGGTAACCACCTGTTTCATGGTGTCTTCTCCCAAAGTGTTGTGGACGTCGCGGCAATGGTGTGGTATGAAATATTACATACAATCGATGTGCTGTCAAGGGAAAGCGCCAGAGGAGGTTCGGTGCAAAAAATGCGGCGCCGATGGTCAGGAAAACGTCTTGATATGGAAGACAAAAGTTGCGCCGGCCTTTGCCGGACAAGCGCAGCCAGGGCCATGCAGCGCTAGATTATTGACATAATATTAGATATATACTAAAAAGATTCAGCTCATTTCCGGCCCGCGTTCCTGACATCACCAGGAGATACGGCAGTCCGGGCGGCGGTGGAGATGGCTGGTGGCAGCAGGGGGTGCATGGGTGGTGTCCCGGTTTCCGG
Source organism: Desulforhopalus sp. (assembly GCA_024710585.1). Taxonomy (GTDB): domain Bacteria; phylum Desulfobacterota; class Desulfobulbia; order Desulfobulbales; family Desulfocapsaceae; genus Desulforhopalus_A. The sequence continues at coordinate 6,380 of JANJUM010000190.1, forward strand.
TACGCCTGGCGGTGTTGCCGACGTTACCAATGATCTATCTTCTACCGTAAACGAGCTGGCGAGTGAAAAAATACAGCAACCTGACCCTGAAGGTCTACCACCGCATCATCGAACTGATGCTTAACTATGAAATCGTCCCCGGGCAGAGGCTCGTCTTCATCGATCTCGCCAAACAGCTGGGGGTGAGCAGGACGCCGGTCAACAACGCCTTGAGCATTCTCGCTCAGGAGGGGTATCTCGATTTCGTTCCCAATCAGGGCTACTCGGTGCATAAGCTGACCCGCAAGGAGGCCGAGAACCTCTATGAACTGCGCGAGGTGCTCGAAGTCGGCTTCCTTGGCAAGGCCATCCGCAATATGACCGAGAAAAAGCAGCGCTCCTTCGAGAAGGCCAAACTCGAATACGAGGACGCCATTTCCAGTCGCGTCGACCGCCGCCTCTTCATCCTCGACGCCGAGTTTCATGCGGCGATCATCGACATGGCTGGCAACGATGTGCTCTCGGCCCGCTACCGGGAAATCTGCCAGAAGATCTTTCTCCGCTTTCGCACCGAAGACCTGCAGTCGGCGCGAATCCTCGAAATCAAACAGGAGCACCACGATCTCTTCGAGGCCATCGTCGTCAGAGACGTCGAGCGCGCCAAGGAACTGGTGCGTCAGCACCACAAGGCCTCGCAGCGCAAGCTCTTCCCTATCATCTTTCCGGCGGAGTGAGGCCGGGATATCTCGTCTGCCGCAGCCGCCTGACTGAGCTTGCCGTGCCGAGATCTACTCCTGGGGCGGGGGTGGCAGCAAGAAGGGCGGCGGGGGGCACCCAATCTGCTGGCCGATAGAGCCAGCTGCTGCGGACGCTGCGCGTGCTCCCTTCTCACCGTCCGCCTCCCCTGCCAGTGCGTTCGTCGCGTAGTGGCCAGCCAGAGGCGCTGCCTGGCAAACCGCCGGCAAAGCGGGCTTTCAAAACCGCCCCAGGATGATTCTACGGTCTCTCTTTGTCGAACTCTGCGGTTGCCGCTGAATGGCGGTCGAGCAGGATCTGGCTGACTTCGCGGACGAAGGCATGGCGGCAGTCGGTGGGGCAGCGCCGCAGTTCGCTCGACTCGAGGCAGTAGCGCGGGCATTTCTCCGAAAGCCGGCGGGTGTGCTCGTAATGCGCGCCGCTATAGAGCGAGAGGAAGTGTTTCGCCTCGATGGTCATGGTCGAGCCGCATGCGGCGGTGCGGTGGGTGAAGTAGAAGAGGCCCTTCTCCTCCTCCTCGAAATCGGCCTGGTAGCCATTGTAGTAGAGCGTCCGGTCGGCGAGGAAGGCCGCTCGATCCTCCCAGGTGAAGGCGCACATCGGGCAGACTTTGAAGACTTTCAGGTGATTGCTGGTGCTACCCGGTTCCCTGCTGGTCATGGTCGTCTCTCCCGGTTCTGTAAATCCTCTGGCCGAAGGCGTGTCTTGACGGGCGTGGAGGAATGTGGCAGTCGGCGCCTTGTGTGCAGAAGGGGCCAGGCTGGAAAGGGGAAACGGGACATGGCGGGAGGCTTGAGCTTGGCGGCGGCAGAGCAATGCTGCGTCGTCGTCGAGAGCTACTTGTCGGAGAACCGGCTGCGGATCTCGACGAAGAGGTGGAAGTTTTCGCTGAAGCGGTCGAAGAGATCGGGGTCGAAGTGGCTGCCTCTCCCGTCACGCATGATGGCCATGGCTTCCTCTGGAGAGATGGCATCCTTGTAGGGGCGCTCGGTAGTCAGGGCGTCGAAGACGTCACAAATGGCGCCGATGCGTCCGGAAATGGGAATGTCGTGGCCGGCGAGACCGCGTGGGTAACCCCGCCCGTTAAATTTTTCGTGGTGGTTGAAAGCGATCTCGGCGCCGACCATGAGGATTTCTGAGGTCGATTCGGAGAGAATGCGGTAGCCGATCTCGCAGTGGGTCTTCATGATGTCGAACTCTTCCTCGGTGAGCTTGCCGGGCTTGAGGAGAATGGTGTCGGAGATGCCGATCTTGCCGACGTCGTGCAGAGGGGCGGCGATTTTCAGCTTTCTGCAGAGGCTGTCCGGCAGGCCGCAGAGCCTGGCCAGGAGCTCGGAGTAATGCCCCATCCTGATGGTGTGCTTGGCGGTTTCGTTGTCCCGGAATTCTGCCGCCTTGGAAAGGATGTGGATGGTCTCTTCGCGGGACTGGAAGAGTTCCGCGGTGCGTTCTTCGATGAGGTGCTCGAGCTCTTCGCGATGGCGCCGGTTGTCGATTTCGAGATGGCGGCGACGCAGGGCGTTGGCGATATTAATGATCAGCTCATTGGACTGAAAGGGCTTGGTAACATAGCCATAGGCCCCCATATGCAGGGTCTCGATGGCGGTTTCGCGGTCGTCGACGCCGGTGACCATGATCACCGCCAGATCGGGGTAACGTTTGACGGCGATGCCGAGCAGCTCGACCCCGGACATGACGTTCATGTTGATATCGCTGATGAGGAGGTCGATATGCTCCCGGTCGAGGATCTCCAGGGCGGTTTCGGCATCCTCTGCCAGACGGTATTCGTATCCCTCGAGTTCGACGATGGCGGCGATGACCCGTCGTACCTGCGGTTCGTCGTCGACGATGAGAATCCGTTGGTTTTTCTTGGCGATGGGCATGGCGGTCCCTTGACATGGGGGCGAGCATCCGATCCGTTCCTGCGGCTGACACTCATTAAATCACAAAAGCCGCCGTAAAAGCAAAAACAATGATGAAAAAAATCAACGGGACATCGTTCCCTCATCGCGGCGAAAGGCGCCGGAGGCGGGGCGAGGAGCTGGGCGTGGGGCCGGCGGGCCCGCCAGAAGGCGAACGCGTCAACCGGCCCCGACTGCAGAAGGCTATTCCTGGACGACGTTGGCGGCTGCCGGGCCCTTCGGACCGTCGACCACCTCGAAGGTGACACGGGCACCTTCTTTCAGGGATTTGAAGCCCTGAGCCTGAATCGCCGTGTGATGGACGAAAATGTCCTTGCCGCCGTCCTGGGCGATGAAACCATAACCTTTCGCATCGTTAAACCACTTCACAGTACCTTGAGCCATTGTTACTACTCCTTTTTTCGGGGTCGTCCCCCCTTTTGTGCATAGAGTCGAGACATTGTGCGATGCCTCGACCGACAATCTGGTTGTCCAGATATT
>JANJUM010000193.1 GCA_024710585.1 Desulforhopalus sp.
ATCGAAAATAAAAATTCGACAGATGATCACGTGAGTGAAAGAGGATTATATCTTGACGACCATGATTGCTTGATTGTTACTCCCTTAGAACCTAGTATGGGTAATTATTTAATTTGTTCTCCTGCGCACTCCAATGCACCGGTATTGTTACGATACATTGTGTCAAACCAGGCGATTGAATTAGGATGCTATTTTGATTGCAGAACGGAAGCGGGGGACATTCCTGCACTTAAAATGACATTTCCTTTTGTTGCAAGGAAAACAAAAAGCGCAAGGGAGTTCAGGGCAAAAGTCCCCAAAGGTATGGGCTTCGAAGTCAGAGTTGAAAGAGTTAAGAAAACCCCAATGAAAACTACCCCTTTGAATATTAGCTTTAACGGCATGTCTCTGCTGGATCCTTTAGGGAGACATTCGAATCTAAAAGCAGGGGAACAACTCCTGTGTATTTTGCAGATTCCGAAAGAAAATGATGTGCTGGTGGACGCAACTGTTGTGCATGTTACTCGGCTTAGAGATTCAAGTGGGACGCAATATTGTTTTGGCGTTCGATTTATCTTTTCAAAACCGAATACCAAAACTTCCATTGAAAAAATAGTCAGTTTGGTGCAAAGAAAACATTTGCAGGAATTGTCAGAGTACGAAGAAATGTTTGGTGTTTTTTACGACAAATAATGTCCGCAATTGCAGTATGTTGCCAACGAAGTCTTTGTTTGTCGAAAACAAGCGTTTCTTTCCAGTTGTTTAGGCTGCTTTACGGAGAATGTACGCGATGGCATGGAATAACCTCTGTGGGGTGTAAGCTGTGGCGCGATTGTGTGAAGTGATCCCCTCGACAAGAATGGTTTCGATAAAATTGAAAATTTTTACTTAAGAGAATATTCTGTTGGGTAGCATTGCAATGAACGATTTCAATAAAAGAAAGAGCGTGAAAACTGCTCAAAGTGCCGAAGGTACGACTTGACACAACAAAGGCCAGATATCAGAGTGCTGCTTTTTGTTCAAGAAGATCAAGCGAGGCAGAGATATCTCGAGGTTCTCACGGATTGTGGCGTCCAGGTAGACGTTGCTTCATCTTTTTTTGATCTTGATGAAGAAATTTGCAACCACACCTATCATGGGTTGTTTCTCGATTTACCGACCAAGATGCAGGCTATCAAGAACAATAAGGCCTATGTCTATCGAATTGTCGAGAGATTTCCAGTTGCATATTTGCGTATAGACAGGGCTTCGGGCGAGATAAGATGTTTTCATTTTAACCGGAAAGGTGACCGAACCTTACTCGACTTCATAAACGGCCAATGCCGCACCTTTGTTCCGCAAAAGATACGGTTGGAAACCAGGGAAAACATCCACCTTCCTGTGCTTGTTTATAAACATGTTAACAGTAAACGACCTGAGCGTTCCATAACCAAGGATATTTCTCTAGGGGGCTGTTTTATTTTCTCCAGTCGACATTGGAAGGCTGGACAAGATATCTGGATCCATATTAAGAATGTCACCGATTCTCGACCCATCTGCGCACACATTCAAATGGTGGTGAAATGGGGAAGGCCACGTCAGATCCCCGGCATTGGGGTGCAATTCAAAGACTTATCCGAATCTCAGGTCGCTCAATTGGCCAATCTATTCAAAACGGATTATTGAAGATTCCTCTTCGATACGGAAATGCTGAGTTAAAGAGTTGGCCCCTTGTTTTCCCAGTTTCACATCGAACCCTCATGTGCTCAAGCGCACTAAGGGTAATTCATTGATGTAGCGACTCCGCGAACAGTCTCCTCGAGTTTGTCGTCGCAGTCCGGGGAACTTCCAGTTAGAAACTCTTCTGCATACCAGCCATCATAACATCCCCCTGAAGAGCAAGCCCGGTGGGCGGGTTGGGCTCTTGGAGAAATAGGCTTGGGAGGGTGGTGACGAACTTGCTCGGTTCGACGGGGCCTCTAACGCCAGGTATCCCTCGCCGGCAAGCAGTCCAAAGTCTCCGCAGCACCAACTGATTGCCGATTGTCTGGATGTGCAGTGGTAAATCGGCAGGGTTGTTTTCCGCGATGTCTGACGGCCTTGACGGATCGATGATTTGGAGGTAAATAATATTTACTCATTTGATTGAGTATGTTTTGGATAATGTCTCCATGTGCTTAAAAGTGCGATTTATACAGATGGTAAGTATTATTTCCACACCTTCTCGATGAAGAAAACAGACCTCCTCATCCCCCCGGGCAAGCTGAAGATCATCGAGGCCATGCGGACCCTGCTCGAGGAGCGGACCTTCGAATCCCTCACCATCTCGGACATCGCGGTTACCGCCGGGGTCACCGAAGGACTGATCTACAAATACTTCAAAGACAAGCGTGATCTTCTGCACCACGTCCTCAAGGAGCACTACGAGCATTTTCTGGTTCAGATCGATCGCGATCTACAGGGAATAGACGGGGCGGTAAACAAGCTGAGAAAGATCATCTGGTCCTCCATCGAACGTTACGCCAACCACCGCGTCTTCGCCCGAATCATTCTACTGGAAGTCAGGAACTCGGAAGAATACTTCAACAGCGAGGCTTACGGCCTGGTGAAGCAGTTCAACCGCATCCTTCTCGACATCATCAAGGAAGGGATAGCAGGTGGGGAATTTCGCGACGATCTCCCTCCCGCCTATATCCGCAATGCCATTTTTGGCACCATAGAACACTCCTGCTTGAATCGGGCCATTTTCAACGAACCGGTATCGACCAATGAAGCTGCCAGAATCATCACCGATCTCCTCTTGAACGGGATAAAACGATAAGCCGACCAGCGGCTGCTTTTTCAATCGGGTGCCTTGGGTCGTTTGACTGAACAAGAGCATCGCATCACCAGAAAGGACAGAACCATGAAAGACGTTGTCATCGTATCCGCATGCAGGACCGCTATCGGCGCATTTGGCGGCACTCTCCGTGACCTGAACGGCGCCGTTCTCGCCGGGATCACCATGAAAGAAGCCATCCGGCGGGCGGGTATCGAGCCCGCCATGATCGATGATATCCGTTACGGCTGCTGCATGGAATCAGCCGACACCCTCAATGTGACGAGGGTTGGCGCCTTGCTCGCCGGCATCCCGGAAACCGTTACCGCCGTCACCGTCAACCGGGTCTGCATTTCCGGCATGGAGGCGGCCATCTCGGGCATGGCGATGATCCAGGCCGGCATGGCCGACATCATCCTGGCCGGCGGGACTGAGCACATGTCCAGTGTACCCTACTCGGTGCCGGCGGCCCGGTGGGGCTGTCGGCTCCAGGATCAAACCTTTGTCGATAACCTGATCCATGCCCTCCATTGCGGCTCCCATGTCATTCCCCACCCCGAAGACGGACCGGTTGACGCCACCAAGTCCCCGCTCAGCATGTTCGTCGGCAAGCCATATATCATGGGTCATACGGCGGAATTCGTCGCCCAGCACCTGGGCATCACCAGGGAGGAGATGGACGAGGTCGCCCTGCGCAGCCATAACGAGGCGGAAAGGGCCACCCTCGATGGCTCCTTCGCCGAGGAAATCGTGCCGGTCGAGGTCCCGCAGAGGAAGAAGCCCCCGCTCATTTTTGACAAGGACGAACATTTCCGGCCGGGCATGACCATGGACATGCTCCGCAAGCTGCCGCCGGCGTTTATCCCGGGTAGCGGCACCGTCACCGCCGGCAACTCGAGCGGCATCAATGACGGCTCCACGGGCATGGTCATCATGTCCGCCGAGAAGGCGAAGGAACTCGGCCTCAAACCCATGGCCAGGATCAAGGCCGTTGGCCGGGGCGGTTGCCACCCCTCGGTCATGGGCCTGTCGCCGGTCCCGGCGGTCCGCAACATGCTCAAATCGTCCTCGCTGACCATCAAGGATTTCGACCTGATCGAGGTCAACGAGGCCTTTGCCGCCCAATACCTGGGCTGCGAAAAGGAACTGGGCCTCAACCGTGAAATCACCAACGTCAACGGCTCAGGCATCGGGCTTGGACATCCCGTCGGGTCGACCGGGGCCCGGGTGATGGTGACTCTGCTCTACGCGATGAAAAAGCGTGGGAAAAACCTGGGCCTCGCTACCCTGTGCGGTGGTGGCGGCGTCTCCATGGCCTGCGCCATCGAGATGCTCTGATAGCGGACGGATTGCTTGTCGTTTTCGAATGGTAACTGCGTGCGGCTCCTGCCCTTGTTGGTGGGCGGGTAAACCGTTTGTCGATATGCCGGTCAGGGGCGGCCCCTGATCGGCAGCCCGGTCCGGGGTTTCCCCGGACGACATTCTTCTCTGCGGAGGGCGAGACGATGACCCATGGACCACTTTCGGAACAGGACAAGATTCGGTACAGCACTATCAGCAAAGAAAACATCGATTTTCTCATGGACCGCAACAACCGCATCAACCGGTGGGTCATCGCCGATATGATCCGCCGGACGCGGTATCACTATCCTGATAAAAAGGCCCTGGTGTTCAACGATCTGAGCCTGACCTACAGCGAACTGGAAGACCAGTGCAACCAGGCGGCCAACGCCCTCGCCGCGCTCGGCGTGCACAAGTACGATCGCGTCGCCATCCTGGCCCATAACACGCACCATCACGTCCTGACCTGGCTGGGTTGCGCCAAGATCGGGGCGATCTATCTGGCGGTCAATTACCTGCTGAGAGACGACGACATCGCCTATTGCATCAACCATTCGGAAAGCACCGTTTTCATCGTCGAAGACAGCCTCTACGACAACGTCAAGGCCGTGCTGGACAAGATGCCGCAGGTAAAGCACTTCATCTGGTCCGACCAGGGGGCCGGCCAGCAGGCGCCGCAAGGGTTTCTCGACTTCAATGCCTGGTACGCTGCCGCCCCGGCCACGGAGCCGGATGTCATCCTGCGCATCGAGGACCCGGTCCAGATGACCTACACCAGCGGCACCGAGTCCCGGCCCAAGGGGGTGATCATCAGCAACCAGGCGCTGATTGCCGAATATATGGGCTGCATCATCGACGGCAAGTACGACCACGCCGACATCAACATCAATGCCCTGCCCATCTACCACTGCGCCCAGCGGGATGTCTTCTTGAACCCCATCTTCTGGGTCGGCGGCACCAACGTCCTCATCAGTCCGGATGTCGGCAAGATACTGGCCGCTATCGAGTCCTGGAAGGCGACCATGTTCTTTGCGCCTCCGACAGTGTGGATCGGCATGCTCCGGCACCCGGATTTTGGGAAATATGACCTGTCCAGCCTGGTCAAATGCTATTACGGCGCTTCCATCATGCCGCGGGAAATCCTCCGCGAACTCCTCGAAAAATTTCCCAGGGCGGGAGTCTACAACTATTACGGCCAGACCGAACTGGCCCCCTACCACTGCATCCTCAAGGCCGAAGACGCCCAAGCCAAGATCGGTTCGGCCGGCATGGCCGGCATCCATATGGAGACCCGCATCGAAGATGAGCATGGCGAGGAGATCTCCGCCGTCGATGTGCCCGGAGAGATCTGCGGCCGGGGCCCCCATGTCATGACCATGTATTTCAAAGACCCGGAAAAGACCGAAGCGGCCATGAAGGGCGGGTGGTTCCACTCCGGGGATCTGGGAGCCCTCGACCAGGACCGCTATATCACCGTTGTCGACCGCAAAAAAGACATGATCAAGACCGGCGGCGAGAACGTCGCCTCCCGGGAGGTCGAGGAGGCGATCTTCCTGCATCCCTCCGTGCAGGAGGTGGCTGTGGTCGGCCTCAACCATCCCCGCTGGGTCGAGGCGGTGACGGCGGTAATCAAGCTCAAGGAAGGGGCCTCAGCCACGGAAGAGGAGATCATGGAGCATTGCCGCAAGAACCTTTCATCCTTCAAGGTTCCCAAAAAGGTCATCTTTGTCGAGGCGCTCCCCAAGACGCCGACCGGCAAGATCCTGAAACGGCAGATGAGGGAATCCTTCAAGGGCATGTTCAACTGACGCCCCAAGATGCATAAACGTGAGGAGGCAGGATCATGAACCGAACAAGTGTCAGGGGCGGAGAATTCCTCGTGCAAGATATCGATTGCCGGGATGTGTTCACCCCCGAGGATTTCACCGACGAACACCGGCAGATTGCCGAGACCACCGCGCAGTTCGTGGCCAACGAGATCCTGCCGATCAACGGGGAGATCGAATCGAAGAATTTCGACCTGTTGCTGCAAAAACTGAAAAAATGCGCCGAGCTCGGGTTGATGATGATCGATGTCCCGGAAGAGTACGGCGGGCTGGAGCTCGACAAGGCGACGAGCATGCTGGTCATGGAACGGATGGCCTTCGCCAGGAATTTCGGCCTCTCCTATATGGTGCAGACCGGGATCGGCATGCTGCCGCTGGTGTACTACGGCAGTCCCCGGCAGAAAGAGCGTTATCTTGGCAAGTTGTTCCGCGCCGAGATGATCGGCGCCTATTGCCTCACCGAACCCGGCGCCGGCTCGGATGCCCTGGGGGCGAAGACGACGGCGACGCTCTGCGAAGACGGCAGCCACTACATCCTCAGCGGCACCAAACAGTTCAGCTCGAATGCCGGGTTCGCCGACCTGTTTACCATTTTCGCCAAGGTCGACAAGGTCCACTTCACCGCGTTCCTGGTCGAGCGCGGCTTCGCCGGCCTGGAGTTCGGGCCGGAAGAAAAGAAGATGGGCATGCATGGTTCTTCCACCCGACAAGTCATCCTGGACAAGGTCCGGGTGCCGGTCGAGAATGTCCTCGGCGAGGTTGGCAGGGGGCATAAAATCGCTTTCAACGTCTTGAACGTCGGCCGCTTCAAGCTTGGCGCATTCTGCGTCGGGCAGGGCAAATACGCCCTTTCCGAAGGGGCCCGGTATGCCAACGAGCGTCGGCAGTTCGATGTCCCGATCAGCAGCTTCGGAGCCATTCGCGAGAAGCTCGCCGATGTCACGGCCATGACCTTCGCTTCCGAGTCGGTGGTGTACCGGCTGGCGGGCTTGATCGATGGTCGCCTGGCCACCCTCGAGAAAGGCGGTGATAGCTCCTATCACGAATACCTCAAGGGGATAGAAGAATACGCGGCGGAATGCGCCCTGGCCAAGGTCTTCTGCAGCGAGGCGGCGGCAGGCAGCATCGATGAAATGCTGCAGGTGCACGGCGGCTATGGCTATATCGCCGAGTATCCCATCGAGCAACTCTATCGTGACGAACGCGTGCAGAGGATCTATGAAGGGACCAACGAGATCAACCGCTTGCTGATACCGAACCTGCTCATCCGCAAAGGGATCGGCGGCAAAGCGCTTGGCCCGGCGTGCGCGGCTGTCACAGCCGGAGACTTCGCCGCGCACAAGGGACTCATCCGGGCGATGAAAGAGACCTGCCTCGCCTTGACTGGTCATGCCGTCAAGCGGTTCGGCGCCGGGCTTGCCGCCGAGCAGGAAATCCTCCTCGCCCTGGCGGACGCGGCAATTCAGATATTTGCCCTCGAAAGCACCGTGCTGCGCGCGGAAAAGGCTTGCGCCGCGGCAACGGAGAAGAAGCGGGAACTCTATCGGGCGGTGGTGACGCTGTGCAGCTTCACGGCCAGGCGGCAGGTTATCAATGCCGCTGAAAGATGTGCCGCATTTCTTGAGGATGAGACGTCCCTCACGGCAATGGCAGGAGTGACCTCGTACAGAGCCAAAGGCCTGTTGGCGGCCAAACGGCTCCTTGCCGAAGCCACAAGCCAGGCGGAAAAGTACATCTTTTAGATAAGGTGCATGGATGAAGCCTTGGGCAGGTGCGGGGGGTCGACCCGGCGCAGCTCCCCCAGGCCAATCACGACAGGCCTCGCTCCTCGCCGACTCTACTGGAATCCTCGGTGAGGCGCTAGAGCTCTGCTTATTGCGGTTCAACGCCGCACTCCCCTGTGCAACCAAAAGGACATGTTCATGAAAAGTCTTAGCGAATCGGAATCTAAACTGCTTCTTTCCTGCTATGGCATTCCGGTAGTCAAGGAAATTGTCGCCCAAGACGGAGAAGACGCGGTGCGGGCTGCCATCGAGTTGGGCTTTCCCGTTGCAGTAAAGGGCCATGGCGCAAAACTCACCCATAAGAGCGATCGAGGGTTAGTGCGTCTGGGAGTAGGGACCATTGACCAGGTCCGGGATGCAACGAGAGCAATCCTTGAATCGGCGGGGAGCGATCTGGAAGGATATGTGCTCCAGCCCATGCTCGGCGGCAGGCGCGAGTTTGTCGCTGGCTTGATGCGTGACCCTGTGTTTGGTCCAATCGTCATGTTCGGCCTGGGGGGAGTATTTACCGAGGTTTTGGGCGATGTCGTATTCAGGTCCGCGCCCCTCGATGAAAGAGAAGCCGAAACCATGCTCGACGAGATCAAAGCTTCAAACATGCTGGGAGCATTTCGCGGCGAACAGGCGGCAGACCGAAAGGCCTTGGTCTCTTGTCTTCTCGGGCTCTCCAGGCTTGCCGTCGAACGACCGGATGTTGCCGAGGTCGATATCAACCCACTGCTCGTCGACCCGGCAGGCCAGGTCTGTGCCGTTGATGCGCTCGTCGTATTGCAGGAGGAGACGAAAAAGAGCCCGCGGCCCGTCATATCCCCTGCCCATATCGGTGAGATTTTTCACCCCGCATCGATTGCCATTATTGGCGCGTCAAGCGTATTCGGAAAATGGGGACAATCCCTGTCCGCCAACCTCCTCGCCCATGGCTACAAGGGCGATGTCTATCTGATTAACTCAAGAGGAGGCACGCAGTGGGGCCGGCCTGTTTATACAAGCCTCTCCGAAGTTCCGGGCCCTGTTGATCTGGCAGTTATAACCATTCCCGCGGCCTTGGTCTGCGGTGTGATACGGGAACTGAAGCAGAAGGGCGTCAAGTCGGTAGTGCTGATCTCTTCCGGCTTTTCCGAGACCGGCCAAGAAGGGAGGATGTTGGAGGAGCAGCTCCTCCACGAGGCGCGTGAGGCTGGAATAGTCTTCCTGGGCCCCAATACCATGGGTATTCAGAATCCCCATGCCAACCTCATTTTGACCGGGGTCCATGTCGGGCCAAAACCGGGCGGCACGGCACTGATCTCGCAGTCTGGGAATATGGGCGTTCAGCTGCTCAGTTTCGCCGATTCTCAGGGCCTGGGCATCAGGGCATTCGGAGGAAGCGGCAACGAGGCGATGGTCGCCATCGAAGATTTTATGGAAGCTTTCGAGGTGGATGAACTGACCAAAACGGTCCTTCTCTACCTCGAGAGTGTCAAAGACGGGCAGAGATTTTTTGCATCGGCGCGCAGGGTAGGCAGGAAGAAGCCGGTAATTGTCCTTAAAGGCGGGAGAACCGAGGCCGGAAATCGTGCCGCGGCAAGCCATACCGGGGCTATGGCGGCAGACTTCAAAATATTCAAGGCGCTTTGTCGGCAGGCCGGCGTGGTCAGCGTCCACGAACCAGCCGATATGCTTGATGCCTCGATAGCGTTTTCTTCGCTGCCAATGCCTCGCGGGCGCAGAGTCGCCATCATGACCCTTGGCGGAGGGTGGGGGGTTGTCACCAGTGATTTATGCAGTGAGCAGAACCTGCGCGTGGAGCCACTCAGCGATGAAATCGTGCGTGTGCTCGATGGCATGCTCCCCCCTTACTGGAGTCGCACCAATCCTGTAGATCTGGTAGGTGAAAATGACCTGGAACTGCCGATGAAAGCCATCGCAGCGCTCGCAGCCTGGGATGGCTGTGATGCAATAATACATCTTGGCATATCGGGACGGGAATACCTTTTAGAAACGATGTTGGCTTCCATCAATAAAGTAGACGCTGAAAGCGATCCGCATGTCTCGCAGAAACTTCTCCAGGAGTTGGAAGGCTGGCATCACCTGTATGTCAGACATACGGTGAAGTTGATGGAGAGATTCGGAAAACCGATCCTTGGCGTCACGCTGACTTCAGACCCCAAAAAACGGTCAATTTATGAGGTCGAGCACTCAACGTTCAACGGCGTCTTTTTCGACAGTCCCGAACGTGCGGTTAAGGCTCTGGGCCATATGTGTGAGTATCGCGATTTTCTCGAGAGGGAAGCTGCGCGGGAGGGGAGAGGAGGTGTGTGCTTTTAAACTGTTTTTCGGAGCTATCTCTGGCCGCTCGTTGAGGGGCAAAACAACGAAGTGAAGCTCAGCAGATGCTCTACGCAAAAATATGATTTTCCCGGCACAATTTGCAGAAATCGGGATCCAATCTGACAAGCATTGCTAACACGCTTCCATAATATCTGACGTCTCGGTGTTATATTCTGTGGTAAGCTCTCTTTTCAGTGGCTCCATTTTAAACAATTCTCTGTTGTAAGTCGATTCTGCCCTTTCAGGAACACGCTCAACTATGCCCTCTCTCTACCGTGGTAAAGATGTTCATGGATAAGCTCATCTGCCAAATTCATGATTTGTTGCTAGGAATCTGGCCAACAGAAGTTCCACAGAACAGTAGTAGTCTCAAGTTTTGGCGGGTTGGTACTCGGCAGAGGTTTCCATTGGCCATTGATGGTTGCAACTAACGAAAAAGGCAGAGCCACGTGAATGACTCTGCCTTCATTTCCAGCAATTCTGAGAAATAAGCTATCAGCTGACTTTCTTTCTCCGACGTGCTGCAGCGAGTCCAGC
>JANJUM010000238.1 GCA_024710585.1 Desulforhopalus sp.
GAGAACGAGAAGATCCAGGTGGCCGGGATCATCACCAATACCGATCTGAAGACCCTGCAGTTGGGGATGGAGATGGAGACCACCATCCTCGACATGTACGTCAACGAAGAAAAGCAGCAGGTGGTGACCTGGGCGTTTCAGGCCGTCAAGTAACCAATCACAGAACCTACAGCAAGGGACGATACCATGAGAGATGTTTATATAATTGGAACCGGGATACACCCCTGGACGGGCTTTTCTGAGACAGTTTTTGCCGACTTCGCCGCCGTGGCGGTGGATGGCGCCTTGAAAGACGCCAATATCGAATGGCGCCGCATTCAGGCGATCATGGCCGGCATTTTCATCTATGGCGGCAATGCCGGGCACCTTTCCGGCCAGTATCTCGAATCGATCTTCGGCGAAACCGGCGTGCCGGTGGTCAATGTCTACAATGCCTGCGCTACCGGCTCGGCCGCCATCAGGATGGCCTATAACAGCGTCGCTGCCGGCGAGACCGAAACGGCCCTGGCCTTCGGCGCCGATGTCTCCCCGAAGGGCTTCCTCACCGCCAAGTCGGACAACGCGGTGCAGGACCGCGACGTCATCCGCTGGAAAATGGGTGGCATGCCCAACCCCATATACTGGGCCCTGGAGTGCCGCAAGCGCATGGCCAAGTACGGCACCACCGAGGAGGATCTCGCCCTGGTCAAGGTGCTGATGAGCGAATATGGCGCCAAGAACCCCCATGCCCGCTTCAAGAAAACCTACAGCCTTGAAGAGGTGCTCAAATCGGTCTACGTCTGCGACCCGTTGCGTCTCTATGAGATCTGCCCGGTAAGCACCGGCGCCGCGGCGGTCATCGTCACCGCCGACAAGGAGCTCATCGCCAAGGCCGACAAGCCGGTGAAGATCAACGCCACCACCATGGGCAGCGCCATCTATGGCGACCCGACCATCCGCATTTCCGCCCTGTCCTGCCCGGCAGTGCCCGAGGCGCCGATGCTCAGCGAGAGCTACTCCGCTTCGCGCCAGGCCTACGAGAAGGCCGGTGTCGGCCCCGAGGACATCGACGTGCTTGAACTGCCCGACAACAGCTCCTGGCACTATCTGGTCTACCTGGAGACCTGCGGGTTCTGCAAGGAAGGCGAGGCCGACAAGATGCTGCGCGATGGCGAGACGAAGATTGGCGGCAAACTGCCGGTCAATCCCAGCGGCGGTTTCTCTTCCCATGGCGAGGCTCTTTCGGCGCAGGCCCTGTGGCAGGTCATCGAGTGTGCCAACCAGCTGCGCGGCCGCTGTGGCGAGCGCCAGGTGCAGGGCGCCAAGGTGGCCATGGCCCAGACTTATGGATTGATGGGCAACAGCGGCACCACCATCCTCTCCATCTAAGTCTGGCAGCACGTTCCATGAAGGGGAATTCCCGCGAGCGACGCTCGGGAATTCCCCTTTTTTCTCGGTGTTCCCTTTCTGCGGACACCAGCAACAGTATAAGCGTGACGTCAACCGCGGGGTGCGTATGGCAGACACATGGCAGGAGGAGAACGAGCGGATTTTCGCCCTCATGGAACAGGGGGACTTCGCCCGGGCCATCGACCTGGCAGGCCGTCAGGCAGCCAGGGTTGGGGCCGAAGAAGGTGAGGACAGCCCGCGGATGGCGATTGTGCACCATAACCTCGGTGAACTGTACCTGATGACCGGGGAAACCGGGAAAGCGCGGCAGGAGTTCCAGCGGTCTCTTGACGTCTATCAGGCGCGTTCCGCTGCGGACTCTCCGGAGGTGGTCGAAACCCTCACCAACCTCGCCGAGCTCGATCTCGGCGAGGGACTTCTCGGCAAGGCCGGGGAAAGGATGGAGAGGGTTGCCGCCATCCTCGAGGGGCGGTCGGAGGAACTCGAGCGCTGGCTGCACGCCATGCACAATCTCGCCGCCATCCGCCAGGCCGAAGGCCGCAAGGAGGAAAGCCGCGAAGCGCTGGAGAAAGGACTCCTGCAGGGCGAGTTACACCTCGGCGGCGATCATCCGCACCTTTCCCATTTCCTCAGGGGCCTGGCAGCTCTCGACCTTGAAGCAGGGCAGCTTGATGGGGCAGAGGTGCGTCTGCGCCGAGCCATCGCCATCCTTGAAAAGAACGACGGTGCCGAGACCCCGGAATTCGCCACCTGCCTGGGCAGCCTGGCCCAGGTCTATCTCTTGCGTGGGCATGTCGCCGCCGCGGAGCCCTTTTTCAATCAGTCACTGGAGATCCTCAGGGCGACCCTTGGTCCCGAGCACCCCGAATGCGGGGCGCTGCTTGAAAAGGTGGCGGCGATGCACCTCGCCACCGGCAAGAAGGACCAGGCTGAAAAGACCTTGCAGGAAGTGGTGAAATGCTATCTCGCCTCCCTTGGCCAGGATGACGAGACCAGCGCCCAGGCGCAGAACGCTCTCGCCGAGTTGCATATCGACTGTGGGCGCCATGAAGCCGCCTACCCCCTGGTGCAGGCCTCGCTTGCCGCAAGGCAGAAGGTGTTGGGTAAAAAGCATCCGGCCGTGGCCCAGTCTCACAATAATCTTGGTGTGGTCCATGCCCTGCGCGGCGAGAAGACTCTGGCGCTGAAGGAGCATGGCAAGGCCCTGGAGATTCGTGAGCAGGTCTTCGGCAAAGAGCATCCTGCGGTGACCCAGTCCCTCGACAATATCGCCGCCATCCATCAGGAACGTGGTGAGCATGACCGAGCCGAGGAACTGCTGTTGCGCTCTCTGGCTATATGGGAAAAAGCCCAGGGCGCTGACCACCCGGTGCTGGCCCAGGCCTGCCATAACCTGGCCGTCCTGTATATTGCCGCGCAGCGCTTCGAGGAGGCCGAGAAGCGGCTTTTTGCCGCAAGGAAGATCCTCGAGAAGGGTGGGGAGAGGGTCAAGCCCCATCTAGCCACGGTTTTCAAGACCTTTTCCGAACTCTATAGAAAGATGGGGCGGGTCGGTGAGAGCAAGGAGTACCGGGCCCGGGCGGAGAACATCCTCAAGCCTCAGGGTGGCCGGGGTGGGATGGCTTCAACGGTTCCAGTGCACTGACAACACAATGGGAGGTGCCAGCAATGAAACTCTTGGGAATCAGCGGCAGTCTGCGGAAGAACTCATTCAATACCGGGCTGCTCGAAGCAGCCTGCACACTGCTCCCCGAGGGGGTCGAAATGACCCTTGTCGGCTGCGGTGACATCCCCCTCTACAATAAGGACCTCGATACCGATACCAAGCCCGAGTCGGTGCGCCTTCTGCTGCAGGCGATACGTTATGCCGACGGGGTGGTGTTCGCCTGCCCCGAATACAATTACTCCATCTCCGGGGTGCTGAAGAACGCTATTGACTGGGCCTCTCGGCCAGCTTATGCCTCGGTCCTGGCCCACAAGCCGGCGGCAGTCGTCTGCGCCTCCCAGGGACCGGTGGGCGGTGCCCGCGGCCATGCCCACCTCTGTCAGGTGCTCGGGGCGACGCTAACCCCGGTGGTGCCGGCGCCACCCTTTCTCGTACCCGCGGCGGGTGACAAGTTTTCCAGTGATGGACGCTATGTCGATGAGGAGGGGCGGCGGCGACTGGCACGCTACCTCGGCGACTTCGTCGTCTGGGTAAAGCGGCTGGCCAGGGAGGCGGGCGCCTGAAAGGAATTGTTGAGAGCTGTCGGGAGGGTGTTCCGGCGATGGGGTGATAATGGCAGGGGAGGGTGAAGCGTATTCTCTTTGCCCTCCCCTTTCGCTGACCGGTGACCTCGGTTGCAGCTTCTCTTCTTACCCCATAGCACGGCCGCCTGGAGTCTCTAACAGGCGACCTCGCGTCAATAGAACAGCCGTCGCGAGATTTCCGCAGCCGTCTTCTTCAGGGGGGCGATGAGTTCAGCCTGAAACTTCGGCGTCATGCGAAAGGCCGGCCCGGCCACCACCACCGCCGCCACCGGCGTGCCCTCGTGGTTGAAGATCGGCGTGCCGATGGCATGGGAGTCTTCGTAGCGCTCGCCGTTGTCATGGGCGATGCCGGTCATTTTCACTTCTTCCAGCACCTGTTTGAAGCGTTTTTTGGAGACGATGGTGTTGGCGGTGAAGCGGTGGAATTTTTTCTTGATGCAGAGATCGACGAAGGGCTCTTCGCAGTAGGCGAGGATGGCCTTGGCGCCGGCGGCGACGTTGATCGGCACCTGTTCTCCCGGCTGGAAGGAGAAGCGGATATGGCTCTTGCCCTCGACGTGACCGGAGAGCAGAACGGTGGTTCCGCTGAGCACCTCCAACGCGACGCTTTCACCGACGAGATTGCTGAGTTCGTTGAGGTGAGGCTGGGCGATTCCGACGATGGCGGTGTTGAGCGACTTGATGACGACGTTGCCCATCTCGGCGATGGCCCGGCCAAGCATGTACTTCTTCGACACAGGGTTTTGGTAGAGGAAGTCGTTTGCGGTCAGCAGGTGCAGGAGGCGGCTTACAGTCGACTTGTGGATGCCGAGTTTCTTGCTGATCTCGAGAGTCCCCATTTCGTTGTTGTGGGGGGAGAAGGCGAGGAGGATCTTCAGTGCCTTCTCAGTCGAGGACAGGTTCTGTGGTTTTGCTTTGAGTGGCATTGCTATTCCTTCACCTTGGCACTCAAGGTTGGCTGAAATCCGGGGTGAGCGGCAAAAGTTGCAAAATATGAGATATTGTCTCGATATGAGCAATTATTAATGGAATCTCGGGTGGATGTCAAGTGAATACTCTGCTGGTGTTGCGTATCGAGAGATTATGCATGTTCAGTATCGTGGAATCTCAATTTGCCATATGAGATTGTTGTCCCTGTCGAAAATTCCCTCGAGCGGCTTCTTTGTTCTGAGTAAATGTAAATAATTCAATGTGCTGTATGAAATTTGTGATGGTTGTGAAACCATACAAGGGCGCAATTCATCTTGACAACGGTGCGATGATTTGCTATCAAATTGATCATTGAGTTGCGTTTTTTACAACAACATTCAACATGATGAAACTCGGTGATCGCGGCAGGGCCTTTCAGCTTCGCTCAGGTGACAGCCTCGCTGTCCCGATGGCTGCCCCGGGTCGCTGTCTAACGTGAGGCAGCGCCCTGAAGCCGACGATGCCGGCTCAACAACACATCAAACGGGAGGCATGAAGATGTCGAATCTATTCAGACTTGACGGGAAGGTGGCGTTGGTCATAGGTGGTGCCGGTGGTATCGGCAGCGCCTTGTCCCTGGGCATGGCCCAGTATGGCGCCAAGGTGGTGGTGGCCGACGTTCTTGGCATGGATGCCCTGAACGCATTTGCCGCCGAGGTTGCCGCCAAGACCGGGGCGGAGACCATGGCGCATCAGGTGGACGTCACGAACGAGGAAAACATGGCCGTCCTCGTCAAGGATGTCCTGGCGAGATTCGGTGTCATCGATATCCTCATCAACGCCTTCGGTCTCAACATGAAGCGGCCGGCCCTGGAATATCCCATGGCGGACTGGGAGAAGATGTTCGCCGTCAACGTCAAGGGTGTGATGATCGCCTGCAAACATGTCGCCAATGCCATGAAGGAGAGGAAGCAGGGCAGCATCATCAACCTCTCTTCGGTGCGCGGCATTCGCGGCTACGGCGGTGGCAACTCCGCGTATTGTGGCACCAAGGGTGCGGTGGAGATGATCACCAAGACCCTGGCCATCGAACTGGCGCCCTTCAACATCCGCGTCAATGCCCTCGGGCCGGCGCTGATCATTACCCAGGGCACCATCCATATTCAGCAGAATCCGCAGCTCGCGGAAAAATACAAGGCCCTCATCCCCATGGGGCGGCTGGGCCTGCCCGAAGATCTGGTTGGCCCGGCGGTCTACCTGGCGTCCGATGCGGCCGCCTTCCATACCGGCCAGACCCTGTTCATCGATGGCGGCGCCACCGCGTCCTGATCGCCCTCGATTCAACACTCAACTTGGTACAAGAGAGGTTGCCATGACGATAGTTACAGACTCCTATACAGGATTGCAGATAGTGGAACTCAGCCATAACTGGGGACATGGGGTGCCTTCCTACCCCGGGCAGGCTGATGTCAAGATGTTCCGCGCGGTAAAGCACTCCCAGCACGGCGTTCTTGCCTGGAAAATCAACACGGTGATGCATACCGGCACCCATATGAACGCCCCCCTTCATCTCATTCAGCGTGGCGCGGACCTGGCCGCCATCCCTGAAGACCGCTTTTTTGGCAACGGGGTAGTGCTCAGCATTCCCAAGGGCAGTTACGAGGTGGTCACCGCCGCAGATCTCGAGGCGGCCAAGCCTGGGGTCAAAAAAGGCGACATCGTGGTCATCGTCACCGGATGGCACCACAAGTATTCAGATTCGCTTGAATACTACGGAGAGTCCCCGGGCCTCTCCAAGGATGCGGCGCAGTGGCTGGCGGAAAAAGAGTGCAAGATGGTAGCGGTCGACACCCAGCAGGTTGACCATCCTTTGGCCACCTCCCTCGGGCCCCATCGTGGCGGGCCGACCATGCGCCGCCTGGCCGGCGAGTATCAGGCGGCTACCGGAAAGGATCCCAAGGTGGAGCATGGCGAATGGAATGTGGCCCACAAGATCCTCCTCGGAGCTGGCATTCCGACCATCGAGCAGGTCGGCGGCGATGTCGACATCCTCCTTGGCAAGCGCGCCACCTTTGCCGCCACTCCGTGGAAATTCCAGTACGGCGACGCCTGTCCTGTGCGTTTCGTGGCAATGATGGACCCGAGCGGCAACTTCCGCATCGGTTCCGGCAAATGATCAACCCCAGCAACAGAGGAAGACAATTATGAGCCTTGAAATATACAGCCTGAGTCATCCCTTTCATCAGCATATGCCGGAGTGGCCGTCCACGCCGAGCGTCAACGTCACCGTCAATAAGTTTCATGCCAAGGATGGGGTGTACGAGGTCAACTGGGAAGGTATCATGCACCGCTGTACGCATATGGATGCCCCCCTGCATGTAACCGAGAATACCCCGAGCATTGCCGATTATCCGCTGTGGCGGCTGGTGGGCACCGGTGTCTGCGTGTCCATCCCCAAAGGCAAGTGGGGTGTCATCACCGTCGAGGATCTTGAAAATGCGACGCCGAAGATCGAAGAAGGTGACATCGTCATGATCAACACCGGCTTCCACCGCAAGTGGGCTGACACCGACGAGTATTTCGCCTATGGTTGCGGCATGTCCGCCGAAGGCGCCCAATGGATGGTGGACAAGAAGGTCAAGCTGGTGGGCTACGGCCATCAGGCCAACGACCATCCAATCGCCACCAAGCTGGTCGACCATGGCCTCGGACCGACGCAGCCCCACCTCATCACCGAGTACAAGGAATTCACCGGTCGTGACGCCAAGGCCGATTTCCCCGAGTGGGAACCTGCCCATAAGATTCTGATGTGCAAAGGTGGCATCCCGGGCATCGAAAACGTCGGCGGTGATATCGACAAGGTAACTGGCAAGCGCTGCTTCTTTATGGCTCTGCCCTGGCGTTGGCCGGGTGGCGACGGCTGTGTGGTGCGCGTTCTCGCCATCGTCGATCCGGAGCAGAAATTCCGCTTCGAGACCGGAAAATAACGAAGGATTCGGAACACTCTAGAGAGGCGTGGGGGCGTGCCTCCCATGCCCGGCCGGGAAGACAAGACGCCGAGACCATTGCTGATGGTCTCGGCGTCTTTTTATTTATGCGGCGTACGTTCTATAAAAAAGTCATGCGCGTCTTCTCGAGCTGGTCGAGGTTTTTGCGCATGGCGATGATGCGGGCGCGCTTTTCTCTTTCGTCGGTGAGGTCGAAAAGAGCGTCGACCTCCTTCTGCACCACACGATCGGCCTCGACCCGGCATCGTTCATAGTGGGCCTCGGCCTCGCTGTAGAAGCCATGGCGTTCACGCTGGTCAATGGTGAACTCGATCGACTGGTTGATCAGTTCGACGATGCTGGCCCGATCGAGTTCCGTGGTCTCGTAGTTGAGCCAGTGGTTCCAGACGGGACGCGAAAGCCCGGCGACGTATTCCTCGAGGTTTTTGTAGAGCAGCGTATAGCCATGGGCCTGGGGGTCGTCGAAGGCCGGCGAACCAGGGTCGATGACGATAGGTCCGAGAATCTGCCCGCCGATGGGCACGGTGGCGTCGATATCGCCATAATGGCCATGGCGTCGCGCATCTTCGTTCATGGCATCGAGCTCGGCCCACAGCTCCCAGGTTTTGCCGACATCCTCCACTGTTTCCCCGGCGAGGCCCACGGAAAAGAAATTGGTCACCGGAATGCGGTAGTCATGGCACAGCCGCATGGTATGGAGCAGGGCCTCGTTGCTGTACGGTCGGCCGAGGATGCGGCGTACCTTGTCGCTGCCGGTATCCGGGCAGAGATGGAGGATGATCTCGCGGCCGATTGATGCCACCTCGCGGATGAAGTTCTCGTCGGCGGGAATGAGCAGGTCGAGGGACAGCCGCTCGATCTCCGGTTTCTCCTTCTTGAGAAGGGCGAAGAGTTCCTGCCAATATCTTTTGCCTCCCATGCGCGGGTCCTGGTAAAGGCCGATGAAGCGCACATTGCGTTCGTTGAGGTCTTTGATGTCGGAGACGATGCGCTGCGGGCTGCGGAAGGCCGGCCGGTCCATGCCGAGGCGGGTGCGGTAGGTATGGGCGGAGCCCCCGCAGATGGCGCAGTTATAGGTGCAGCCGCGGCATACTTCGAGGCTCCAGCGATGGCAGGAGTCTTCGGCATAGATGGAGTTTTGCGGCGTGAGGAGTTCAAAGCGGGTGTAGACATAGTCGTCGAGATCGGTACTGGCCGGCATCAGCGGGCAGCTGCGGATTTCTCCCTCAAGGCTGCGATAAGTGAGGTTGGGGCTGTCCCCGAGCCTGTCCCTCTTTTCGAGAAGGCGCAGCAGTTCGAGCAGCGGCTTTTCCCCCTCGGCGCGAATAACGCCGTCGACGCAGGGGTATTTTTCGATGATCTCATGGTGGAAGCAGGTGGCGGTAAGGCCGCCCAGGATGACCAGTGAGTGGGGGTGAAGCTTCTTGCAGAGGCTGGCCATGGCCAGTGCCCCGGGAGAGTGTTGCTGGAAGTGGAGGCCGATGGCGAAAACCTTGGCCGACAGGTTCTTGAGGTGGTTTTCGACATCGATGCCAGGCTCGTTGACCATGCGGTCCCCAAGATTGTCGATGACCACCTTGTAGCCATGCCGGTCGAGGTAGTCGGCGATGCTCAGCATGCCGATGGGCACCTTGGTGAACTGGACGGTCTCGGCATTTCTTCCCAGAGCCCCGGGGAAGAGCGGTTCCTTGCGGAAATCGTAGATCGCAGGGGGGTGGAGCAGTATCACGTCAAAACTGGGCATGGGAAACACCGATGGTGAGGGCGGACGGGATATGGCCGGCTCGGGTCGAGAGCCGCCTTGCCAGACTGTCAGCGCATGGGCAGGGACGATGTGGAGATGGCCCGCATGCAGTTCGATTGAGGCAGTGATGGCCGAAAAACACTTGCCAGTCAACAAGTAAAGCGCTGGAAGGTGGAAGGGGCGATGCACGGGTAGTGGTGGGTCGCGAATCACCGGAGGAGGAGCCAACCCGCCTGTCCGAAAATACACCCCGAACTGTGCAAAGCCAAAGGGTCACAGGCAACGTTTGCATAAAAGACTGACGTTTTTCTGGCGATGCTGGAGAAATGCGGAAGGGTGCTTCCTGCAACGCCCGAGACAGAAGAAATAATGTAATGAAATATACCTGGTAGCGAACCATTCCAGCATCTCGGCAGGCGTCCCGGGGTAGGCGGTGCCGCTTGAAAAGGGCCGAAAAAATAATCGCTTGACAGGAACCTTATTGCATGTAATGTATCATACAATTGTCGAAAATTCCAGTCACGGGCAAGCCTTTCAGACGGAGAATCCGTTTAATAGAAATCTTAACCAAGGAGAGCCGAGTCATGAGATATGGAATGGTGATTGACCTAACCAAGTGCAGTAGATGCCACGGCTGCGTTGCTGCCTGCAGAGTTGAGCATTTTCT
>JANJUM010000255.1 GCA_024710585.1 Desulforhopalus sp.
GGCACTTCTCGCAGAAGAAGGCCGCCTCTTCCTTGCACTCGTCGATGAACAGCAGGTTGCTGTTCTGCGGGTCTTCGTAATCGCATGAGGGGCAGGTCAGCCGCGGGAAGGGCCAGCTGTGGCCGCAGTCGGCGCAGTGCAGGCTGCGCTGGCCGTTCTCGCCGATGATCGCCACGTAGGGCAGGGCGGCGCATACCGGGCAATACCCTTTCTTCCAGGCGAGCCCTTCGAGAAGCGGCTGCAGGTCGCGGGCCTTTTTGGCGAGCATATAGCGGTGCAGGCTGCGCAGAAAGAAATGCAGCGACATCGGCGTCACCCCGAGTTCCCCGGCCTGGCGATCGAACTGGCGCTCGGCATCGTCGTCGGCGGCGGCGAAGAACTGGCCGAAGAAATCGTACTTGCCCTCGGTGAAGCAGCGCAGGAGGATCTCCATATCGCCACCGAGGGCGGGAAAGCCTTCGGTGATCGCTTTGGCCACCGACCAGCCGGCACTGCCCCAGGGATCGCCGACGGTAAAGAGGCTCATCTGCTGCCCCACCGCAATGCCCGCGGCGAGACGCTCCCTGTCGATCGCAACAGTCGGCCGATCGACGGCGGTGTCGGCCAGCCACTGCGCCTTTTCGAGGATGAGCGGGCCGAAAGCCGTGACCAGGGTGTTCAGATGCGGGCGTGACGTGGTCAGTCGCTCAAGTTCCAGGGCGAGGTCCTCGCCGACGAGGGTAGGGTGTGCCATTGTCGTCTTCCTTGTCGAAACGTGTGGGGGCATCCATGACGAAGGGGCCGCCGGGTTGTGCCGCCGGCGGCCCCTTCGTGCATCGGGAACCTGTGATGTCAGACAGGTCTGCTGTCAGGCCTGCTTATTTGCGGTATTTACCCTCGCCATAGACGATCAGGGTGCCATCCTTCTCCATCTCCTTGAGCCACTTGGGGTGCTGCGTCTTCACCCAACCGCGGGTCACCCAGCCGGTGAACATCGCCGGGGCGGAGCCCGGGGCGCCGATGGTCACCAGGTAGAGGTGGACGAAGAAGAAGGCAAAGATAACCACGAAACCGAGGGCATGGAGGACATACATCAGCCGCAGGGTGTCAACCGTGTAGCCGTCCGGGAACCAGATGATCAGCCCGCTGGCCACCATGACTATACCAAAGATGGCCACCGCCAGGAAGAACATCTTCTGGCCGGGGTTGTACTTGCCGACTTCCGGCATTTTCTCGACCTTCCACAGGTAGCCGCCGGCGGCCATGATCCACTGCATGTCCTCCGGGAAAGAGAACAGGCCGGCTTCGCGCCACCACATGAGGATGGTGAAGAGGAGGCTGACGGCGAAGAAGATGCCGCAGTAGTTGTGGAGGACCTTGAGGTTTTCCATGCCGCCCACCAGCGTGCCGATGACATTGAGCGAGTGGTACATCATCGCCATGCCGGTGATGCAGAGAAAGAGACAGGACAGGGCGACGCACCAGTGCACCACCCTCTCGAAGGGCCCGGTGGCCTTGATCATTCCTTTTTTCATGAGTTTTTCCCTCCTTCACAGGTTGATTCCTCTTGCGGGGTCTTTGGCCCGTGGGTGATGTAATGCAGGAAGGCCCCGGCGACCACCGCGCCGGCGGCGATGAGGCCGGCCGGTTTGAGGACGTCCTTCCAGACGAGGATGGAGTCGGCCACCTTGGGAGCGGCGGGCAGGTGCTCGTAGACCTCAGGTTTCTCGGTGAGGACATAGAGCACATGGGTGCCGTCGACGAACTTGTCGCCGTAGACGTTGGCGTCGCCGCCCAGTTCCTTGACCCGCTTGTTGGCCTTGGCGAGCATGGTGTCGACGTCGCCGATGGTGATCGCCCCGGTCGGGCAGGAGAGCACGCAGGCCGGCGGCTGGTTGGCCTGCAGCCTGGTGTAGCACAGGTCGCACTTGCTGATGCGGTTGGTGGCCGGGTTGAGCTTGGGCACGCCGAACGGGCAGGCGGGGATGCAGGCCTTGCAGCCGATGCACTTGTCGGTGTTGATGGCGACGTTGCCGAACTCGGTGTGATAGAGGGCCTCGGTGGGGCAGACGCGGACGCAGGCGGCGTCGGTGCAGTGCATGCAGCCGTCCTTGCGGAACAGCCACTTGACTTTGCCGGCGGCGTCCTCGATCTCCTGGAAGCGGATCAGCGTCCAGGTGTTCCACTCGAGGTCGGGCGGGTTCTGGTAGCTGCCGAAGTTATGGGTTATCGATGCCGGTTGTTCGTTCCACTGCTTGCAGGCCACCTGGCAGCCACGGCAGGCGGTGCAGCGGGAAAGATCGATCAGTTTAATCAATTGTTTGTTCATTGTTCCCCCCTTAAGCCTTGCTGACGTTGACCATGAATGCCTTGTACTCCGGGCAGAAGGTATTCGGGCAGCCGACGGAAGGCGTCAGGTAGTTCGCCGAGGCGTCCGCCGCACCCTCCGGATAGCGCCAGCCGTAGTTGAACGGCATGCCCACTTCGTGCACGGTTTTGCCTTCGACCTTCATGGGCTTGAGGCGCTTGGTGACCATGGCGACGCACTTGACCTCGCCGCGTACCGAGGCCACCTTGACCTTTTCGCCGTTCTTGACCCCGAGCTCCTTGGCCAGGGCCTCGCCGATCTCCAGATAGCACTCCGGCTGCATCTCCAGCAGCCACGGCTGCCAGCGGGTGAAGCCCGAACACCAGTGCTCGGTGCAGGAGTAGGTGGTGCAGACGTAGGGGAACTTGGCGTCGGCGTTGGCGACTTTGTCGACGTCGGCCTTGAAGATGGTGATGGTCGGGTTGTTGAGCTGGCTGGAGAACGGGTTCTTGGTCAGCGGGCCTTCCAGCGGTTCGTAGTGTTCCGGGAAGGGGCCTTCGACCATGCCCGCGCCGAAGATGGCGCCGACACCGTCGGCTCGCATGATGAAGGGCAGCTTGCCTTTTTCCTGGTCGGCCAGCGGCGGCCATGGCCCGTCGGCGATGTCGCCGACCCACTTGTCGCCGACCCACTCGAGCAGCTTCATCTTCGGGTTGTAAGGTTTGCCGTTGAGGTCGCAGGAAGCGCGGTTGTAGATGATGCGGCGGTTGAGCGGCCAGGCGTAGGACCAGTCGTGATAGAGGCCGAGACCGGTGGGATCGTCCTTGCCGCGCTTCTGCATCTTGTTGGCTCCCTTCTGCTCGAAGCTGCCACTCATCAGCCAGTTGCCGCTGGAGGTGGAGCCGTCGGCCATGAGCTTGGCAAAACTCGGCACCATTTCGCCTTTGAGGTTGACCTCCTTGGGGTTCTTGCCGCTGGGGTCTTCGATGATGAGGTCCCTGGTGTAGTGGCCGTTGATCATCTTCGAGGCCTTGACCACGTCGAAAGTGCCCTGGGGGGTCTTGTAGTCCCACTTGAGGTTGAGCAATTGCTCGGGGAAGGCCCCGCCTTCCTTCTGGTAGAGCTCGCGCAGGGCGTCGATGATGCGCATGGTGATGTCGCCGTCGGAGAGGGCGTCACCCGGTGGGTTTGCCGCCTTGTAGCGCCATTGCACCCAGCGGCCGGAGTTGCTCTGGCTGCCTTCTTTTTCCATGCTGGCAGCTGCCGGGAGGAGGAAGACCTCGGTGTCGATGGTCTTGGGATCCATGCCCGGGCCTTTCCAGAAGGAGGCGGTTTCGTTGTCGAAGATATTGACGTTGACCAGCCACTTCAGCTTGGCCAGGCCCTTGCGCACCT
The DNA here is from genome assembly GCA_024710585.1 of Desulforhopalus sp. Lineage (GTDB taxonomy): Bacteria > Desulfobacterota > Desulfobulbia > Desulfobulbales > Desulfocapsaceae > Desulforhopalus_A. The sequence continues at coordinate 3,683 of JANJUM010000255.1, forward strand.
TGGTGGTGTTGGGGGAGCTGACGGCGATGTTCGAGCCGTAGGCGAAGAAGCCCTTGATTTTGCCGGCATACATGTTGTCGATGGTATGCAGCACCGAATAGTGCTTGCCATCGTCCATCTTCGGCAGCCAGGAGTAGCCGAACTCGTTGTCGGCCGTTGCTTTGTCGCCCCATACCGCCTTGAGGAAGCTGACCGCATACTTCGGATAGTTCTGGTACCAGTTGGCGGACTGCGGGTCGCTCGACTTCGAGGTGTACTTGTCGAGGTATTTCTGCAGGGTATCCACCGAGCCGGTTGGCATTTTCAGATAGCCGGGGAGGATATTGTAGAGGATGGCATGGTCGGTGGAACCTTGGACGTTAGGTTCGCCGCGCAGGGCGTTGATGCCGCCGCCGCAGATGCCCATGTTGCCGAGGAGCAGCTGGATGATCGACATGGTGCGGATGATCTGGCTGCCGACGGTATGGTGGGTCCAGCCGAGGGCGTAACACTCGGTGCCGGCCTTGTCCTTGGCCCCGGTGGCGCCGTACTCGTTGTACACCTTGAGCAGATCGTCCTTGGAGACGCCGGTGATCGAGGAAACCGCGTCGAGGGTGTAGCGCTCGTAGTGCTTCTTGAGCATCTGGTAGACGCAGCGAGGATTTTGCAGGGTGTAGTCGCGGATCGGCACCCCTTTCTCATCCTTTTCGATGGTCCAGGTGTCCTTGTTGTAGCTGCGTTTCTCGGCGTTATAGCCGGAGAAGAGGCCGTCCTTGAAGTCGAAGCCGGAGCTGACGATCATCGAGGCGTTGGTGTAGTACTTGACGTACTCTTCCTGGATGAGGTTGTTGTCGATGATATGCTTGATCATGCCACCGAGGAAGGCGATGTCGGTGCCGGAGCGCAGCGGCACGTGATAATCGCAGCGGGCGGAGGTCCGGGTGAAGCGGGGGTCGACATGGATGAGCTTGGCGCCGCGGTCCTTGGCCTTCAGGATCCACTTGAAGGCGATGGGATGGTTCTCGGCGGCGTTGCTGCCCATGATGAGGATGCAGTCACTGTTTTTCAGATCGATATAATGATTGGTCATTGAACCACGGCCAAACGACTCTCCCAGAGCCGATACGGACGGGCTGTGTCAGACCCTGGCCTGGTGATCGATATTGACCAGGCCCATGGCGCGGCAGGCGACGCTCAGCGTCCAGCATTCCTCGTTGCCAATATTTGAAGAGCCGTAATGGGCGATGGTCTCGACGCGGTTGACCAACTCGCCCTTGTCGTTTTTGGCGATGAAGTCGGCATCGCGGGTGTCCTTGACCAGGCGGGCGATACGCTGCAGGGTCCAGTTCCAGTCCTTTTCCTCCCACTTGTCGCTCTTCGGCGCCCGGTAGAGCACCTTGCGCAGGCGTTTGGGGTTGGCTTCGGTCAGGCCGAAGATGCCGGCGCCTTTGGCGCAGAGCGAACCCTCGCTGATCGGGTGATCGGGGTCGCCCTCGATATTGATGATCTTGCCGGTGAGGCGGTCGGTGCTGCAGAGCAGGCCGCAGCCCACCGAGCAGTAACAGCAGATCGAGATCGTCTGCCTGGCCGTGCGGATGCGATCCATCTTGCCGAGGCCGGCGGCGTGGGCGGTTACCGCGGTAAGGTCCAGGCCGAGCGAGGACAGGGCAACCCCTGAACCAATCGCACCGGACATGGACAGAAACCTCCTCCTGGTGATGTTCATACCTGCTCCTATGGTTGAATATTGATAATGGCCGGCGCACGGTATGGAGCCCCGCAGCCGAGTTGTTGTTTTCTGGCTGGGTATAGCATTCCTGGTAAGCCCCACAACCCTTTTTCTTGTACGACCAAAGAACGACAAATTCTCACAAGTGTTTGTTTTCAAAAAAGAAAATTGTAGGTCGTGCGATTACATTGCTGTAGGCAAAGGGCTTACGGAATCCTCAGTGACGGGATTACGGGAGGCATGGCGAGGTGGGGCGAGAGTGCGCGTCGGCGCGGGGGGAGGGGGTATCGTGAGTGGCTGGTTCCCCGGCCTTGGCGGGAGATGTCCTGGCGGGGCCGGGGAACGAGGATGGGTTGGGTCAGTAGCCCTTCATCTCTCTGCGGGAAAGGGTGTTCCAGGGGGGGTGCCCAAGGTCGTTGCAGGGCTTCACCGGGAGGACGCGCCGGCCATGGCGGAGGACGATCTTGAGCTCGTCCTCGCCCAAGCGGATTTCTTCATCGTCGGCGAGGGCCTGACCGTTTCCGTCGCAGACGGCGTCGATGGCCGGGTGGCGGCGCAACTGCAAGGCGGTGAGCGTGGTCCCCGCGTCGCCGAGCGTGAGCCAGTTGCGAAAGCGGCCGTCATTCCCGGAGAGGCGCAGGCCGACGGCGGCCAGGGCGCCGATGACCCCGCCGCCGCTGCCGCCATGCTCGGAGAGGTGAATGTCGGCCTCCCTGGCCAGCAGGTAGGCATCCCCCTTGGTAAGGACCCGCTCTTTGGCCTGCCGCCCGAACATGACCAGGCAGGAGTCATGGCTCCCGTCGTCCGCGGCGACGCACAGGCCGGGGTCGGAGCCGGGGGCGGCGTGTTTGCACAGGAAGTCCTGGCAGAAGGACACCAGCGACAGGCTGTCGCCGCCATGGCCGCAGAGGCCGAAGCACATGGCGCTGTTATGGGAAGTGTAGGGGATGCGGCCGTCGACGAAGAGCTGATGCCGGCTGATGTCGTCGCACTGGCCCAGGCCGGCGCTCTCCAGGGCTTTGGCCAGCTGGGCCGCCAGGGTGCCGGAACCGGGGCTGTCGAGGTTGTCGGTGTCGTCGATACCGACCAGGAGTCGCTGTGTGTTCATCTGTGGTCTTAACCGCAGGGAGGTGACCGAAACTCTCCGTAGGCGGCAACAACACGGAGCGGCGGTTTTTTTTGTCTATTTGTTGGGCCCAGGCGGTGGGGTGGTCGCCGACTGCCGTGCGTAGATGACAGAGGCCCCCACCCCGTGTCAACAATGACGGCCCGTTTTCCCTAAACGAACCAAAAGCGACCAATTCCGACACCTGACCGCCACTTGCGTCGGTGCCACCGCCTCCCTATACTTTTGTCGCAGACAAGGCAGGTTTACAGCTCGCGTTCCATCAACAGGACCATGTCCACAACAGAAGGGGAGACTTCCATGACAGCGCAGATTTTTTATCGGGAACGGCAGAGGGCCGGGGAAGGGGCGAAGAAGCCGCGTTATCGTGTCATCGCCGTCAGCGGCGTTGATCTCAAGGTGTACGGCAACCACCTGCGCATGACCGAACTGGAGCAGATCGCCACCGCCACCGGGGCCGACCTGGTTGCCCTCAAACGCGGCCCGAAACATCGTTGAGCACGACTTCGCCGCCATCAACCAAGGAGAGAACATATGGCACTGGTACGTGAAAAGGACGGCAAGCGCCTGCACATCAAGAGTGCCCTGATGGGGGAGAGCCTGGTCAGCAAGGAGTTCATTGCCCAGCTCGATATCGCTCCCCAGGAGCGTCTCTACGGCGATATCGCCATCATGAAGATCGGCGGCCAGTCGATCTGCGACCGCGGCGTCAAGGCGCTGCCGGCGATCCTCAAGGAGATCGTCCGCAACCGCGCCGATCATAAGATGCTCATCACCACCGGCGGCGGCACGCGCAGCCGCCACATCTACACCATCGGCCTGGAAATGGGCATGCCCACCGGGGTCATCGCCAAGTTCGGCAGCATGGTCTCGGAGCAGAATGCCCTGATGATCGCCACCCTGCTCTCGCCCTGGGGCGGGGTGAAGATCTCCCACTCCGATATCGTCAAGCTGCCCACCTACTTCGCCGAGAAGATCATCCCGGTGATGCACGGCATGCCGCCCTACGACTATTTCGCCATCAAGCCGAAGGTCGGGCGCATCCCCATCCACCGCACCGATGTCGGCCTGGTGCTGCTCGCCGACCTCATCGGCTCGCGCACCATTCTCTTCATCAAGGACGAGAACGGCCTCTACAGCGACGATCCCAAGAAGAACCCCGCGGCGACCTTCATCCCCGAGATCGGCGCCAGGGATCTGCTCGAGATGGATCAGGACGACCTGGTCATCGAGCGGCCCTGCCTGGAGATCATCCAGAACAGCGAGGTCATCGACAAGGTGCAGATCGTCAACGGCCTGGTCGAGGGCAATATCACCAGGGCGCTCAACGGCGAGCACGTCGGCACCATCATCTACCGCCAGTGAGCGGCATGGGCGGTCGGCAAGGAGCCGGCCGCCCACACCCTGGTCCTGGTGGTCGAGGCGTCCACGGCAGGACCTCTACGGTCGACGCGAAGCCGCAGCGCTTTTACGAGGCCCCGCCCGTGCCATGCCAGCGCCGGCCCCCCTTTCCCCCCGGGATGCGCTCCATCCCGCCAGGCACGTCGCCACTTTCCCGACTATCGGCTGAATCTTACAGCCTTTTCCCGCCGATTCCTTTATCATGTCCCGAGGCCGTCGGCCAGCCATACACCCTGGCTCGACGTGGGCAAGTCGCCCGCGCAGCAAATGGCTTACGGCAATCCGCCGGCCATGGCCGCGTGGTACATCATGCTCGTGGTCCTTCACAGGAAACTTCAGCGTCGGCAGGAACCATGGAACGCATCGAGTCTCTTGGCATTGACGCCTCTCATAACGGCATCCTCGCCATCGACGGCGAGGGAACCATCCTCATCTATAACCGTGCGGCGCAACGCATCTTCAACGACGGCGACCTGGTCGGCCGCAACATCAGGGAGATCCGTCCCCATGCCTGGGCGGAGATGCAGGAGGTGCTCCGCACCGGGGTGCCGCAGATCGGCCGCAAGGTGAAGCTGCTCGAGGTGTCGATCATCGCCAACCGCACGCCTATTTACCGTGACGGGGTAATCGTCGGGGTGATCTCGGTCTTCCAGGATGTCTCCGAGCACGAGAAGCTCATCTCCCAGCTGGAGAACTACCAGAAGCTGCACAAGGAGCTCGAGGCCATCTTCGAGTCGTCCTACGACGGCTTCTATATCACCGACGGCGAGGCGCGGACGCTCCGCGTCAACAAGTCCTACGAGCGCATGACCGGCCTGTCGCGCACCAGTCTCATCGGCAGGACCATGCACGAGCTGGTGGCCGAGCAGGTCTTCGACCATTCGGTGACCCTGGAGGTGCTGCAACAGAGAAAGGCCATCACCCTGCTGCAGAAAATTCGCGGCGGCAAGCTGGTCATCGTCACTGGCACGCCGATTTTTGCCGAGGACGGCCAGGTGACGAAGATCGTCACCAATGTCCGCGATATCTCGGAACTCAACGAACTGCGCATCGCCCTCGACGAGTCGCGCAAGAAGAGCGATTTCTTCTACCAGTCGCTGCAAGAGCGCCACGACGTCGACCATGCCCTCGACGACCTCGTCGTCAAGAGTCCGGCCATGGTGCGCGTGGTGCAGCGGGCCATCAAGGTCGCCAAGGTCGAGGCCTCGGTGCTGCTTACCGGGGAGTCCGGGGTCGGCAAGAGCATGCTCGCCAAGCTCATCCACAAGATGAGCTCGCGGCGCGGGCAACCCTTCGTCAAGATCAACTGTGGCGCCATCCCCGCCTCGCTGATGGAGAGCGAGCTGTTCGGCTACGAGCGGGGCTCGTTCACCGGGGCCCTGGCCTCGGGCAAGATCGGCCTGATCGAGGCCGCCCACCACGGTACGGTCTTCCTCGACGAGGTCGCCGAGCTTCGCCCGGAGATGCAGGTCAAGCTCCTCGAGGTCATCGAGGAGCGCCAGTTCAAGCGCGTCGGCGCCACCGAGGCGACGCTGGTGGACGTCCTCATCATCGCCGCCACCAACCAGAACCTCCAGGAGCAGATGCGCCGCGGCCTGTTCCGCGAGGACCTCTTCTACCGTCTCAATATCGTCCCCATCGACATCCCGCCCCTGCGGCAGCGGCGTGAAGACATCCCCGCCCTGGCCGAGTCGATCCTCGCCAAGATTGGCGACCGGCTGCAGACGAAGAAGAAGATCGACCCCCTGGTCTACGAGATGCTGCGCCAGTACGACTACCCCGGCAACGTGCGCGAGCTGATCAACGCCATCCAGCGCATGGTCGTGCTCAGCGAGGGCGAAGTCATGGGGCCCGCCGACCTGCCCTCGGAGATCCGCTCCACCTACGAGCTGCAGGTGGGTCGGCTGGGGCGGCGCCGGCCGCTCAAGGATGCCATGGAGAGCTACGAGCGCTCCCTACTCGAGAAAGTCCTGGCCGAGAGCAGGGATCTCAACCATGCCGCCGAGCAGCTCCAGGTCCACCCTACCACCTTGTGGCGAAAGATGACCCGCCACCGTTTGGCCGGGGCACGGTGAGCAAGCCATTGCAACATTGCAACGGCTTGCAATATTGCAAAAACAATCCATTTTGCTGATATCGTACAACAATTATTTCGATCAATCCGCTCTCTTCCCCTCTCCCATTGCAGGTGCGCAGGAGCGTGCTCCCCGCCCCACCGATATAATTTCATAAATATCAAAGAGATATCCTTGTGAATAACCGGGCTCCCCCCTGGCACGGGAGATGCACGCCCTGTCGGCAGAGCCGGAAACCGCGGGTGGCAAGTCTGCGGAATCGAGGGCAAAAGGGGTCCACTGGGCGCATGCCTGATCACACCATGGAACAAGGAGGAAACGATGGCTGGTAAGCATGGATGGAAATGTCTGGCTGTAGGGCTGATGTCGTTGATCGCGGTACCGCTGGCGCAGGCGGCCGCTCCCGCGGAAAAGGTCATCCGCATCGGTGCCATGTACCCGATGACCGGGCGGCCCGGGCTCTATGGTATGGACTCGGTGGCGGCGGCGGAGATGGCCATCGACGAGATCAACGCCAAGGGGGTTGCCGGGGGATACAAGATCGACGCCATCTTCACCGACAGCAAGGCCAAACCGGCCTATGCGGTGCGCGTTGCCAACCGCTATATCGCCGAGGACAAGGTCCACTTCCTCTTCGGGGTGGTCAGTTCCGGGGTCGGCCTGGCAGTGACCGAGGTCTCGAAACAGAACAAGGTCATCTTCGTCGGCACCGACCATGCCGCCACCGAGCTGACCGTGGACAACTTCCAGCCCTACTATTTCCGGGTCTCCAACGACACCTTCCAGTCGATGGCCGCCGGCGCCCTCTATCTCAAGGAGATGGCCAAGACCAAGCCGTGGAAGAAGATCGCCTTCATCGGCCCGGACTACTCCTACGGCCACGCCCAGTGGGACGAGCTGCGCTACAACCTCGACCGCTTCGGCGTGCCGTTCGAGGTGGTGGGGGAATATTGGCCGAAGCTCTCCGACCCCGACTATTCCGCCTATATCACCTCCATTATGAAGGATAAGCCGGATGTGCTCGTCGCCGGTTTCTGGGGCGGTGACACGGTGGCCTTCATCAAGCAGGCCAAGGCCTACGGGATGTTCGACAAGCTCACCTACTTCCATCCCGACGCCGGCGGCAACTACGAGCTGATGAGCGCCATGGGCGACGAGCTGCCCCTCGGCCTGATCCTCTCGGCGCGCCATCACAACAACTGGCCGGCCACGGAGCGCAACAAGAAGTTCGTCGAGGAGTTCAAGAAGCGCACCGGGCGCTATCCCACCTATGCCGCCGAAGGCGCCTATGCCGGCATCTATGCCATCGCCCAGGCGGTGGAGAAGGTCGGCAACCCCGATGACGCCGACGCCCTGGTCAAAGCCCTGGAGGGCATGAAACTCAACCTCCCCGAGGATCCCGAGGGCTTCGTCTCCATCATCGACCCCGGCACCCACCAGATCATGCAGGTGCAGGCCATCGGCACCACCATCGCCAACGCCGATTTCCCACCGGCCAAGATGATGCTCGGCAACTGGAGCGTCTACCAGCCGGCCGACATTTTCGTCCCCGCGGAATACATCGCCGCCAAGCGCAAGAAGTAGCGGCGGGCCCGTCCGTCGCGTCGTCCGCTCGACGGCGCGGCGGCAACCCCGCGGTTACCCCGGGCAGCGCAGGGGCGAGGTCTTCGCCGACGCTCCTGGCCATGTCTGTGAAACACGTACCCCGCAGCGCGGCGGCGAAGGCTGGCGCGCTGCGGGCCAAGGGGGGTCTCCTATGGATTTTTCGTTCCTGTTGACGCAAATGGTCAGTGGCCTGACCCTGGCCACCCTGCTCTTTCTCGTCGCCAGCGGCCTGACCCTCATCTTCGGGGTGGGCAACGTGTTCAACTTCGCCCACGGTTCGTTCTACATGCTCGGCGCCTACCTGGGCTACCAGGTGGTCACCGTGTGGTCGCTCAACTTCTGGTTCGCCCTGCTCTTCGCCGCCCTCGGCGCCGGGGTCTTCGGGGCGCTCATCGAGTGCCTGGTGCTGCGCCGCATCTATGGGCGGGCCAACGAGGGCGGCTTCCAGATCCTCCTCACCTACTGCCTCATCCTCATCATCGACGACCTGGTCAAGCTCGTCTGGGGCGCCGAGTACAAGTCCATCTCCAGGCCGGCCGGATTCTCCGGCTCGCTGACCGTGGGCGATATTGCCATCCCCTCCTACAACCTGCTGATCATCGCCATCGGCCTGGTGGTGGTGGTCGCCTCGTGGTGGATCCTCAACCGCACCCGGCCGGGCAAGATCGCCCGGGCCGCCGCCGTCGACCGGGAGATGCTCGGCGCCCTTGGCATCAACGTGCCGCTGACTATGACCGTGGTCTTCGGCATCGCCACCGCCCTGGGGGGACTGACCGGAGCCCTGGCGGCACCCCTGCGCACGGTGACCCCGGGCGCCGGCATCGAGGTGATCATCGACTCGATGATCGTCGTCGTCATGGGCGGCATGGGCAATTTCTGGGGCGCCTGGCTGGGGGCCCTGCTGCTCGGCGAGGTCAACGCCTTCGCTGTCGCCTTCGTCCCCGAGTGGGCGACGCTGTTCAGTTTCCTGGTGATGGTGGTGGTACTTATTTTCAAGCCGGAGGGGCTTTTCGCCCCCCGCACAACGAGGAAGGTCTGAGATGGGAATATCCGACATGAAATCGCTGTGTAACGGCAATACGCTCGGCTGGGGCGCGCTGATCCTCGCCTTCGCCCTGGTCCCGGCGCTGATGACCTCGCAGTATCAGCTCAACGTTGCCTGCAACGTCCTCATCTGGGCCTTGTTCGCCACCTCCTTCAACATGCTCTGGGGGGTGACCGGCATGCTCAGCTTCGGCCAGGCGCTTTACTATGGCGTCGGCGGCTACGCCATCGGCTTGACCGTCACCTACCTGGGCAGCCAGTGGTACTTCGCCGCCTTCGCCGCCGGGCTGCTGTTCACCCTGGTGCTCTCCTTTCTGCTCGGCCTGCTGGTGATCCGTGTCGGTGGGGTGTACTACACCATGCTCACCCTGGCCTTCGGCCAGCTGGCCTGGCAGATCATGTTCAAGATGTACGATTTCACCGGGGGCGACGACGGGCTGCAGGGCATCACCCTCCCCGGGCTGCTCGCCGACAAGGTCTACTACTACTATTTCGTCATGATCCTCGTGCTCGTCGCCGTATGGGTCTTGAAGCGCATGGCCTACTCGCCCTTCGGTCTCATCCTGCGCGGCGTGCGCCAGAACCCCAACCGGGTGCGCTTCCTCGGCCGCCGCGTGCGGCGCAACCAGCTGCGCATCTATGTCGTCGCCTCGCTCTTCGCTACAGTCGCCGGGGCCTTGATGGCCGGGGTCGACGGCTCGGTGCACACCGACATGTTCTTCTGGACCACCTCCGGCGAGGTCATCCTCATGTCCGTGCTGGGCGGCATCAGCCACTTCTTCGGGCCCTTCTGCGGCGCGGTGGTGATCATTCTCATCGAGGACATCGTCGGCGCCCATACCGAATACTGGTCGCTGCTCATCGGGTCGATCATCATGGTCATGGTCATTGGCTTTCCCAGGGGCCTGGTCGGTGGCGCGCTGGACGTCGCCGCCAAGGTCCGCGCAATTCTACAGGGTGAAAAACACGATGACACCACTCTTACAGCTGGACTCGGTAAATAAGGCCTTCGGTGGGCTCAAGGTGACGCAACACCTGAGTTTTTCAGTGTTTCCGGGGGAAATCGCCGCCATCATCGGCCCCAACGGCGCCGGCAAGACGACGCTCTTCAATCAGATCACCGGCCATCTCCTCCCCGACAGCGGGCGCATCCTCTTCAAGGGCGAGGACCTCGTCGGTCTGACCACCCAGGCCATCGTCAAGAAGGGGTTGGGCCGCGCCTTCCAGGTGGCGTCGATCTTTCCCGAGGAGACGGTGCTCGACAACATCCGCCTCGCCGCCCTGGCCAACCTCGACCACACGCGCCGCTTCTGGCGGCCCTCCGCCGAGCATCGCCAGGCCACCGAGGCGGCCGTGGCCATCCTCGCCTCCCTCGGCCTGGAGGAGCAGGGGGGGCGCCTTGCCTTCGAGCTCTCCCACGGGGACCAGAAGCTGCTCGATATCGGCATCGCCCTGGCGCTGCAGCCGACGCTGCTGCTGCTCGACGAGCCCACCGCCGGCATGTCGCCGGAGGAGCGGCAGCGCACCCGCCGCCTCATCGGGGAGATCCGCGGCGAGTACGACCTCACCCTGGTGTTCATCGAGCACGATATGGACATGGTCTTCGACATCGCCCACACGGTGCGCGTGCTGCAGCAGGGGGCACTGCTCGCCGAGGGGTCCCCGGCGGAGATCCAGAGCAACGAGGAGGTCGTCAAAGCCTATCTTGGAGAGGAACTGTGATGGAACATATACTGACGGTTACCGGGCTGAACACCTGCTACGGGCGCAGCCACATCCTCTTCGACGTCGGCTTCGACGTCCCCCGCGGGGAGACGGTGTGCCTCATGGGGCGCAATGGCGTCGGCAAGACCACCACCTTCCGCTCCCTCATGGGGCTGACCCCGCCGAAGTCGGGCAGGATCGCCCTCAAGGGGCGGCAGTGCGCCGGCCTGCCTTCCTACCGCATGGCCCGCGCCGGCCTGGGCTTCGTGCCCGAAGACCGGCGCATCTTCGGGCCCTTTACGGTGCTCGAGAACCTCGAGTTCGGCGTCATCCCCGGCCGGCAGGGTATCTGGAACCTCGATACCGTGCTGGCGCAGTTCCCCATCCTCAAGAACTTCACCAACCGCAACGGCAGCACCCTCTCCGGGGGCGAGCAGCAGATGCTGACCATCGCCCGCGCCCTGATGGGCAATCCCGAGGTGCTCATCCTCGACGAGCCGACGGAGGGGCTGTCGCCGGTGATCGTCGGCGAGCTCAAGGACCTGGTCATCCGCCTCAAGGAGGCCGGGACCACCATCCTCCTCGCCGAACAGCACCTCAAGTTCGCCATGGCGGTTGCCGACCGCGTGGTGCTGCTCGACAAGGGTCATGTCGTGCATCGCGCCGACATCGCCACTTTCCGCGAAGAAAAAGAGATACAACGCAAGTATCTGGCCGTGTAAAATAGTCTACGTCGACAAGGAGAACGACATGCCTACAGGAACGCTTTTTCAGACCACGGGACGGATCGTCCGCGGGGCGGGGTGCCTCGCCAGAGTGCCGCAGGAAATTGCCCGGTTGCGCAGGAAGAGGGCGATGATCATCACCGACCCGGGGATCGTCGCCACGGGGATGATCGCTCGGTTGATCGTCCTGCTCGAGCAGGGCGGGATCGCCGTGTCGCTGTTCGACGCCGTCGAGCCCGACCCGCGCCTGCAGCTCGCCAGCCTCGCCGCCGAGCAGCTGCGGGCCAGCGGCTCCGACCTGGTCATCGGCATCGGCGGCGGCTCGGCCATCGATATCGCCAAGGTGGCGGCGGTGCTGGTCACCAACAATCAGCCGATCGCCACGCTGTTCGGCATCGACCTCGTCCCGCAGCCGGGTCTGCCGCTCCTCGTCATTCCCACCACCGCCGGCACCGGCAGCGAGGTCACGCCCATCGCCATCCTCTCCGACGAGGAGGAAAAGCTGAAAAAGGGCATCGTCAGCCCCTATCTCTTCCCCACCGTGGCCTTGCTTGACCCGGAACTGACCGTCGGCCTGCCGCCGATGGTCACCGCCGCCACCGGCATGGATGCCCTCATCCATGCCATGGAGGCCTATACCTCGAAGAACGCCGACCGGCTCTCCGACCTCTTCGCATGCCAGGCGATGAGGCTGCTCTATGACAATATTCGCAAGGCCTACAACGACGGCGGCGATATCGCCGCGCGCGGCGACATGCTCGAGGGCAGCATGCTCGCCGGCATCGCCTTCGCCAACGCCGGGGTCACCGCCGTCCATGCCTTCGCCTACCCTATCGGCGCCGAGTTCCATATCCCCCACGGCATCGCCAACTCGCTGATGCTCGTCCCGGTGATGGAGTTCAACATGGTCGCCGGGCCGCAGCGCTTCGCCGACATCGCCGCCATCTTTGGCGAGGACGTCGCCGGCCTCTCGGCGCCCGAAGCGGCGAGGCGGGCCATGGAGGCCATACGCCGACTGACCGTCGACCTCAACCTCCCCAGAAAGCTGAGTCAGTACGGGGTCAAGGACAGCGACGTCGACAATCTCGCCGCCGGGGTGATGAAGGTCACCAGGCTCCTCGCCAACAACCCGCGCGAGCTCACCGTGGAGGACGCCAAAGCCATTTACCGTCAGGTCCTCTAGCCCTGTCGCGGCATCGCCCGCCGGGAGCGCGGCCTGGCTGGCGAGCCCTGAGGGAGTGACGGAGGGATATATCGTATCGTCTTGACACCTTCCCGGCCGTGCCGGGGAGAAACCCGTGAACATCGATCGTGAAGAGGACACTATGCTGACCATCAAGGACAAAGGGCTGCTGCGCAGTGAAGCGTATATCGACGGCAGGTGGGTGGGGAGCGACAGCGGGCGCACCTTCGCGGTGCGCAACCCGGCCAACGGCGAAGTGATCGCCGAGGTCGCCCGCTGCGGCGGGGCCGAGGCCGGCCGGGCCATCGCCGCCGCCCACCAGGCCCTGGCGGCCTGGGGGCGGCGCTCGGCCAAGGAGCGGGCCGGGCTCTTGCGGCGCTGGTACGAGGCGATCATGGCCGCCCGAGAGGATCTGGCGCGCATCCTCACCGCCGAGATGGGCAAGCCGTTGGCCGAGGCCGACGGCGAGATTGTCTATGGCGCCAACTATATCGAGTGGTTCGCCGAGGAGGCCAAGCGCGTCTATGGCGACACCATCCCCGCCCCGGACGGCTCGAAGCGCATCGTCTGCATCAAACAGCCGATAGGCGTGGTGGCCTGCATCACCCCGTGGAACTTCCCCAACGCCATGCTGGCCCGCAAGATCGCCCCGGCTCTCGCCGCCGGCTGCACCGTGGTCTGCAAGCCGGCCGGGGCCACCCCGCTCTCCGCCCTGGCCCTGGCCGAGCTGGCCGCCCGTGTCGGCATCCCCGCCGGGGTGATCAATATCGTCGCCGGCGACACCGCCGCCATCGGTGCCGCCCTCACCGGCAGCCCGCTGGTCAGGAAGCTGACCTTCACCGGCTCCACCGAGGTCGGCAGGGAGCTGATGGCGCAGTGCGCCGCGACGGTCAAAAGGACTTCCATGGAACTCGGCGGCAACGCCCCTTTCATCGTTTTCGACGATGCCGACCTCGATGCCGCCATCGACGGCGCGGTGGTCTCCAAGTACCGCAATGCCGGGCAGACCTGCGTCTGCACCAACCGCTTTCTCATCCAGGACGGCGTCTATGAACGTTTCGCGGACAAGCTCGTCGCGGCGGTCAAGGAGCGCTTGCGCCTTGGCGACGGCATGGAGAGCGGGGTCACCACCGGCCCGCTCATCGACCTCAAGGCGGCAGACGCGGTCATGCGGCTCATCGACGACGCCGTCGCCAAGGGGGCGCGGGTGCTGCTCGGCGGCCGCCGCTCCGCCTTGGGCGGCAGCTATATCGAGCCGACCATCCTCGCCGACGTCACCGCCGAGATGGAACTCTTCCACTGCGAGATCTTCGGGCCGGTGGCGCCACTGTTCCGCTTCCGCGACGAGGCGGAAGCCATCGCCATCGCCAACGACACCCCCTTCGGGCTGGCCTCCTACTTCTACTCCCGCGACATCGGCCGCATCTGGCGGGTGGCGGAGGGGCTGGAGTATGGCATCGTCGGGGCTAATGAAGGGCTGATTTCCAACGAGATGGCGCCGTTTGGCGGCGTCAAGGAGTCGGGCAACGGTCGCGAGGGCTCGAAGTACGGCCTCGACGACTACCTGGAGATCAAATATATCTGCCTGGGCGGCATCGACCGCTGAGGTGGGGCGCCCCGCGGTCAGCGGCCGTCGGCCATGTCGGCGGGGGTGAGGTTGAGGGCGGCGAGGCGATAGCCGCCCTCACCGGCCTCGACCACCGAGCAGCAGCCATAGTCCTGGCCGAGGCGGAAGAGGTGCGCCAGGGGCATGCCGAGGATCCGGCAGAGGAGGACGCGGTTGACCCCGGCGTGGGCCATCAGCGCCACCGGCCCCGGTTCTTCGGCCGCCTGCAGGAAGACCGGCCAGACGCGCACCTGCAGGTCGGCAAAGCTCTCGCCGCCGGGGGGGCGGAAGGAGGCCAGGTCGAGGCCGCGCCGCCGGTAGTCGTCGGGGAAGCGCTGCCGCACCTCGGCAAAGCTCAAGCCCTCCCACTGGCCGAGGGAGATCTCGGCCAGCGCCGGCACCGTCTCGACGCTGCAGCCGGGAATGGCCGTGGCGATGATGGCCGCGCTCTCGGCGGTGCGGCGCAGGGGGCTGGCGAGGATGCGCCGCAGCGGCAGCAGGCGCGGCTGGCGCGCCAGCATGGCCATCTGCTCCCGGCCCCGCTCGCTCAATGGCGGGTCGAGCTGGCCCAGGTAGCGTTTTGTTGCGTCGCGGCCGGCGATCTCGCCATGGCGGAGGAGCAGCACAATGCTCATGGCTCGTCGCCGCCGTCGACGATGCTTTCGACATCCTCGCCGCAGGCCGCTTCGACCATGGCGAGGAGTTGCAGCGCGCCCTCCATGCGCCGCCGTACCGACAGGCAGGCCTCGCGGTCGTCGCGGTACATGTCGAGCTTTTCCTCGAAACGCTGCCGCACCGAGACGCGGTAGCGCCCCCTGACCAGCTTGTCGGCCAGGGCCACCACCTCCTTCTCGCCGATAATTCCCGAGGCCGGCGGTTCCGCCTGGCGGTGGGCGCCGGCGATGTCGGCGAGGCGCGACAGGCCCAGGCTGGCGAGGAGTTCCTGCCCGGCCCGTTCGTGGTCGGGCATCCCTTTGGCGATATCGTGCAGCAGGGCGGCGTGGCAGACGAGGTCGATGTCGAGACTCGCGCCGCGCTGGTTGAGCCGGCGCGCGATGCGCTGCGCCGCCCGCGCCACCCCCAGGCCGTGGGCCATCCCCCTCGCCGGCATGTGCAGCCTGGCCAGTTCCATGACCTCTTCGCGTTCGCCGCTGTCCATCCTGATCAGGCGGGACTGGAGCACCCGCATGTCCTCCGGCGTGTCGACGTCGAGGAGAATGCCCCGGTCCCAGACCGCCACCCTGTGCACGGCCTGCGGCGGCAGGGTGGCGAGGAGCCCCTGCAGCCCTCCGCGGCCGTTGTAGGCGGCGATCTTCGGCAGCAGCCCGGCCGCGAGCAGCGGCGGGTGCCCGGGACGGCCCTGGAAGCTGGGAATGAGCGTCTGGCTGCCGTCGAAGGCCGCCGCCAGACGGGCTACGGTGGCCGGGCGAACCAGGGGAATGTCCACCGGCAGGAGGAAGCAGCCGTCGACCCCGGCCAGAGAGGGCAGGGCGGCGAGCAGGGAGGAGAACATGCCCTCCTCGTAATGGGGGTTGCAGACGACCGTCAGACCGAGCCTTCGCGCTTCCTCGGCCACCCCCTCGTGGCGGAGGCCGGTGACGACGGTCGCCTCCTCCACCCCGCCCTGGCGCAGGAGGCGGGCGCAGTAGGCGAGGAGGCTGTCCCCTCCCAGGGTCATGAGCGGCTAGATGCCGCCCATGCGCGACGACAACCCGGCGGCGAGGATGATCGCGGCGAGCTTCATGAGGCCATCCGCGCCCGCTGCTGCACCAGTTCGGCGACGATGCTGAGGGCGAT
>JANJUM010000268.1 GCA_024710585.1 Desulforhopalus sp.
GGCAGCACCTCCACACCCTGCGCCGCTTCTATGTCCATGCCGGCGCCGCGCTGGTGGTCCCCCACCCCCGCGACGAGATCCTCTGCTGGGTGTCGGCCGCCGACCGCGAGGCGGAGAATCCCAGCCAATGGCTCGACGGCGTCACCTCGCCGCGCCAGCCTGGCTCGACCCTCAAGCCCTTCCTCTACGCCCTCGCCCTCGACAGCGGCTGGACGGCGGCGACAGTGCTCGAAGACGCCCCCCTGTCCGGCCAGGTCGGCGACGGCCTGCATCCCTTCCGCAACTTCAGCCGCCGCCACTACGGCCCCCTGCGCCTGCGCCAGGCCCTGGGCAACTCCCTCAACGTCCCGGCCATCCGCACCATAGGCCATACCGGGGTGGACGGCTTTCTCGAACGCCTCCGCCACATGGGAATAACCAGCCTGCACCACCCCGCCGAACACTACGGCGAGGGGCTGGCCCTGGGCAACGGCGAGGTCACCCTGCTGGAACTCGTCGGCGGCTATGCGACTCTGGCCCGGGGCGGCCTCTTCCGCCCGCTGCGCGCCACCCTGGACGGCCAGCCCTCACTCCGGGGGCTGCCGGTGTTCAGCCCCGAGGCGGCCTCGCTGATCGCCGACATCCTCGCCGACCCCCAGGCGCGACGGCTCGAGTTCGGTGATGGCAGCATCCTCCGCTTCCCGGTGGAGACGGCGGTCAAAACCGGCACCTCCAATGACCACCGCGACACCTGGGCCCTCGGCTTCGACTCCCGCTATAGCGCCGGGGTGTGGATGGGCAACCTCGACGGGCGCTCCACCCTCGGCCTGACCGGGGCGGGCGGCCCGGCGCTGATCCTGCGCGCCATCTTCGCCGAGCTGCAGCGCCAGGGCGAGCCACGGCCCCTGTGGCGCAGCCCGCGCCTGGCCCGCCATGCCATCTGCCTGGAGAGCGGCGCCAGGGCCGGCAATCTTTGCCCCAGGGGGGATGAACTCTTCATGCCCGGCACCGCTCCCGAGGAGCCCTGCCCGCTGGCCCACGAGAAGGGACCGGTGACGACGGTGGCGATGGCGAGGAGGGAAAGCCAGGGCGATGGGCCGAAGGGGCCGCATCTGCTGCAGCCCACCCCCCACCTGCTGCTGGCCATGGACCCGCATATCCCCGACCATCTCGAGGCCTATGCGCTGCGCCTATCCGCCAATAGCCCACCCCATGGCGAAGTGGAGTGGCTGGTCGACGACCGGGTGGTGGGCGTCAGCCCGCCCGGCGAGGACAGCTTCCTGTGGCGGATGTCCCCTGGCAGTCATCAGGCCATGGCCCGCGTCCATCGCGGGGGGGATGTTCTCGAAAGCGCGGCGGTGGCCTTTACGGTCAGGTAGCGGCGGGAATCAGCGCAGCACCTGGCCGAGGGGCTGCTCCGGGAGGAGGCGGTGGGCGAGGCGGCCGCCGGTCTCGGCGACATGCTCCACCGGGGGTAGGGGCGCCCCGTAGAGGCGGGCGGCGCGGGGGCCGACGAGGCGGGGGTCGCCGCTGCCCAACAGGCGCAGCCCGCCGCCCCCTTCCCGGGGCGTGGAAAAGCCGGGATGGCGGCGCAGCCAGTCGATCAGACGTTCGGCGACGAACCTGGCGGGGTCGAGGACGGTGACGCCGGGAGGGGCGAGGCGGCGGAAAATCGGCAACAGCAGCGGGTAGTGGGTGCAGCCGAGGACCAGGGTGTCCACGGTGGGCAGCTGGCGCAGGTAGTGGTCGACGGCGAGTTCGGCGAGAGAGGAGTCTTCCAGGCCCTCCTCGACGATAGGCACCAGCAGCGGCGCCGCCAGCAGATGCACCTTGAGTCGCGGCTGCAGCTTGGCGATCTCTATCTGCGGGGTGCGCGAGAGGACGGTGCGCGTGGTGCCGAGCCAGCCGACGGCCTCCCCGCCGCTGGCGGCGAGCTGGGCCACCGCCATCTCCGCCGCCGGGATGGTTACCCCGAGGATGCGCCGTTCGCTGCCGCCATAGCGGCTCTGCAGATGGCGCAGGGCGATGCACGACACGGTATGGCAAGCCACCACCACCAGGCGGCAGCCCTCGTCGAAGAGCCGTTCGATGCACTGCTCCGAAAAGTCGAGGATGGTCCCCGAGTCGCGGTCGCCGTAGGGGGCGCGACCGTTATCGCCGAGAAAGACGAAGCTGTGCTCGGGCAGGGCGGCGCGCAGGGCAGCCAGCACGGTCAGCCCGCCATATCCCGAATCGTAAACCCCGATCATCCTCGCCTCCCGCTCCTCTTCCTGATCTCTTCCCTCTCGCAGCGCACTCTGCGGCGAGCCTACCCGCTACTGTCCTCTTTTGCAATCGCTTTGCCTCCCGCCTGGCGACATGAGAACGGGGATGACGTTCTTCTCCGCCGCTGGCGCCACGGCTTGCCGCGCCTCCCCGGAGTCCATGCCTGGCGGGGCGGGGCGAAGGGGGTTGCCTCCATGGTTGCGACGACTCCCGGTCCCGGCATTGCGACCTCGCCCCATGCTCACGGGGCGGCTGGCGCCGAAAATCGTGCCCGGCGACGGTTGACAGCG
>JANJUM010000020.1 GCA_024710585.1 Desulforhopalus sp.
GTCGATTTTCAATAAAGACTGGGTGGACTTAGCTATCTACATTTTGGGGAGATAGCAAAAAACCGCCGCCAACCTGTTGTGGAAACTTTTTGATTATATAGTGTTTTTTTGAGAACTCCACAAGAAGGCCTCGGCCAGGACAGGCCATGCTGTATGTTGCCTATGATTTCCGGCCAGTTTAGGCGATTCCCCGTTCGGGTGGTTGGATGATCCGGGGGCACGCCATCATTGCTGCCGGTAACGAACGGCCTCAGTAATCTTCGCCGTCCTAGTGGCGGCGTTCTTCGCAAACCCTTTACCAAGAGAGACTATGCTCAAAATTCATTTTTTTCTCAACGAACCAAACGGCAAGCCCTGAAAACACTTCCAACAGCTCATGCCCAGGTTGGGCGAGCGCTACCCGGTGGCCATCGAGGTCACCGCCAAACCCAAGGCCGAATACGAGACCGATGACTATTTCGCCCTCGATCTGCCGGTGGCGCCGGCGATCATGGTCGGTGAGGAGATCGTTGTCGAGGGCTCGGATATTGCCGACCACGACCTGGAGGTAGTCATCTGTCGTCATCTCGGGTTGCCCGAACCCCAGAAAAAGGGCCTGATCGATCGCTTGTTCGGGAAATCATGACAGCTGTGGGAGGTAGAGTTATGCTGAGACTGCGGATTTTTCTCAACCATCCCCAGGGGAAAACTTGAGAGAGCTTTGCTCGTCTTCTTCCCGGGCTGGAAGAGACCTTTCCTTTGAAGGTGGAAACAATCGTCAAAACAAGGGACGAATATCAATCCGAGGCTTATCGCGCCAACGGGTTGCCGGCCGCTCCGGCGATCATGCTTGACCAGGATCTTCTTGTCCAGGGCCGAGGCATAAGCCGAGAGGAACTTGAAGAGGCTCTTATGTCGGTGCTGCAAGGGCATAGAGGCGAGGCGGCCGAAAGAGAAGAGGGACATGCCTTGCCACGTCGTGGTATAAAGAATATCATATAAAGGAGAGTTTTCGGCTCGCGGAGTGTGTCGTCTGAGCACTAAGGGACAGCCACTGGCACAAAGGAGGGTATCATGATGTCAGCAGGATGCAACTCATTGTTTACCCTGGCTATAGTCATATCGACAAGTGTTGTGGTGGCGGGTTGTGGTTCGACCGCCAAATGGACTTTTCAGGAAAAATTGCCGACCATGGCCCATGTGCACATCGGTCACGCTATAACCGGTTGGAAAGATGCCCCGAATGAAGACGGTCTGTTTAACACTGCAGAAAAAGAGGCCGAGACGGCATTGCGTGAAGCGATAGCGGCAACCCAACATCCCAAGGATCTGGTAAATATTCAAAAACATACCCGGGGCATCCTGCACGCTATCGATCCGAGTCGGGAACAGCAGGGGCCGGCCCTGGGGTTCGGGGTTAAAAAGGGGTTGGAACAAGCGGCTGGCCATATCACCTATGCCGCCAAGTCGGATGATGCCTCGGAGAATGTGCGGACTTTTGCCGAATCGTTCGAAGCCCGCACCAAAGCGGTGCTTGAGCGCAGTGATCTGGTGGTGGCACTGGCTTCGGAAGTACTCGCCTCGTCTGTGGCGACCGACGCTTTTGTCCTTGCTGAAGAGGTGCTGTCGCTGACGAAAGGGGTGATCAACGGTCTGGATATCAACAACGATGGTTATGTCAATCTTGATTCCCAGGAAGTCGGAATCAAGCAGTTACGCGAGGAACTCGATGCGGTGATTGCCAGGGAGGAGCCGCCTTACGCCACCGTGGCCAAACGTTATCTCTTCGGGGTTATCCGCTTACCTGATGGTAAGTGGGCCTTTTCCTGGCTGGTTGATCCCTTTTATAATGATGCCCACGAAGGTCATCGCGTGCGATATTGAAGACAACTTCGCGTATTGATGGTTTCACATCTTGGCGGTGAGCAGATGGAAAAATCAGCCGGTATCTTTCGCAATACATCCGGGTGGGCGAGGGGATGGCAGCTGGTGATGTCCATCGGGCTTGTTGCCATGGTTTGCGGCAGTGAAGCCAATGCTGAAGGGCAAGCTGCCGAGGTGTCTCGGCAATCCTGTCTGCAGGCGGTGCGGAAAGAGGCGATCCCCCTCTGTCAAACCTTGTGGTCGCAGGGGGATACCGACCTTGCGGTGATGCAGCATCTCGCCGATGCCTATATCGAGGAGGAGCTGTTCGATGAGGCTCTGCAATTGCTGGATCAAACCCGGCAACGGTACCCTGAGGCCAGGCGGATATCCTATAAAATCACTCTTGCCAAATCGCTGCAGGCGGAAAAGCTGCTCTTTGCTGAGGACAACAACAGCATAAATGGCCAAACCGTAAGCCCACCCGGGGCAAGTCGGACCAACAATCAACTGAATCGGCTGCTCTGCCTGAAACTCAAGGATGAGCGCGGTCTGAAAGCCTGTGCCGAGGTGGTCGACGACGCCACCACCGATAGAGAGTTGCTCGCCGCCTATGGCAACCTCCTGACTGCCTCGGGCGAGAAGAAAAAAGCCGAAGCGCTCTTGGCAAGGCTTGATGTTCAAAAAGAAAGCAGCCCAAGAAATCCTCCCGAGAGTGATAAGCAACCAGTTCGCGCGACCACGGCTAAGAAGGAGACTTCCGACCGACCGCCGAGCCCGCCTGAAACCACCTCCGTGGCTGAGAATGGCGAATCGATTGCCGACAAATTGCGGAAACTGAAGGCACTGTACGATGAAAAGCTGATCGACGAGGTGGAGTACGGCAAACGGAAAACCGCCCTGATGGATCAAACCTTTGGAAAAACCCCGGCCGGATCGGTGGTGGACAGCAGACCTCTTTCCTCTGATGCCTCGGCTGAACAGTATGGCGGCTATCACGCTCTGATCATCGGTGTGCAGGATTATCAATTCTTAACCAAGCTGCAAATGGCGCGAAACGACGCCAAGGCGGTTGGCGACATCCTCAAGAACGACTACCACTATGCGGTGACGCTGCTTGATAACCCCACCCGCAAGGAGATTCTCCTCGCCTTGGGGAAGATGCGGCGAACCTTGACCAACACCGACAACCTCCTCATTTACTACGCAGGACATGGTTGGCTGGATGAAGAAGCCGATGAAGGCTACTGGTTGCCGATCAATGCCGCCAAGGACAACGACATCGAGTGGCTGTCTCTCAACTCGGTGATTTCGGCGGCACGGGCGATTCCCGCCAAGCATATCATGATCGTCGCCGACAGCTGCTTTTCAGGGAAACTGACCAGAGGTCTGCAAATCCAGATGAAGTCGGTCGATCACCACAGCAAGATGGCGACGCGAAAGGCCCGGGTGGTGCTGACCTCCGGCGGGCTCGAGCCGGTGCTTGATGCCGGTGGCGGTAGCCATTCGGTTTTTGCCGCCGTCTTTCTCGATATTCTACAGCAAAATAGAGGAGTTCTCGACGGAACCACGTTGTTCGCCCAGCTGCGCCGAGAAGTTATGCTGAAAGCCAGCCAAGCTCCGGAATATGCCGATATTCGCAAAGCTGGCCACGAGGGGGGAGATTATCTCTTTATTCGCCCGGGGAGTAAGAAATGAGTAGGCCGGGGGCAGAGACCAGGTAGTGTAGCTCTCCGCCCTATTTCTCGCGAGTTTTCGCCCAACACGAGTTCAAGTGATCATTGCAAGGTGATCGATAGATTGGTCCGGGTTGGAGTGGTCTCGATAATTTTTTTCGTGAGCTGGATGCCGCGAGTTGTCGCTGCAAAATTCTCGGTCATTTTCGTGGGACTGGCAAAAGCCTTAACCCGATCGATGCCGGCAGGTGGGGTAACCAGCAATTCAAAGGCGCCGTTGTCAGGCGGAATGCGGTAGACCTTGCCGGGCAGGCAGTAATTATCCGTCTGGAGTTCATTGGGAAAGAGTTGATTGATTTCACCGAGCGGCGTGACATCGATGATTTCCACATAGAGCGGCTCTTTGACGGAGAAGTAGATTTCCATCTTTTCACCAATTTTAAAGGTGTTTTTTAAAGTCCAAAGTGAGAGCTTGCCATCTTCGGAAACGCTCTTGTTGTTTGCTGTTTTCGGTGGCTTGGCTGGGGTCGGTGCCGACCCGGCCTTGGTGGCCTTGACGGTATGGGCTTTGCCGGAGACGCTGGTGAGGATCTTGCCGGTGAGGAGTTCGACAAGTTTCATGGTGCAGAGCAGTTGTCCTTCACTGACGATAACTTTTCCGGTGAGGATGTAATCGGCCCCCAATAACACCTGCGCCCCGGGATCGACAACGTCGGCTTGCACCATTGATTTCAGTGCCCATTCGTCGAGAATCAGTTTTAGATCCTTCCTCTCGATAAAGCTAACCCCCAAGCGATTACCTTCCTCGACGATCACCGGTTCCGCATTGAGAAAGACGCGTTGCGATTCGCTGGTGATCTTGCCGGAGCCGTCGGTAAATTCCATCAATGCGATGGCTTTTTCCTTTACCGCATTGGCCAGCAGTTTGCCGGTCATCTCCTTGATGGCTTTTTGTGAGATGTCTGGGGG
>JANJUM010000037.1 GCA_024710585.1 Desulforhopalus sp.
CAGCTGTAATTCATAGTCTTTCAGAAGATTTTTCTCAAGCAGAATAGTGCCGAATTTCTTCTGCAGACGTTGTTGGCGGGCGACGAGCAGCTCCACCTGGCGCGGGGTGAGCAGGCCGAGGCGGCAGGCGGTCTCTCCGAAGGGCGAGAAGGGGAGGCGGTGGCGCAGCACGAGGGCGATGTCTTCGCTGTCGAAGTAGCCATAGCGCTGGCCGAGCTCGCCGAGGCGCGGTCGTTCGGTGCGCTGCCAGGTGAGGACGCGGGCGATGGTGCGCCAGTTGGCGAGGCCGCAGTAGTAGAGGAAGTGGCCGAAGAGGAGGACGCGGTCGGGCAGTTCGCCCTGGTAATAGCTCTCCGTGGAAGAAAAGGACGGCCGTCCCGGCGGTTCGTCGGGGAGGACGATGGGAGGGATGGGGTGCGGTCGCCTCGTGGCCGGGCGATGGGCCGGGCGCGGCGCGGCGCCGTCAGCGACGGGGGCTGGCCGTTCCTTGCTGCGCAGGTAGCCAAGGAGGTCTTCGTAGGCCTGGCGGACGAGGAGGAAGCGGTCGGCGTCGCGGGGGAGGCCGTCATGGTCGCCAAAGGCCAGGCGATCGGGGTGGGTCTCCATGGCACGGCGGCGAAAGGCGCTCTTCACCCCGCCTATCTGCAGATAGTCGAGGAACTCGGGGGAACAGTGCAGCTCGGTGCCGAAGAGGATGCGGCAGGAGCGGAAGAGATCGCGATCGCTGGAGCTGTGGTTCATTTCTCCCCGGAAAGATAGCGCCGACGGCCGCTGCCCGCTTTTTTAGAGGCAGAGGCGGAGAACCTCCGGGGCGATCTGCGTCAGCGGCAGCACCTTGTGCACCCCGCCATGCTTGATCGCCTCCGCCGGCATGCCGAAGACGACGCAGGTCGCCTCGTCCTGGGCGATGGTCGTGGCGCCGGCGTCGAACATCTCTTTCATGCTCCGCGCCCCGTCGTCGCCCATCCCGGTCATTATCACACCGACGAGATTTTTTCCAGCATAACGCGCCGCCGAGCGAAAAAGGACGTCCACCGAGGGGCGGTGTCGCGACACCAGCGGCCCGTCCTTGATCTCCACGTAGTAGCGGGCGCCGCTGCGCTTGAGCAGCATGTGGCGGTTGCCGGGGGCGATCAGGGCCCGGCCACGCACCACGCTGTCATTGTCCTCGGCCTCCTTGACGGTCATGCGGCACAGGGAGTCGAGGCGCCGCGCGAAGGCGGCGGTGAAGTTCTCCGGCATGTGCTGGACGATGACGATGCCCGGGGCATCCTCGGGCATCATCTCGAGGAAGATGCGCAAGGCCTCGGTGCCGCCGGTGGAGGCGCCCACCGCCACCACCTTCTCGGTGGTCTGGATCATGGCGCGGCTCGAGCCGCGCTCGAGGATGACGTCGGCCGAGTATTTCGGCGCCACCTCCTTGAGGGTGCTGTGGGCTACTGGCCGCCGCCTCCCGGGGCGGGTGGCGGCGGCGGCCTTGATGATGTCGCAGATGGTCTGCCGCGACTCCTCGATGAACTGCTTGGCGCCCATGCGCGGCTTGGTGATGATGTCCACCGCCCCGTATTCCAGGGCCCTCAGCGCCGACTCGCTGCCGGTGGCGGAGAGGCTCGAGCACATCACCACCGGCAGCGGGTGCTGGCTCATCAGCTTCTGCAGGAAGGTCAGGCCGTCCATGCGCGGCATCTCGATATCGAGGGTGATGACGTCGGGGACCACCGATTTGAGGCGTTCCGCCGCCATATAGGGGTCGGAGGCGGTGCCCACCACCTCGATGTCCGGGTCGGACTCGAGCATCTGGCACAGGGTCTGGCGCACCAGGGCCGAGTCGTCGACGATGAGGACCTTGATCTTGCTCATGGCTTCACCTCTCCCAGTACAGGGCGGCATCGTTCTGCCGCAGGCGGCGCAGGTAGACGTCGCCGGTTTTTATGGAAAAATGGATTTTGCGGCCGCGGCTGCCGCCGGTATCCTGCCTCAGTATCTTCAGCCCGAGTTCCTGCAGCACCCTGACGGCGGCGGCGAGGTTCTGCTCGCCCACCGCCTTGCTGGGCTCGGCCTGGCCGGGGCCGCCGAGCACCGCCGCCCCGCCGAAGAGCTTGACCTCGAGGTCGTCGACCGCCTTGTTGGCCTGCATCTTGCGGTAAATATGGCGCAGGGCCGGCTCGACGTAGTAGAGGCTGGTCTGGTTGGGCGCGGCCCGGGGAAACATGGCGTGGCAGATGGCGCCGACCCCCCGCGCGGGCGAGAACATGGTTACCGAGATGCACGAGCCGAGGATGGTGGAAACGAGGATGGGGTGGCGGGAGACGACGGCCTCTCCCGGCTTGAGAAAGACATTGGTGTGATGGCCGTCGATAAGCGCTCTCATGGACGCTGGTAGACGGTGGAACCTGCCATGGTGAAGTCGACGTCAAGGCCGTTGAGGGTCTCGGAGTGGCCGAGAAAGAGGAAGCCGCCGGGGCGCAGCTGGCGGTGGAATTTCTGCATCAGCGCCTGCTGGGTCTCCTTGTCGAAGTAGATGACGACGTTGCGGCAGAAGATGATGTCCATCTTCTCGCTTATGCCGAACTCGGCGTCCATGAAGTTGATGCGGCGGAAGGTGATCTTGGCGCGCAGCTCGGGGCAGATGCGCACCAGGCCGCGCGAACGGTCCCGGCTGCGCAGGAGGTATTTCTTTTTGAGCAGCGGGGGGATGTCGCCGGTGCGGTCCTCGGCATAGACACCATTCTGTGCCGCCTCGAGGATGCGCGTGGAGATGTCGGAGGCGAGCAGGGAGAAATCGAAGTCGCGGTGCTCGGCCATGTATTCGCTGAGCACCATGGACAGGGTGTAGGGCTCCTCGCCGCTGGAGCAGCCGGCGCTCCAGATGCGCAGCGGCTGGGAGCGCGTCACGGGGCGGATCTTTTCGACGGCCGGCAGGGCGCGGGCGGTGAGAAAGGAAAAATGGCCGGGCTCGCGGAAGAAGTCGGTCTTGTTGGTGGTGACCACGTCGATCATGTGCACCAGCTCGCTTTCCTGGCCCTCGCGGCTGAAGACGAACTCGCCGTACTCCTCGAAGGTGGCGATGCCCAACTGCTTGAGGCGCTTCTGCAGACGCGCCTCGAGCATGGTCTTCTTCGAGGGCGGCATCTGGATGCCGACCTTGTCGTAGATGAAGGAGCTGAAGCTCTGGAAGACCTTGTCCTTCATCTTTGCCGGAGCGAAAATGGCCATGGTGCTCTTCCCGTGACGTTATGGGGGGCCTGCGCCCCCCTGGCGATGGTGCGGCAGCCCTGTTACTGCTCCATGGTGGCCTGCAACTCGGCGAGATCCCTGGTGGAGAAGATCTTGTCGATATCGAGAATCATCACGAAGTCGCTGTTGACCTTGCCCATGCCCTTGATGAACTTGGTGTTGAGGCGGGTGCCGAGCTGCGGCGGCGGCTCGATGGACTCCGGCTCCATCTCCACCACTTCCTGCACCGAGTCGGCCAGCACCCCGAGAACCAGGGTCTCTTCCTCGAGGTTGACCTCGACGACGATGATGCAGGTATTGATGGTCTGCTCGGTGCGGCTCATGCCGAAGTTGAGGCGCAGGTCGATGACCGGCACCACCGAGCCGCGCAGATTGATGACACCGCGCATGAACTCCGGGGTCTGCGGCACCTTGGTGATGGTGGTCAACTCGAGGATCTCCCGCACCTTGGCGACGTCGAAGGCGAAGATCTCCTCGGCGAGCTTGAAGGTAAGGTACTGCACGGTTTCGGTTATTCCTGGAACGCTCATGGATGTCCTCCTCTGGGCGGCTAGCGGTTGGCCGGTTCCCCGGCCGGGGCTGGCGGCCCCGGCCGGGATATGCCCTTGACTGGTTGGCCCTCGTGGTATCGGGCGCTTAGAATCTCTCGAATTCCTCGTCGAGGGAATCGGCCTTGCCCTTGCCGCCGAGGTCGAGGTGGATGGCCGCGCTCTCCTTGGCCTTCACCGGTGCCTTGGCCTTGTGCGGGGCAGAGTGGCCGAGGGCCAGGGGTTTGTGCACCGGACGGTGCTGCGCCGCCGGGATGGCCCGCCTCTGTTTGCCGGTGTCGAGGGAGAAGAAGGCGATCACCGACTTGAGCTGCTCGGCCTGGCTGGACAGTTCCTCGGTGGTCGAGGCCATCTCCTCTGCCGAGCCGGCGTTCTGCTGGATGACCTGGTCGAGTTGCTGGATGGCGCGGTTGATCTGATCGGCGCCGGTATCCTGCTCCTTGGAGGAGGCGCTGATCTCCTGCACCAGTTCGGCGGTCTTCTGGATGTCGGGCAGCATCCGCGCCAGCATCTCGCCGGCCTGCTCGGCGATGGCGACGCTGGTCGTCGACAGGGTGCTGATCTCGCCGGCCGCCGCCTGGCTGCGTTCCGCCAGTTTTCTCACCTCGGAGGCGACCACCGCGAAGCCCTTGCCGTGCTCGCCGGCGCGGGCCGCCTCGATGGCCGCGTTGAGGGCGAGGAGGTTGGTCTGCCTGGCGATCTCCTCGATGATGGAGATCTTGGTGGCAATCTCCTTCATCGCATTGACCGTCTCGGCCACCGCCTTGCCGCCTTCCTTGGCGTCGCTGGCGCTCTTCACGGCGATCTTCTCGGTCTGCATGGCGTTGTCGGTGTTCTGGCGGATATTGGAGGCCATCTGCTCCATGGAGGAGCTGACCTCTTCGGCGCTGGCCGCCTGCTCGGTGGCGCCCTGGCTCATGTTCTGGGCGGTGGCGCTCATCTCCTGGGCCCCGGAGGCGACGTTGTCGGCCGAGCTCTGCACCTCGGTGACCACCTCCTTGAGCTTCTCGACCATGTTGGAGAGCGATTCCATCAGCTCGTCGCGCTCGCTGCGCTTCTTCAGCTCGACCATCAGGTTGCCCTGGCTGACCTGCTTGGCGTTGTCGGTGATCGAGTTGGTGGCCTCGATGAGGGTGTTGAGGTTGTTCTTGATCTGGTTGTACTGCCCTTTATAGACATCGGTGATCAGCGGCGGCATGTCGCCCACCGAGACCTTGGCGACATAGTCGGCGGTGACCATCAGCGGGCCGACGATGTTGGAGACGGTGTCGTTGACCCCCTGGACGAGCAGTTTCCAGCCACCGACGAAACGCTCGGCGTCGGCTCGTTTGCTGAGCTCGCCGTCGGCGGCGGCCCTGATGAGCACCTGCAGTTCCTTCTCGAAGAGCTTGAGGTTGTCGCGCACTGCCTCGACGGTGTTGTTGATGAAGACCTTCTTGCCGGGGAACTTCTCCAGTTCGGCGTCAAAGTTGCCGCGGCCGAACTCGGCGACGCAGGCCATGGCCTTCTTCTTGACCGCGATATGGCCGTTGACCATGTCGTTGACGCCCTTGGCCATGGTGCGGTAGACCCCCTGGAACTTCTCGACGGGGATGATGACGTCGATGTCGCCGAGGTCGTGCTGGGTGCTCATTTCCTTCATGTCGGCGATGAGGCCGCTCAAGGTGTCGATGCACAGGTTGAGGTTGTTCTTGATCTCGTTGAAGTCGCCGTTATAGGTGTCGGTGATGCGCGGTGGGATATCGCCCTTGGCGATGCGGTCGACATATTCGGCGGCGACGTTGAGCGGCCCGATGACCGCGTCGAGGGTGTCGTTGACGCCCTGCACGATATTGCGGAAATCGCCCTGATGTTTGGAGGCGTCGGCGCGGGTGGCGAGCTTGCCGTCCACCGCCGCTTTGGCGAGCATCTTGGCGTCGTTGACCAGCAGGCTGACCGCGTCGATGCACACGTTGAGGTTGTTTTTGATCTCGTTGAAGTCGCCGTTGTAGGTGTCGGTGATGCGCGGCGGGATGTCGCCCTTGGAGATGCGGTCTACGTACTCGGCGGCGACGTTGAGCGGCCCGATGACCGCGTCGAGGGTGTCGTTGACCCCGGTGACGATGGCGCGGTATTCGCCCTGGTGCTTGGAGGCGTCGGCACGGGTGGCGAGCTTGCCGTCTACCGCCGCCTTGGCGAGCATGTTGGCGTCGGCGGCGAGGAGGCGGATGGCGTCGACCATCTTCTTCATGGCCGCCATGACGCTG
>JANJUM010000069.1 GCA_024710585.1 Desulforhopalus sp.
CGTTGAACAGCGGTCCTGGCGGGGAGAAGCGGCGTCCTTCGCGCAGCTCGCGCTGTGCATAGAGTTCGAGCAGCTCCTGGGCCACTTTCC
Source organism: Desulforhopalus sp. (assembly GCA_024710585.1). Taxonomy (GTDB): domain Bacteria; phylum Desulfobacterota; class Desulfobulbia; order Desulfobulbales; family Desulfocapsaceae; genus Desulforhopalus_A. The sequence goes on from JANJUM010000069.1 coordinate 91, forward strand.
ACACCTCTTCCTTGACCTTGGCCTTGGTGCTTTTCCAGGCCTGGGAGCCGAGTTTGTCGATCTTCGGCTCGCGGTCGGCGAGGCCCTGGTACTTGCTGAGCAGGTTGAGGCGGTCGACGGGCAAAAAGAGTTTGTCGCCATCGCGGTACTCGATGCAGGCGAAGTCGTTGACCACGCCGTTGAAGGCCACCGTCTCCAGGCCGCGGTAGGTGCCGAGGCCATGGTCGCGGTGGACGACGATGTCGCCGTCGTTGAGCTCGGAAAAGAGCAGCGGCTCCTCGCGCTGTTTGACCTTTTTGCGGCCGCCGAGGCGCATCTCGCCGAAGAGTTCGCTCTCCGAGAGCAGGTGCAGGCGCAGCTCGGCGAGGGAAAAACCCTCCGACAAGGGGTGGTCGATGAGATAGAGGCTATCGCTGTCGCCGCTTGCGGCGAAGTCGTCGAGATCGAGGGGCTCGGACAGCGGCTCGAGATGGTGGCCGTATTTGCCGAGGAGTTCGGCGAGGTTCTTGCGGTGGCGCGGGCTGCGGCAGCAGACGATAGTCTTCTCGCCGGCCTGTTGCCACTGCTCGATGTGCTGCGAGAGTGGGGTGAGGATCCCTTGACGGGCACGCTTGATGGCGATCTCCTGCTTGAGCAGGAGATGATTGGCGGAGGCGATGGCCAGGGTCGTTTCGCCGTCGCTTGCGAAGTCGCTGAACAGCAGTTGACGGAAGCGGTCGAAACGCTCGAGCAGTTCGCCCCGCTGTACAAAAAGCTCCTCCGGCGGCAGGGCCGGGCTCGACTTGCCCACGGCGATCTGGTGGTTCTGGGCGATGCGCTCCAGGGTCAAGTCGAGGCTCTGCCTGATCCCCTCGGGGTCGACGAGCACCAGGGTGGTGTCTGGGGGAAGGAAGTCGAGCACCGTGGCGCTTTGCGGTCCATTGTCGTCGCGGTAGTAGAGGGGCAGGAAGATTTCCATGCCGGCAAAGCGCTGGCCGGTGGCGATGCGCTCAGCGATGCGGGCCGTTTCCTCGCTGTCCCAGTCGAGTTCGTTGCCATAGCGGTAGCAAAGGGCAGCCGCCTGGCGGCAGGACTCGCTGTCCCTGGCCGAGAGGAGGATGTCGCTTACCGGAAGCAGGGTGACTTCGGCAAGCTCGCCGGTGGAGCGCTGGCTGAAAGGGTCGAAGGCGCGCAGCGACTCGACGGTGTCGCCGAAAAAGTCGAGGCGCACCGGGCCGTCGTGGACCTCGCCGCCCTCGAGGGGGAAGGGTGGCGGGTAGATGTCGATGATGCCGCCGCGCACCGAGTAGTCGCCAACCGTCTGCGCCAGGGAGACCTGCTCGTAGCCGAGCCTGTGCAGGCGGTCGAGAAGTTCGTCGCGGTCGCAGCTCTCGCCCGCGAGAAGGTACTCGGCGCTGGCGGTGAGCGCGTGCGCCGGCATGACCTTTCGCAGCAGCGCTTCAATCGAGGCGATGAGGATGCCGCGGCCGGCGGTCTTGAGGCGGTAGAGGCTGGAGAGCCGTGTTGCGGCGATACGCTGGTCCGGAGAGAGCGGGGTGTAGGGGGGGATCTCGTGGCCTGGGTAGGAGAGCAGCGTCTCCCGGGTGAACAGGCCGAGATCCTGCTCGAAGACCGCCACCTGGTGCTCGTCAGGGACGATCAGGCAGCAGGGGCCGCGGCGGGCGACGGCGGCCGCCAGCCACGACGGGGCGGCACCGCGCAGCCCGGAGACTATGGTGCGGCCGGACGGGGCGCAGCGATCGAGCAGGTGTATGGAGAACATAAAGAAAATTGCCGGTTATGCGGTGCATAACCGGCGTATGGCAAAGCTGTGGAGGAAACCGGCGAGCCTAGAAGACGCCGCCGACGCTGAAATCCCAGACCGAGTCGTCCTCGCCGTCCTTGGCGTCGAGGTTGTAGCCCCAAACCAGGCGCAGCGGGCCCATGGGCGACAGCCAGCGTACCTCTATGCCGGAGGATTTCTTGATCGAATCGCTGACCTGCCCCCAGTCTTCGTCGTCGTTGAGGACCTGGCCGCTGTCGAAGAAGACCACGCCCATCACGCCCTGGGTTTCGAGCAGGGGCAGTACCAGTTCGGCGTTGGTGTACCACATCTTGTCGCCGCCGATGCGGTCGCCGGTGGCCTCGTCGATGGGGCTGATCTTGGCGTACTTGAAGCCGCGCACCGAATTGAGCCCGCCAAGATAGAAGCGTTCGTAGACGGGCAGCTTGTCGGTCTCGTTCTCGAAGACCTGGCCGGCGGAGAGATTGGCGTGGAAGACCGTTTTCCAGAAGACCGGGAAATACCAGCCGGAGGAGCCCTCGAACTTGGTGAACTGGGCGTCGCCGCCGAAGGGCCCGCCGCCATATTTGACGCTCAGCGAGTTGCGCGAGCCCTCGGAGGCGCCATAGCGTCTGTTACGGGTGTCGCGCACCAGGGACAGCTTGACGGCGCTGGTGACGTGGAGGTCCACCGACTTGCGGATGATATAGGAGGCGTCGTCGGAGACATCGGTGAGGTCGGTGTCGGTATAGCTGTAGTTGCCGTAGAGCTGCCACTTTTCGAAGATCGGGTAGCCGATGCGCAGGCCGCCGCCTTTCGAGTCTTTGGTGTAGTCGTCGTACTCGCGCTCGGTGCTGAACAGGTCGAAGCCCCAGGAAAGCGGCGAGTCGTTGAGGTGCGGGTTGGTGTAGCCGAGGTTGTAGCGGGAACTGCTGCTGCCGACGTTGGCGCTGAAGGCCAGGGTGTCACCGCGGCCGAGGAAGTTGTTCTCGGCGATCTGGCCCATGAGGATCAGCCGGTCGGTGGAACTGTAGCCCGCACCGATACTGAAGGTGCCGGTACTTTTCTCCTTGACCGAGACGATGACGTTCATGCGGTCGGGGTCGAGGGACGGTTCCGGGGTGATGGTCACCTCCTCGAAGTACATGAGCCGCTGCAGGGCCTGGGTGCTCTGGCGGATGGCCTTGGAGTCGAAGACGCCGCCCTCGGCGATGCGCAGTTCGCGGCGGATGACGTTGTCGCGGGTGCGGGTGTTGCCCTTGATGGTGACGCGGTCGATATAGACGAGGTTGCCTTTGCTGATATCGAGGGTGACGTCCATGCGGTCGCCGGAGGCCGACTTGGCGGTGATCGGCTTGATGGTGGCGAAGGCGTAGCCGAACTCGGAGTAGTGGTCGTTCAAGGCGAGGATGTTGTCGCGGATGATCTGGCGGCTGATGTAGCGTTCGCCGCGGATGGTCAGCAGATCGAGCAGCTTGTTCTTGTCGCCGACGATGTCGCCGGTGATGTCCACGGTGCCGACGCGGAAGCGCGGGCCCTCCTCGACGACGAACTTGACGTAGAGCCACTCCTCTTTCTGGGTGATCTGCGGCTCGCCGACCTTGGCCTCGAGGAAGCCGGCATTGTTGTAGAAGGCGGCGATGCGCTGCGCGTCCTGCTGGATCTTGCTCTGGTCGAGCAGGCCGGCGTCGGTGAGCCAGGACATGAACCACTTCTCGCTGGTCTCGATCTCGTCGAGGATCTCGTCGCTCGTGAAGGTGACGTTGCCTTCGACGCTGATTTCCTTGATAAAGATCTTCTTGCCCTCGTCGATGGCGAAGCGCACCACGGCGCCGCGGTCGTCGGGGTAGGTGATGGTCGAGGTGACCTTGCTGTTGTAAAAGCCTTTGGTCTTGTAGAGGTTCTTGATGGCCTCCTCGGCGGCGGTGACCTTGGCCGGGTTGAGGATGAAGTTTTCCTTGATGTTGGCAGCGGCCTTGACGTCCTCCTCCTTCAATTCGGATATTCCTTCATAGACTACCGAACTGATCACCGGCTTCTCGACGACCCGGAAGACGACCTTCTTGCCTTGCGGGGTATCGCTGACGTCGATCTGCACGTCATTGAAGAAGCCCATCTTGAAGATCTCCTTGAGGTCGTTGCGCAGTCCGGTCTGGCTGTAGGGGTCGCCGACCTTGGTGGCGATCTTGCCGAGGATGGCGCCGGAGTCAATGCGCTGGTTGCCCTGCGGCGCGATGGAGGCGACGAGGGCCTCCCGCGCCAGGCGGGCCGTGATTTCACCCACCAGTTTTTCAAGGGCTTTGGCCAGATCGGCGGGGGAGTCGGCGGTCTGGAAGAAGAAGCTGGGCGTTTCCGGGGCGAGGAGGTCGAAGAGCTTGATGTCGATGCTCAGCTTGTCGCCGATGGGGGTGAGCTGGCCGGTGACGAGGTTTTCGACGCCGGTCTTGGCGGCCAGGCCCTTCAAGGTTGCCGCCGGCGGTGGCCAGGCGGCGCGGTAGTCGACCAGCGCCTCGGCCTCGCCGCGCTCGGTGAGCGTGATGACGCTTCCGGCGAGAGCGGCCTTGAGGGCGCGGTCGGCGGCCTGCTCGAGATCTTTTTGTGTCCCGGGGCCCTCGATCTTCAGGGGGAGGAAGGCGGTCTTGCCGGCAGCCGAGGCGAACTCCGTCCCCATGGCGAAAAAAGAGATGACGAGCATGGGGAGGAGCAGCAGGCGAAGGAAACGATGGCCAAGGGAAGTTCGCGAACCTGTCATGGGATACCTTGATGGGTGACCTTGCCGTCTCCGGAACAGGAATCTGCCCTGTCCGCGGGGGGCGGTCGAGGATGAAAAGGGTGGTACACGGCGGAGACGAACGGCGGCAAAATGGCCTGATCGGCCGGAAAACGCGGGTATTATGCCATGTTTCTCGGCAATTGCAAAGTCTAGGTGAGGGGTCGTCAGAAAAATGTGGCAAAGCCCGGATATCCTGGGAGGCAGAGGATTCCTTGCGCGATCGCCGCAGGCGGCGCGCCGTTCCATTTCTTCCCACCCCTCAGGAGGAGGACAGCGATGCCCTTATCCCCTTTTCTCGCCGCCCTGTCGCGGCTGCTCTTCCCCCCTTTCTGCCCGGTGTGCCGAGAGCGTCTTGGCGGCGGCATCGCGGCGGCACTTCTCTGCCCCCGCTGCCAGTCGTCAGTCGCCTGTCTCCGTCCTCCCCTGTGCAGGCTGTGCGGCATGGAGCTGGCCGGGGAGGGGGCGGGGGGGAGGCTCTGCGGGGAGTGCTTGGTCTGTCCCCCTCCCTTCCTCATGGCCCGTTCCCTGTTGCGCTACGAGGGAGCAGTGGCCCTGCTCGTGCGGCGCCTCAAGTATCATAGCGACACCTCGGTGCTTCCCGCTATGGCGGCTCTCGTGGCCAACGCCGATCTCGGGGCATTCGCCGACTGCGATGCTATCGTCCCCGTCCCGCTGCACCTCAGCCGGTATCGGCGGCGCGGCCTGAATCAGGCTGCCCTCCTCGCCGCCCTCTTTTTCCCGCAGCGCCAGCAGGATATCTGCTGCGATCACCTGCGGCGGGTGCGCGACACCCCGCCGCAGACCACACTCGGAGGCCGGCAGCGGCGCGGCAACCTGGCCGGCGCTTTTGCCGTGACAGAGGCGCGGCGCCTCAGCGGCTGTATCTGCGTCGTCGATGATGTCTATACCACCGGCGCCACCGCCCGCGCCTGCGCCACCACCCTGCTCGACCATGGCGTGGCCGCTGTCAAGATTCTTACCCTGGCCAGGGTGGCTGCACCGGGAAGGGGGCGCCTGCGGTGAGCGCGGAGGAATGGGGCTCTGACTGGTTGACGCTGGCGTGACCCTTTTCTTGTCGAGCCTGTCCGGCATGGGCGGTCAGCACTGGCCGAGGGCTGTTCCCCAGGGTGGAGGCATTGAAATCCTTGCCGTAGCGTCGGAATTTTTATTGGTGCAGGAAAGGCCGCGAAATGACGGCATTAGGGAAGATTTGCAGCAAGAATATCGAGCTATTTTGAGTATTCTTTAAAAAAACTGAGTATAGAGGAGTAGACTGTTTAGCTGAAATTGTGGATAACTCTGTTGACAGCTACCTAAGGCGGCTATTTGTCGGTGGAAAAGGGGAGCGACGCTGAAACCCCGAAAAACCCTGAACTGACGGGGGGCTCAGGGTGACATCCCACGGAAAACGCGGCATCGCGGGGGGTGTTCATAACAAGGCGCGATCAATCTGAAATATTCCGTAACCGCCTTTGACGGCGAGAGCCAAGTGGAGTTAATTCCCGCCTTGTGAAAACGCGGCGGCTATCCGTCGTCGCCATGTCCTGATGATACCGAAGCACGGCTGCCGCACAGCCGCCAGCAGAAGACGCCAATGGTGTCAGGAGTTGGAGAAATCCTTCTCAACGGACGTATTCGCTCTATTTTTGCATTTTTCTTGCAACGGGGGAAGGGGTTCCTATGGTTTGGGAGAAGGTCAAGGGAAGCTTGCAGGAGACGATGGAGGCCGGTGCCTATTCGCTGTGGATAGAACCCATCGACTGTGTCGAGGTGCGGGATGACTGCCTCCTCCTGGCCTGCCCCGACCGGTATTTCGGGGCCTATGTCAAACAGAACTATCTCGAGACGATCAACGCCGGGCTTTCCCGCGAGGGACTCGGCCATCTGCGCGTGAGCTTTTGCGAGCGACAATCCCCAAGGCCCTGTCTCCTTCCCGCGAAAAAGGGTGGCGGCACCCCCCAGCGCTTGCCCCACATTCCTGAAAACACCTCGAAAAGTCGTGCGTTGCACCCACGCTACACCTTTGATGAGTTCATGGTCGGGGAGTGCAATATCCTCGCCGAGTCGGCCTGCCGCTCCATGGTCAATATGGACGGGTTGGTTGGCCCCTGTCTCTATATCAACAGCGACACCGGTCTGGGCAAGAGCCATCTCACCCATGCCGTGGCCCACCAGATCTTCGCCGAGTCGCCCATGACCCGGCTGCACTATCTTACCGCCAAGCAGTTTTCCGCCGAGATGGTGCGTGGTATCCAGCACAACTCCATGGACGACTTCAAGCGCAAGTACCAGGATAACTGCGACATCCTCCTGGTGGAGGACGTGCATACCCTGACCGGCAAGAAGAAGACCCAGGAAGAACTCAACGATATTCTCGATACCCTCATCAAGGGCGGCAAGCGGGTCATCCTCACCGCCAACCGCTCGCCGCGTGACCTGGTCGGCATCGACGAGGAATTCAAGTCGCGCATGACCTCCGGTTTGGTGACGGCGATCAAACCGCCGGATATCAACACACGCATGCGCATTGTCGAGAAGAAGGCGCGGGGCAGTAACCTTCCCCTCAGCGAGGAACTGGTCGGCTACCTGGCCAACAATGTCCGCGGGGATATCCGCAAGATCGAGTCGGCCCTGATCGCCGTGCGCGCCAGGTCATGCCTGCAGGGCGGCCATGTCGATCTCGACCTCGTTCGCGAGGTGGTGGCCTCGGTGGTTGGCGTCAGCCAGATGCTCTCGGCGGCGACCATCGCCGAGCTGGTCTCGGGGCAGTTCCGCGTCAGCCTCGAGGACCTGCGCTCGCGCAGCCGCAAGCGCGCCGTGGCCTTTCCCCGCCAGGTGGCGATGTATCTGGCCCGCAAGTATACCGAGGAGTCGCTGGTCGATATAGGGAAGACCTTCAACCGCGACCACTCCACCGTCCTCCATGCCATCAAGTCGGTGAGCAGCCAGGTGCTTCGCGATGCCTCGATCTCGGCCCAGGTGGAGATCCTCGCCGGCAAGGTGAAGCAGCTCTAAGCGCTTTGGCAGCGGCTTTCTCGCCGCCTCCCCGCCCCAGGCCTCCTCCTCGTGATGAGAGGCTGTCGGCCCTGCCGCCCCCTCCCGGATGAGGGGGTGGTAATCTTCCATTAGAAATATATCGCCTTGACCTCGGGGCTGGCGTTGTCCTTGTCGGCGCCGCCGGCGATGGCTTCGGCCACCTGGCAGGCATGCTTGACCATGTCGTTGATGCCGATGCCGTCCCAGCCGAAGCCGCACAGGTGCAGCCTGTGGTTGCCGGCAAGGAGGCTGTCGCGCCACCTGCGCAGCCGCGGGTAGTGCCGTTCTAGCTGGGGGATGCCGCCCTCTGGGCGCAGCACGGTGCAGTAAGCCGGCCGGCGCGGCAGGTGGAGGATGGCGGCGACGTCGGCGAGGGCCCTGGCGGCCAGGGTATCGTCGTCGAGTTCGAGGCGCTCGGGGTGTCGGCGGCCGCCCACCAGCACCTCGATAACCCTGTGCCCGGCGGGGGCCCGTCCCGGGAACATGTTGGAGGTGAACAGGGCGCCGAGGGCGAAGCGTTGTTCCACCTCCGGGGCGAGGTAGCCGAAGCCGGGAGGCAGGGTGACGCTGTCTGGGAAGCCGAGGACCACCGAAGCCAGCCAGGCGCAGTCCACCTGGCACAGGGGCAGATCATCGTGGAATGAACCGAGCAGCCGCAGGGCGGTGTTGATCGGCGTGGCCAGCACGAGGTGCGCGGCGGTGAAGGGACCGCGGTCGGTGTCAAGCCGCCAGCCTCCGCTCGTTCTGGCGAGGTGGTTGACGGTGGTGCCGAGGAAGAGGTCATGGCCTTCGACGAGTTTCTCGCCGAGTTTTTCCGGGAGCCGCGTCATGCCGTCGGCAAAGCTGGTCATCGCCGGCATGGACAGGGCGGCTCCGCTGCCCCGCTCCTTTCTTCTTGCGCGCAGACGGGCGAAGAGGCCGCGCAGTACCGAGCCGTACTGTTTTTCGAGGAGTCGCACCCCGGGCATGACGCTGTCGATGGTCAGCCGGTCGAAGTCACCGGCGTAGGTGCCTGTGTAGACTGCGTCGACATAGGGCAAGAGGGCTGGCCCGAAGCGGTGCTGCACCCACTTGGCCACCGTCGGTTCCCCGTCCAGCGGCGGTTGCCACAGCTCGGCGAGCACCCGCAGCTTGGCCCGCCAGGGGATGAGCGGGGCGCGGATGATCTTGCCGGGAGTCTGCGGGATGAGGTTGAGGCGGTCGTGCAGAAGCACGTATCTGACGAATTCCTTGAGCGGGGCGGAGACGACTTCCTGGTCGAGGCCGGTTTCGGCGAGGATGGCGCGGCTCTCGGCACAGTTGTCGAGAAAACCGTGCGGGCCGATCTCGCTGAGGTAGCCTTTATCTCGATGGGTGGTGATGACCCCGCCTGTGCGCCTGCTTTTCTCGAGCACGGCGAAGCTCAGGCCGGGGCGCCGCAGGCGCAGCTTGTGGGCGACCACCAGACCGGAGAGGCCGCCGCCGACGATAAGGGTATGGAAGTGGGTGTTCATGAGAGCGTGGGTGTCAAGGTGGCGTTGTCGACGGTGACCGCCATATGGTGGCCGTCGACCAAGGCTCCAGGATTGTAAACAGGGGTTTTGCCGATATGGTCGATGCCTCGTCCCTCGTGGATATGTCCGGCGATGCACAGCTCCGGCTGGTAGCGTTCGATGATGGAACGCACCGCGCTGGAGCCGACGTGACGGCCGTTGTGCAGCCGGTCGACCAGGGTGCCGCGGGGCGGGGCGTGACTGACCAGGATCAGCGGGATGTGATGCCGGTAAAGCGGCTCGGCGAGTTTGACGAACTCCCGGCCCTGTTCCATGGCGCGGGTGGCGATGGCCAAGAGTTCCTCTTCGTCGAACTCGGACGGGGTGTTGAAGGGGGTCGGGTTGGCACCGCCCAGCCCAACCAGGCATACCTCGCCGCCCACCATGCGCGCCTGGCCGTGCAGGTTGATGTCGAGGTCCTGCAGGTAGCCGTCGACTTCCGGCCGGTCGAAGTTGCCGAACTGGGCGAGGAGCCTGGGATTGTGGATGAGGATGGCGTCGAGCACCGTGCGCGCTTCGGCCCGGCCGCCGCGATTGCTGAGATCGCCGTTGGCGAGAACGAGGTCGGCCGTCTTGATGCCGGGGATGGCGGCGAGCCCCCCGGTGGCCATATGAATGTCGCCGAAGGCGATGATGTGCATGGGTTTTTGCCCTCGTTGACGGCCGCCGCGGCGAGGCCGCAGATCACTTGACAGCGTGGCTTCGATGCTTACCATTTTGGCCGAATTTCCGGAAAAAATCAATGGAAAGAGGCCTCAGGCCCGCTTTCTCGCCGCACTACTCCGCAAGAGGTGAATCATGACCGTAAAAACCACGACCCACGAATTCCAGGCAGAAACCAAGAAGCTCCTCGATATCGTCATCAACTCGCTGTATACCGAGCGCGATGTCTTCGTCCGCGAACTCATCTCCAACGCCGCCGACGCCCTGGAGAAGTTCCGCCACGAGAGCCTCACCGCCGGCGACGACGTCTTCGACGGCCATCTGCCGCTGGAGATCACCGTCGAACTCGACGACAAGAACAACACCCTGACCATCGCCGACAGCGGTATCGGCATGACGCGCAGCGAACTCGAGCACAACCTCGGCACCATCGCCCACTCCGGCTCGAACACCTTCCTCACCCAGCTGGCCGAGGCGGCGAAGAAGGACGTCAACCTCATCGGCCAGTTCGGCGTCGGCTTCTACTCGGCCTTCATGGCCGGCAACGTGGTACGGGTACAGAGCCGCTCCTGGGACAAGAGCGAGGGCCACGAATGGCGCTCCGACGGCACCGGGTCCTATAGCATCACCGAGATGCCCGGCCTGCGCCGCGGCACGAAGATCATCGTCGAGCTCAAGGAGGACGCCAAGGAATACGTGGAGAAGTGGAAGATCGAGTCGATCATCAAGCGCTACTCGGCCTTCGTCTCCTTCCCCATCAAGCTCGACGGTGAGGTGGTCAACACCGTTCAGGCCCTGTGGACGCGGAGCAAGAGCGACATCAAAGATGAGGAGTACGTCGAGTTCTACAAGTTTATCGGCAACGCCGCCGCCGAACCCATGTACCGCCTCCATTTCTCTGCCGACGCCCCCCTGGCTATCAACGCGCTGCTCTTCGTGCCCACCGAGAACTTCGAGGTCTTCGGCTTCGGCAAGGTCGAGCCGGGCGTCAACCTCTACTGCCAGCGCATCCTCATCGACCAGCACTCGAAGAACATCCTCCCCGAGTGGCTGCGCTTCCTCAAGGGCGTGGTGGACAGCGAGGACCTGCCGCTCAACATCTCTCGCCAGGCCCTGCAGGACAACGCCCTGGTCGGCAAGCTGCGCAAGGTCATCACCAAGCGCTTCCTCAAACACCTCGAGGAGGAGGCCAAAAGCGACGCCGAGAAATACCAGAAATTCTGGTCGACCTTCGGCATCTACCTCAAGGAGGGGGTGACCACCGACTACGAGTTCCAGAAGGATCTCGGCAAGCTGCTGCGCTTCGAGTCTTCCAAGTCGGAGGCCGGCAAGCCCATCGCCCTCGCCGATTACCTGCTGCGCATGGGCCCCGAGCAGAACGAGATCTATTATATCAACGGGGCCTCGCGGGCGGCCATCGAGGCCGGACCCTACGTGGAGATGTTCCGCAAAAAGGACATCGAGATCCTGTATACCCTCGAGCCCATCGACGACTTCGTCCTCAGCCATCTCGGGGAGTTCGAGGGCAAGAAGCTGGTGTCCGCAGACCGTGCCGACCTGGCCTTGGCCAAGGACGGAGAGGATGCCGCAGCGCCCTCGGAAAGCGCCGAGCAGGACCGCCTCGACAAGGACACCCTGGCCTCGCTCACCGAGTGGATGAAGACGGTTCTCGAAGCGAGCATCTCCGAGGTGGTGGTCTCCAAACGGCTGGTGGATGCCCCGGCGATGATCGTCACCGCCGACGGCTTCATGACCTCGTCGATGGAGCGGGTGCTCGCCGCCGGGCGCAAGGAGCACGGCCTGCCCGGCCTGGGGGAATCGAAGAAGAAGATGGAGATCAACCCCGGCAATCCCCTTATAAAAAAGCTCGCCGAACTGCGCAGCAGCGACGCGGAGTTCGCCGCCGAGGTGGCGCGGCAGATCCACGACAACGCCATGATACAGGCAGGGCTGGTCGTCGATCCCCTGGCCATGGTGGAGCGTAACTACCGTATTCTCGGCCGCGTCGTCGCCGCCTGATGAGGAAATGCGGCGCCGTCCCCGCGGCGCCGCATTTCCATGGCGGATCGGCCTGTTGCCAGTTATTCGTTGAAAAAAGAAGGCCCAGAGGCTATAGAGGGGGGAATCTTTGGCCTTCGGTCGGCCCCTTCATCCTGTGGAGATCTTCTTCATGACTGCCTTTCTGAAATTCCTCCTCCCCTTGGCCTTGACGCTGTTCGGCCTGTCCGGATGCTATATGAATCAGGTCCGTCACCTCGCCGCCGATGTCGCCCTGGTGCAGGTCGGCAAGTCGACCAAGGAGGACGTCACTGTCTTTCTCGGTGAACCCGACGACCGCGGCCAGGACCGCGAGGGCCGCGAGGTCTGGCACTACAGCGAGAAGAACACCAGCATGCTGGAGAAGACCCCGGTCCTCGGGAAAACCTTCGGCTCCCCGGAATTGACCCACGTCGTGGTCACCTTCTCCGACGGAGTGGTCGTTTCCTGCAACTTTTCCCAGTCGGACGCCGACGACCTGAGCTGGGCGAAGGACTTTTCCTGGCAAGAGACCGGCAAGTGATCGATTCCTACGAAATGGCGCGGGCGCGCATGGTGAACGACCAGCTGCGTGGCCGCGACATCGTCGACCCGCGCACCCTGGCGGCCATGCAGGAGGTGCCGCGCCACCTCTTCGTCGACGACGCCATGCAGGCCAGGGCCTACGGGGATTTCCCCCTGCCCATCGGTTCCGGGCAGACCATCTCGCAACCCTATATCGTCGCCCTGATGACCCAGGCTCTGGGTCTGCAGGGCGGCGAGAAGGTGCTGGAGATCGGCACCGGCTCCGGCTACCAGGCGGCGATTCTGTCCCGGCTTGCCGCCCAGGTGTTCACCGTCGAGCGCTTCAACGCGCTTCTCGCCGGGGCGCGGCGGGTCTTCGACAAGCTGCGCTATTTCAACATCCGCGCCAAGCTCGACGACGGCACCCTGGGCTGGGCGGAGTTCGCCCCCTACGACGCCATTATCGTCACCGCCGGCGGGCCGGAAATACCCGAGCCGCTGCTGGCCCAGCTTGCCGACCCGGGGTGTCTGGTCATGCCGGTGGGCGACCAGAACGAGCAGGTGCTGCAGCTGCTGCAGCAGCGCGACGGCCAGCGCACGGTCACCCCGCTGGTCGGGGTGCGCTTCGTCGATCTCGTCGGAGAATATGGCTGGGGCCGTTGAGGCGGTCTGAAGAGCTCCATTTTTCAGGTTAAAGACAGCTTTGCGGTGTGCATGTCGGGGGGCAGGCGAGGCTTTTTCTTGCCCGCCCCTTGTCTTTTGCGCGTCGTTTCGGTACGATATTCGATACGTTCACCGAGCCTCGCCGGCAGGCGGGGGAAAGAGACAATCCACGCCTCGGGCCGGCCGCCCCCTGTGGGCCGATAGGCTGTGGCAACTAGGAGAAGGATGGTGGAAGACCTACTCAAACAACGACGAACCCTGCAGGAGACCATGAACTTCATGGCCGCCCTGTCGGCCGGCATGGAACCGGTTCTCGGGCGGGGCGCCAACAGCATGACCATGTCGGCGGGCCGCAACCTCGGCCGCAAGTTTTCCGCCGAGGCGCGCCATACGGAAGACCTCCTCGAGGCGGTCGACGAAGTGCGCAAGATTCTCCTCGCCAACAGCTGCCTCTGGGGCTTCGAGCCGTTCAAACCGAAGGGGCAGGCGGAGATGATCACCGTCAACGACCGCGGGCAGCGGCAGATGCTGCTCGTCTTCCGCGACTGCATGATCCGCCAGGCGCTGCTGCGCTTCGGCCACCCGCAGAAAGGCTCGCTGTGCAACATGATGTACGGGTTTTTCGCCGGGGCCCTGGAGACGATCA
>JANJUM010000110.1 GCA_024710585.1 Desulforhopalus sp.
GGAGCGCATATGGAAAAACGTATTCTTGTGCCCCTCGCCGAGGGCTTCGAGACCATCGAGGCCCTGGCGGTGGTGGATGTTTTTCGACGTGCCGGGATTAACGTGGACATGGCTGCCGTTGGCGACAATCTGCAGGTGACCTCCTCGCATCGGGTGCGGGTCACCGCCGACCTGCTGCTGGCGCAGTGCGTCGAGCGCGTCTATGACCTCATCGTATTGCCTGGGGGGATTCCCGGCGCCGAAAATCTGCAGCAGTCTGAGGTGCTTGCCGCGCTGCTCGACAGGCAGCGGCGTGACGGCAGGCTCTACGGGGCGATCTGTGCCGCCCCCGCACTGGTGCTCGAGCGGCAGGGCCTCCTGGCCGGCAAGAAGGCCACCTGCCACCCCGGGTTTGTCGGCCACCTCGCCGACCAATCCGCGAGCGGCGAGCGGGTGGTCTGCGATGGCAACTGCGTTACCGCCAGGGGGGCGGGAGTCTCCGTCGATTTCGCCCTGGAACTCCTCGGCCGGGTGGCGGGGGAGGAAGTGCGTCGAGCGGTGGCCAAGGCGATGGTCGTGGAGTGAGCGGCCGAAGGGCAGCCTCCGCTGCCGCCGGGCCGAGCCGCTTTGTCGATGAGGACGACCGGCCGGCCTTGCAGCGGGGTGGTTTGGGCTGCCTGGTATTCTCGCACGTTTTCAGCTATGCCCGTTGTCAATGGAGTAGGCGAGGAGATCCTCCAGCGAGACGAAATCGAGGGTCGCCTCATGGGTCGCCGCCAGGTTGACCAGCGGGGCGACGCCATACTCCAGCGCCTCTCGCCAGCGCGACGCGCACAGGCACCAGCGGTCTCCGGGCTGGAGACCGGGGAAACCAGAAAGTGGCGCGGGGGTGGAGAGATCGTTGCCGCGGGCCTTGGAAAACGCGAGAAATTCTTCGGTAACCTGCACACAGACCCCGTGGACGCCGATATCGTCCGCAGTGACCCTGCAGGTGCCTTCGCGGGTGAAGCCGGTCATCGGCTCGATGCTGCACATCTCCAGCGGGGCGCCGAGCACATTTTTATGAATGGTCATGAGGGGTCCTTAATGGTCGCTGAGGGGTAAGGGCTGCTCTGTTCGATGCCCATTATGGTGCATAGCAGCCTGTAGGTGAAACCCCAGAGGTAGTATTCCTGCAGGGGGAATGCCGGAAAGAACTGGCCGGGCAGCATCTCCGCCCGGCAGTGGCGGTCCGGGTCGCGAAAGCGGGTGGCGTCGAGCCACAGGGCTCCCTGGATTTCACGGGGATCAAGGTGCAGCTGTGGCCTGTCGTTGATGGTGAAGAGAAAGGGCTGCACCCAGAGGAGGAGTTTCGAGCGCTGTCCGGCCGGTGTCTTGTCCAGCTGCCGCAGCAGTTGCTCCGACGAGAGGACGATGCCGGTCTCTTCAGCGGTCTCGCGGATACAGGTCGACAACAGATCGGCATCGTCGCTGTCGCGGCGTCCGCCGGGAAAAGAATAATGGCCTGACCAGGGGTCGTTGGGGTGGGCCGCCCGCCGCAGAATGAGGTAGCTGTCGTCGTCGGCGGCGGTACAGCGGATGATGGCCACGGCGGCGGAGGCGGTTTCGGGGGACATTGACATAGGCTCCTGTAAAGCGAAGACGGCGCGTTGGTAAGCGGCTGGCTGCCTCTCGAAAAGGTAGCCTATTTTCGGGAGAATGCAAGTGGACGTGCGGGGAAACCAGTCCCGCCAGAGCGGGCGTCCGCATCAGGGTGGGCCGGATGGCCCGCATCAGGAGAAGAGCGGCTGGGCTCGGGGCACCGGGCCTGGCGGCAAGGAGGAGTGATGAACAGCGATGTCACCGTTTTCAGGCCATATCCCTTTATCGTTGGCGAAAAGATTCGTATAGATGGCTCGCGTCGCGGCGGCGACTGGCTGGTGATCGCCGTCTCGGAGAATACCGTGACGTTGAAATGCCCGGTGAGCCACAAGGAATTCGAGTGGCCGATCTTCTGCTATCATGTCGATCGGGAGCAGGGGGTCGTCTGGCCACGGCCGCATTGAGCATAAACGCCCATGTGCCTGCTCTTTGTCTCCTACAAGCTGACCCCCGGCTACCCGCTGGCGCTGGCCGCCAACCGCGACGAGTTTTACCGCCGCCCCACCGCGCCGCTCGGCTTTCTCGAGAAGGGACGAAGCATTCTCGGCGGCCGTGACCTGCAGGGGGGTGGCACCTGGCTTGGCATAGGGCCCGGCCTGCGTTTTGCGGCCCTCACCAACTACCGTCACCCGGCCTCGAACAGGGCCGATGCCCCGTCACGCGGCGCCATTGTCCTCGATTATCTCCTCGGCTCGGCCAGCGCCGAGGACTATCTGCGCCATCTCTCGCCGAGGGCCGGCGAATATAACGGCTTCAACCTCATCGTCGGCGACAGCCAGGGCTTGTTCTCGCTCAGCAGCCGCCAGCCGGGGTATCGCCGCCTCGAGCCGGGTTTCTATGGCCTCTCCAACCACCTTCTCGACAGCCCCTGGCCCAAGGTGATCCGCGGCAAGGAACTGCTGCGCCCCCATCTCGTCGATCGCCTCAATGTCGAGGGAATCTTTGCCGCCCTTGGCGACCGCTTCCAACCAGAGGCCAACCTCCTTCCCGACACTGGCGTCGGCCCGGACTGGGAGCGGCTGCTCTCGTCGATCTTTATCGGCGGGGAGACCTATGGCACGCGCTCTTCGGCCCTCATCCTCGTCGACAGCCTGGGCGGTGTCGATTTTTACGAGAAGACCCATCCCATCCCGCCCCAGCAAGAGGCGGCGATGCGACACATGTCCCTGCCCGCCTAGGCATCGTCTCGTTCTGGGTGCCCGAAGTGTGTTCGGGGGAGGTTATGGCGTTCACCGCCTCCGGTACAGTCCATGCCCGTCGAGTCGTTCGAGCCCCGGTTCCATGGGCACGGCCAGGCTGAGAAAACGTCCCTCCGCGCTGAACATCAGGCCCTTGTCGGTCATCATGAGGAGGAACGCCTCGAGGCGGGCGGCGTCGATGTCGGCGAACGCCTGCTGCAGTTGGCGACGCGAGCGGCTGGTGCGGCAGAAAAGGTAGATATCCCGTGATGTGGCGACGAGGCGGTGCTGCAGAGTCGTCCCCCCCTCGCGACGCTCGCTGAGCAGGAGAAAGTCGCCGCCATCGTGATAACCGAGGATTGGCGGGCTGTTCCGACCGGGCAGGGTCAAGGCGCGGTAGGAACGTTGCCAAGTTCTCGCCCTGGCGGCCACCGGCGCCCACAGGCGGCGCTGTCGTCCCTGCTGTCCCCGGTAGCCCTGTACCAGCAGGCGCAGCTGAGATCCCAGGCGTTCGCCCAGCAGGGTGCGCCAGTGGCGGTGGTTGCCACAGGGGGTTATGCCGTAGGCGGACGGGTTGGCGTGCACCGGGCTGTGCAGACCCAGCCAGAAATGCACCGGCGCAAGCGGGCGAAACATCGATACCCGCTTCATGGTGGCCAGGGTCTCCCTGACGTCGTCCTCGTCGCTGCCGGGAAACCCAAGCAGCAGGTTGCCGCCGTGGGGCAAGGCCAGGGCCTCGCAGTGCCTCATCATCTCCACATTGGCCATGACGCTGGTGCCCTTGCCCAGCTTTTTCAACAGCCCCCCGCTGAGCGCCTCGATGCCCACTTGCAGGCTGCGCACCCCGGCGCGGTGCATCTCGTGCAGCCGGGCGGCGCTGGTATCGGCACGGATTTCCGTAAACAGCCGCAGCTCGCGACCGCCTTGGGCAAGGCGATGCATCAGCTCGCCACCTTTCCGGGGCGGCAAGAGGTTGTCCATGAAGGCAAAAGACAGCACTCGGTGACGCCGGGCAAGGGCCTCGATTTCGGCGGCGACCTTGGCGGCCGATTTGTGGCGATAGCCTTGCCACTGCAGGTTGAGGTTGCAGAAGGCGCAGGCGCCGTTGCGTCGTTGCCCGTCGTCCCCCGGCCGCAGGTGGCGAGCCTGCCACAGGCAGCCGCGCGACATTTCGACCGGCAGGGAGGGAAAGAAGCGGCGATTCTCCGGCAGGGAGTGGAGGAAGTCGAAATACTCAGTGAAGTCGGGGCTTGGCAGTTGGTCGAGGTCATCCAGAGGGGGCGGGTGCTCCGTCGCCAGGAGCGGGCGCGGCGGCGCAGCCGTGCAGTAGTGCGCCGCCAGTTCCGCCAACGGGCCTTCGCCCTCGCCGCGCACGAGATGGTCGACTCCGGGAAAGAGCCTGGCGAGGTTTCCCCCCTCTTCCCCGGAAAAGCTCGATCCACCGAGGACCAGCGGCAACTGCGGCCGGCGCTCCTTGATGCGGCGCAGGAGGAGCAGCCCGCTGGTGGTCTGGCACAGGGAGGCGGTGATGCCGGCAAGGCCATAGGCCTGCCAGTCGATCCTGTCGAGAAAGCGGTTGTAGACCGCATCGAGCCCCGCCGCCAACCCCTCCAGGCCGTGGCGGGCAAGCTCCTTGCCGCCACGGCCTTCGCGGAGGAAGAGGCGCCCGATGGCGGGAGCGTTTTCCGGGAAGAGCAGACTCGCCGCCACCGCCTCCGCCACCCAGCTGCGCTCTGAGACCTCCTGGTACAGGGGATAGCCAAGCTGGGCCGCCGTCTCCAGGTGGAGATGCACCGCCTGCACGGCAAGCTCGGGGAAGCGTTTGTGCAGAAAAGCCTTGAGGGTGGCGAGTTGAATCGACGGGCGGTTGAACAGGGCCCAGGGCGGGGCGATGAGGATGAGGGGGAGCATGGCGCGCACCGGCTGCAGGCCACGGCACGCCTCAGAGAGGCGGGCCGTGGCCAGGGGAGACTATTTCTTGAGCATGTAATAGAGCACCGGCACCGCCATGCGGCTGATCAGCAGGGAGGCGATCTCCCCGAACATCAGCGAGATGGCCAGCCCCTGGAAGATGGGGTCGGCGAGGATCACCGAAGCGCCGATGACCACCGCCAGGGCTGTCAGCAGCATCGGGCGGAAGCGGATGGCCCCGGCGTCGACCACCGCCTTGGCCAGAGGTTCCCCTTCGGCGATGCGCTGCTCGATGAAATCGACGAGGATGATCGAGTTGCGTACGACGATGCCCGCCCCGGCCATGAAGCCGATCATCGAGGTGGCGGTGAAGAAGGCGCCGAAGGCCCAATGGGCGGGGAGGATGCCGATCAGCGAGAAGGGGATGGCGGCCATCACCACCAGGGGGGTGAGGTAGGTCTTGAACCATCCGACCATGAGCATGTAGATGAGCACCATGACCACGCAGAAGGCGAGGCCGAGGTCGCGGAAGACCTCGAGGGTGATATGCCACTCGCCGTCCCACTTCATTGCCGGCTCGTTGTCGGCGAAGGGCTGGCTGAGGTTGTGGAGCTTCACCTCGGCGACGCTGCCGCCATACTTCCTGCCGTCGAGCTCGGCGAGCTTTTTGTTGATGTCGAAGATGGCGTAGACCGGGCTCTCCACCTCCCCGGCGACATCGCCGCTGACGTAGATCACCGGTTTGAGGTTCTTGCGGTAGAGGGGCTGTTCCACCGGGCGTTCCACCACCTGCACCAGCTCGCGCAGCGGCACCAGCGGGGCAGTGGGGTTGCTCTCGGAGCGCAGCGCGATATTCTCGATCGACTCGATGCGCGCCCGCTTTTCCGGGGGCAGCTCGAGCACCATGTTGACCGGCTCCTTCTCGTTGGGGAGGTGGAAGAGATCGAAGGAGTGACCGGCCACCGCCATGTCGATGGTCCTGGTGATCTGTTTCTCTGAAATGCCGTTCATGGCCGCCTTTTCCTTGTCGACGAGGAAGACCTTGCGCACCCGCTCGGCCTCCTGGAACCAGTCGACGTCGACGACCCCGCGGCTAGTCTCGAGGATCTTCTTCACTTCCTGCGCCATGTCGCGCCGCCCCTCCTCGGTGGGGCCGTAGATCTCCGCCACCAGGGTTTGCAGTACCGGCGGCCCCGGCGGCACCTCGGCGACCACCACGTTGCCACCATGCCGGGCGGCGATGGCCGCCAGCTGTGGGCGGATGCGGGTGGCGATATCGTGACTCTGCAGGCTGCGCTCGCCCTTCTGGAGGAGATTCACCTGGATGTCGGCTACCGTCGGTCCGCGGCGCAGGAAGTAATGGCGCACCAGGCCGTTGAAGTTGTAGGGCGAGGCGGTGCCGACATAGACCTGGTAGTCGGTGACCAACGGGTCACGGCTGACTTCCCTGGCCATCTCCAGGGCCACCTGGGCGGTGCCTTCCAGGGTCGAGCCCTCGGGCATGTTGAGGATGACCTGAAATTCGCTCTTGTTGTCGAAGGGCAGCATCTTCACCTTGACCAGGCCGAGAGAGACCATGGACATGGCACCAAGCAGCAGCGCGGTGATGACGGCGAAGAAGAGCACCCGCCAGGCAGTGTGGGCGAGGAGCGGGTCCATGATGCGGTGGTAGATGCGGGTGAACCAGTCGTCGGGGATTTCGTCTTCGCCACCATGGCCATGGCCGGCGGCTCTGCGCTTGAGGATGTGGATGGCTGCCCAGGGGGTGACGGTAAAGGCGATGATCAGCGAGAAGACCATCGCCGCCGAGGCGCCGATGGGGATGGGGCGCATATAGGGGCCCATCAGCCCGCCGACGAAGGCCATGGGCAGGATGGCGGCGATGACCGCCCAGGTGGCGAGGATGGTCGGGTTGCCCACTTCGGCCACCGCCTCCACCGCCACCTGTACCGCGTCGCGGCCACGGTTGCCGGGCAGGCGCAGATGGCGGACGATGTTCTCGACGACGACGATGGCGTCGTCGACGAGGATGCCGATGGAGAAGATGAGGGCGAACAGGGTGATGCGGTTGAGGGTATAGCCGTAGAGGTAGAAGACCAGCAGGGTCAGGGCGAGGGTCGAGGGGATGGCGAGCATCACCACCAGCGACTCGCGCCAGCCGAGGAAGAGGAGAATGAGGATGGCGACGCCGAAGACGGCGATACCCATGTGCAAAAGTAACTCGTTGGATTTCTCCGAGGCGGTGGCCCCATAATCGCGGCTGACGCTGACCGTGAGATCGGCGGGCAGCAGCGTTCCTTTGAGCTCCTCTATCTTGTCCTCGACATCGGCCACCACCGCCACCGCGTTGGCCCCGGGGCGTTTGGCGATGGAAATGGTCACCGCCGCCACGGGGTCATTATCGCCACTGCCGTGCAGCACGTAGTCGGCCGGCTCGGCCGGACCGTCGTGGACTTCGGCCACCTCCTCGAGGTAGACCGGCTTGCCGCCATAGACCCCGACGACGATGCGCCTCACCTCGGCGGCACTGGTCAGAAAGGCACCGGTCTGCAGGGGAATCTCCTCGTTGAAGGCCTTGAGCGCCCCGGCCATGGACTGGCTGTTGACCGCCTGGATCTTCGGGGCGAGGTCGCCCAGGGTGAGGTTGCGCGAGGCGAGCTGCAGGGGGTCGAAGCGGATGGTCAGCTGGCGCTTGTTGCCGCCGATGATCTTCGTTTCCGCCACCAGGGGGATGCTCTTCACGGCGTCGTCGATCTGGGCGGCGACACGCCGCAGGGTATAGTGATCGTAGCCCTGGCCATGCAGGGTCAGGGCCATGATCGGCACGTCATCGATGGTATGCGGTTTGATCAGCGGCAGGCCCACCGAGTGGGGGATGCGGTCGAAGTTGGTGGCCAGCTTCTGGTTGAGGCGGACGATGGCCTCCTCGAGGTTTTCGCCGACGTAGAAACGCACCACCAGCATGCTCTGCCCGGCGGCGGAGGTCGAGTAGATGTACTCCACCCCGGGCAGCTCGTAGAGCAGCTTTTCCATGGGGATGGTCATGCGTTCTTCGACTTCCTTCGGGGTCGCCCCGGGCATGGTGACGATGACGTCGATCATCGGCACCTTGATCTGCGGTTCCTCTTCCCGGGGAAGCAGAACCACGGCGAGGATGCCGAGGAGCAGCGAGGCGATGATCCCCAGGGGGGTCAGCTTGGAATTGACGAAGGCCTGGGCGAGGCGGCCGGCGAAGCCTGCATGGGGGGCAGATGGGGTGTGCATGTCGCTCTGTTCCGGTTGAGAAGTGGGTATGGCTCCCGCCTTCGGCGGCTATTTGAGGGTCACTGCCTGCCCGTCGCGGAGGTCGGGGGTGGCGGGGACTACCACCGTTGCCCCTTCCTCCAGGCCGGCGAGGATCTCGACACGGCCGTCGAGACGGGCCCCGCTGCGCACCAGACGCAGGGCGAGGCGGCCATTGTCTACCACGTAGACCTTTTCCATCTGGCCTTGAACGCTGATCGCTTCGAGGGGCAAGGTCAGCGTCTTGGCCTCGGCCAGCGCCAGCGTCACCCGGGCGAATTGGCCGGAGCGCAGGTCGGGGGTGGGGGGCAGGCGCAGTTTGACCTGAGAGGTGCGCGAGGAGGGGTCGGCCACCGGAGACACCTCGGCCACCGTGCCCTGCAGGCGGCGCTGCAGGGAAGGGATGGCGATGTCGAGGACGTCGCCCTTGGCAACCCTGGCGATCATCGCCTCGGGGATGTCGGTGACTACCTGCAGGGTGTTCTCCTCCTCGAGGTTCAGCAAGGGCTTGCCAGGAGTGGCGAGATCGCCGACGTTGGCCATCTTGCGGCTGACGATGCCGGAGAAGGGGGCGGTGATCCTGGTGAAGTCGAGCATCGCCTGGGCGGTGCGGAAGCCGGCATCGGCAATGCGCAGGCTGTCTTCCAGGGATTTGACCGTCTCAGGGGTGGCGGCATTTCGCTTGAGGAGGTTCTCCTCGCGGGACAGGTTGCGTCTGGCCTGCTCCACCTGGGCCTTGGCCTGCTGCACCTGGGCGGAGATCTCCTGGGCGTTGAGCTCCACCAGCAGCTGGCCGGCCTTGACGCGGCTGCCGACCTCGATAGGGAGGGTGACGATGTTGCCGGTGATCTTGGCGGAAATCTCCGCCCGTTCCACCGCCTGCACGGTGCCGACCAGCTCCACCTGATGGATGGCCGCCTGTTTCTCCACCCTGGCGGTCGTCACCGCCACCGGGGCCGCCTCCTTTTTCTTCGCCGCCTCAACATTCTGCTCCTGGCGGCAGGCGGCGGTCAAGGCCGCTGCGGTGATGGCGAGGATTGCCACGAAGTATTTGCCCTTCATCGCGTAGATCTCCTTTTTCTGTGCTAAAGTGCGGTATCGGAAAATTGCGGCAGCCCCACGGCGCGGCGCAGGTTGGCCACGGCCACCTGGTGGGCGGCGGCGGCGCTCAGCTGGCGGGCGCGGGCGTCGGTGAGGCGCATCTCGAGGTCGATCACCTCCGAGGCGAGGATGACCCCTTCCTTGAAGCGTGCTCGGCTCAGGCGGGCCACTTCTTCGGCGACGTCGACCATCCTCCCGGTGACGCCGAGCCGTTCCTCGGCCTGGCGGTAATCGAGTTCGGCCTGTTGCAGCTCGAGGTCATAGGCCAGCTCGGTCTTGCGTTTCACCCCTTCCAGTTCCTGCACCTTGAGGCGCGCCATGGCAATGCGCGACTCGGTGCGCTGACCATCGAAGAGGGTCTGGTTGAGGCGCACTCCGGCCTGCCAGGAGGCGCCGCTTTCCTCCTCGATGAGGCCGCTGTCGACCTGGAAGGCGGCAAAGCCCTCCACCGTCGGCAGCCGACCTGCCTCGGCGCTGCGCAGCTCGGCCTGGGCCGCAGCGAGCATCGCTTCGAGCCGCCGCAATTCCGGCCGGTTGCGATAGTCGGGCTGCGCCGGCAGCTGCTGGGTCATGTCCCGCGAGAGGTCGAGCCGTACCTCCTGGGCCGGCAGGCCGAGGAGATTGAGGAAGGAACGTTTGCCAAGCTCCAGCTGGTGACGGCCGTGAATGAGGTTTTCCCCGGCCCGGGCGAGCTGCAGTTCGAGATTAAGCAGGTCCTGGCGCAGGAGGTCGCCGGCCTCGAAGCGGGCCTGGCCGACATCGCGGGCGGAGGAGATAGCCGCCACCTCCTGCTCGCGCACGGAGACCATTTTTTCCGCCTGGACGATGGCGTGAAAGGCTTTGACCGTCTCGTAGCCGAGCTGGTTGTGGAGGGCGGAGAGATCCTGTTCCGAGGCTTCGCCGGCGGCAAGGGCGGCCTCTTGCTCGGCCGCACGGCGTCCGCCGTTATAGAAGGTATGCGCCACAGTGGCGCGCAGCTGCAGGTTGTCGGTGCGGCCTGGGTCGTTGAAGTCGATGCTGTTATCGAAGGCCCCCTGATTGAGGATGTTGCCGAAGGAGTACATCGGCGTGGTGGTCTGCCCATACTCTGCGCTGACGCCGACGGTGGGCAGGTCGCCAGCTTTGGCCAGCCGGGTGGCGGCCTGGGCCGTCTCGATGCGCTTGCGGGCGATGACCGTGTCCGGGCCGGAGGCAATGGCCTGGGCCACCGCCGCCGCTGCCGTCCACATCGCGGTGGGTGCATCGGCGGCCAGGGAGCCGCTGGGCAGGGAGGCCAGGGCAAGGAAGAGCAGGAAGCTCAGCAGCTGCTGTTTCATGTGTTCATCCTCAAGAGGAGAGTGCTCTGTTGTAGTATTTAAGCATTTAGTTTAACATATAGCCTTTGCGGCGAATTGTCAAAGCTATCGTGGCAGAATTTCCGCATGTCCTCGCCGGCCATCGCCTGGGCGCCGGCCGCCCCTCTCAGGCGGGGATGGCTTTGGCGTCGTCGCGGAAGGTCATGGTCAGTTTCTGCAGGAGTTCTTCCAGCTTTTTGATATCCACCGGCTTGGCCAGGTAGCCGGTCATGCCGGCGTCGAGGCATTTCTCGCGGTCGCCGGCCATGGCGAAGGCGGTGAGAGCGATGATCGGCACCTGGCGATGGGCGGCATAGCGTGGTTCCGTCCTGATGCGGCGCGTGGTCTCCAGGCCGTCCAGCTCCGGCATCTGCACATCCATGAGGATGACGTCGACGCGGTCGTTTTCCAGGCACTGCAGCGCCAGATAGCCGTCGGCAGCGGTGAGCGGGCGATGGCCGAGCTTGACGAGGACGGCGTGGAGAATCTGCCGGTTGATCTCCTCGTCCTCGACGATCAAGGCGGTGAGGCGCCGCCGCGGCCGGCTGAGTAGCGGCGGCCGGGCCGCCTCCGCCTGCTCGCGTGGCGACGCGCCCTCGCGGACCGGCACGGTGAAGGTCACCGTGGTGCCGCCGGCGAGATTGCGGGCCAGCTGCACGGTGCCGCCGAGGTGGAGCACCAGCTGCTTGACGATGGCCAGCCCCAGCCCGGTGCCCTGGGTTGTTCTCGTCGCCGACGAGACAACCTGGGTGAAGGGCTCGAAGAGCTGGTCGCCAATGCCGGCGGGGATGCCGATACCGGTGTCGGCGACGCTGCACTCGAGCAGCAGCTGGCCGCCGGCGCCGCGCTCCCGGGGGCGGAGCAGCAGATCGATGGCGCCGTTCTCGGTGAATTTGACGGCATTGCCGACGAGGTTGTACAGGATCTGGCGGATGCGCACATGGTCGGCGATGAGTTGGTCGGGCACCGCCTCGTCGATAAAGGAATTGAGCGCCACGCGGCGCGGGTTGACCGCCGCCTTGAACGAGGCGATTAGCGTGCGCACCATCTCGCGGATGGCGAACGGCTCCGGGTTGAGCTGCAGTTTGCCAGCTTCGATGCGTGAGTAGTCGAGAATATCGTTGATGATTGTCAACAGGCTCCTGCCCGACTCGGTGGCGGTCTTGACATAGTCCTGCTGCTCGTCGTCGAGGCCGGTCATCTGCAGCAGCTGCAGCATCCCCAGGACACCGTTCATCGGCGTACGCACCTCGTGGCTCATATGGGCGAGAAACAGAGACTTGGCCCGGCTGGCGGCACAGGCCTGTTCCCTGGCCGCTTCGAGTTCGAGGATGATTCTCTTGCGGGAGGTGATGTCGCGGGTGACGCCGACGATGCCGGTGAAGCCCTGGTTGTGACTGGAAAGAGGCGAGGCGATGCTCTCCACCCAGACCTCGCCGCCATCGGCGGCGGTAAAGGACGACTCCCAGTGCAGCGGCCGATCTGCGCTGAGCTTGTCGCAGCTCGAGCCGTTGGCCATCAGGGGCGAGGCGGCGAGCAGCAGACTGGAGACGGTCTCGGCGGCCTCGTCCTGGGGGCGGCCGAAGAGCTGGCAGAAGGAGGGGCTGACGAAGCGTGGCGAAAGCTGGCTGTCGGTGGTCCAGATGACGTCGTGGACGTTATCGGCAAGGAGGCGGTAGAGGCTCTCGCTGCGGCGCAGCCGCACTTCGGCCTGTTTGCGCTCGCTGATATCCCTGGCGATGGCCATGTAGAGGGCCTTTCCGTCGATGGTCAGGCGCAGGGCGCTCACTTCCACCGGCAGCAGGGCGCCGTCTTTGGTCACATAGGTAGTTTCGAAGGTGGCGTTGCCCTCCATGCTGAGCCGGGTTATCAGCTGGTTGTCGTATTCGTCGTTGCTGCCGTCGCTGATGTCGAACGGGGTCATGCCCAGCAGCTCTTCGCGGCTGTAGCCGAGCCGCTTGCAGGCGACGTTGTTGACGTCGGAGAAGTGTCCGTAGTTGTCTCCGCTGTGGTCGAGGGAGATGACGAACATCGCGTCATTGGCATAATTGAACAGCTTGCGGTATTTATTGCGGCTGAGCACCAGCTCTTCCCACTGTCGCGACAGGGCGAGGTCAGGCGCTCCTCCCCCGGGAGCCGGCCCGCCATGACGGTGCAGTTCGGCCTCGAGTGTGGCGATGCGTGCCTCCGCCTCGCGCAGACGGTGTTGCAGTTCGGCGATATCTTGTCCGGGCATGGCGGGCTTTGCGGCGAGGGGCTGAAGGAAACGGGGATATTGGCAAATGCTCCTTTGATGGTACCGATTTGCGGCCAAAGAGTCAAATTGAAAGCGGCCTTTGGCGAGCCCGCCGCAGCCTGCGCCGAGGGCTCCGGCACGGGGGCAAAAGCGCCGGCGCGGTGAGAAACTGCTGGCCAAATATAGAGAAAGAGGGGATGCTGGCGCTACTCCCGGAACCGCCGGGAAGCGAGGGTTGCCGTAGCCCATACCCCCAGAGATCGAGGGACGATCATGCCAACGGTCAGTGTCATTATTCCCTGCTACAACCATGGGCGCTATCTCGACGAGGCGGTGGACTCCGTCCTCGGGCAGACCTTTGCCGATCTCGAGATCATCATTGTCGACGACGGCTCCACCGACGCCGCGACGGTCGCCTTGCTCGACAGCTACCAGCGCCCGCGGACGAAGGTGCTGCGCACCGCCAACATGGGCCTGGCGGCGGCGCGCAACAACGGCATCGCCGCCGCCAGCGGCAAATATATCCTCCCTCTCGATGCCGACGACCGCATCGAACCGACCTACCTCGAACAGGCGGTGGCGGTTCTCGAGGGGCGGCCCGAGGTGGGCATCGTCTACTGCCGCGCCCGCCTCTTCGGGGCGGTGGAGACAGAGTGGCTGCTGCCCGACTATTCCCTGCCGCGCATGCTCCTCGATAACGTCATCTTCTGCACCGCCCTGTTTCGTCGCGAGGACTGGGAGGCGGTCGGCGGGTACGACAGAGGCATGGTCTACGGCTGGGAGGACTATGATTTCTGGCTCGGCCTGATAGAGCGTGGTCGCCGCGTGGTTCGCCTTGACGACATCCTCTTCTGCTACCGCGTGGCCTCCGACTCGATGGTGCGCAGCAAGGAAAAATGGCAGAAAGTCGAGATGTTCCGGCGTATTTACCTGCGCCACCGGCAGTTGTTCAGCGACAATATCGCCGTGTGGCTCGACAGGCTGGTCGAGGTTAACGACAGGTATCATTCGAGCCGGCTCTATGTCGACTGCGGTCAGGGCATCGGCGACGAGAGCAGCGTGGTGCGCAAGGTCGATGCCGGCACGCGGCGCATCGTCTTTGCCCTCGACGGTTATGAAGCCATCGAGGCGCTGCGCTTCGATCCGGTCGACACCTGGGCGGTGGTCGAACTTGGCGACATCACCCTGCGCTATGACAATGGTCAGTCCCGCGTCGTGACAGGCAGCGACAGCAATGCCCTCTATCGTCAGGGAAATCTCAGCTATTTCGGCAACCCCGACCCGCAGGTCCATTTCCCCGGACTGGGGCCGGACGACTACCGGGGGTTGCGGGAGGTGGAGGTGGAGCTGCTCTTTATCGCGTTGGGCGAGGCGGCCCTGGAGAGGCTGGTCGCCTACCAGCGGGAGCGGCTGCAGACGCTGGCCGGGGAGACCTTGCCGCGCCGGGCGTTTCGTGCGGGAGGGGACCTGCTACGCCGCCTGCGCCGCGAAGGCGAAAAGCACTAAGCCGCCGGCAGGGACCGGCGGCGGGGAGGGATGGTCTTAGCGGCCTTCGACGAGGTGCTCCAGGCCGGGGGCGGGGAAGAGGCTGCACATCTGGCGCACTTCCTCGGCGGTTGCTGCCAGCAGCCCTTCGTCGTCGGCGTTGGCTATCACCCGGTCGACGAGGTTGGCGACGACGAGCATCTCCTTCTCCTTGAAGCCACGCGAGGTCAGCGCCGGGGTGCCGAGGCGGATACCGCTCGGATCATAGGGCTTGCGGGTATCGAAGGGCACGGCGTTGCAATTGACGACGATCCCCGCCCGGTCGAGCGCCCGCGCCGCCTTTTTCCCGGCGATGCCCTTGTTGCCGAGGTCGACGAGCATGAGGTGGTTGTCGGTGCCGTTGGTGATCAGCTTAAAGCCCTTTGCCATGAGGCCTTCAGCGAGAGTCTTGGCATTTTTCACCACCTGGCGGGCGTAGGCTTTGAAGTCGTCGCTGGCCGCTTCGCGGAGGGCCACGGCGATGGCGGCGGTGGTGTTGTCGTGTGGGCCGCCCTGCATCCCCGGGAAGACCGCTTTGTCGATGGCCGCGGCGTGCCTGGAGCGGCACATGATCATCGCCCCGCGTGGGCCGCGCAGGGATTTGTGGGTGGTGGTGGTGACCACGTCGGCGAAGGGCACCGGCGAGGGGTGGACCCCGCCGGCGACGAGGCCGGCGAAGTGGGCCATGTCGACCATCAGCAGCGCGCCGGCTTCGTCGGCGATCTCCCTGAATTTGGCGAAATCGAGGATGCGCGGGTATGCGGAGTGACCGGCGATGAGCAGCTTGGGCCTGAGCGCCAGGGCCTTGTCGCGGATCTTGCCATAATCGAGGAGGCCGGTGTCGCGGTCGAGCTCGTAGGACTGGGCGTTGAAGTAGCGTCCGGAAATCGACACCGGGGCCCCGTGGGTGAGGTGGCCGCCGTGGGGCAGGGCCATGCCGAGGATGGTGTCGCCGGGGTTGAGGAAAGCCAGGTACACGGCGACATTGGCCGGGGAGCCGGAGTAGGGCTGGACATTGACGTGCTCGGCCCCGAAGACCTGCTTGGCCCGTTCTATGGCCAGGCTTTCCACCTGATCGATGATCTGCTGTCCTTCGTAATAGCGTTTTCCGGCATAACCTTCCGAATACTTGTTGGTGAGCACCGAGCCAGTGGCCTCGAGAACCGCCCGGGAGACGTAATTTTCCGAGGCGATCATACGGATCTTCTCGGACTGGCGCCGTTCTTCCTGGAGCACCAGGTTGCAGATTTCCGGGTCGGCGATGCTGAGGTGTTTCATGATGGGCTCCTTGTACGGCGGCTGTGCGGCCTCTATTGCAGGTCGAGGCTATGGGGTGTGGCCGAACTTTCGGCTTTGGGCAGGGTGCGTCGAAGTGGTCGCACCCGACAATAGGTTGACGAGGCAACAACTATAATAAAAAGTGCTGGGGAAGAATAGAAGAAAAATGGCCTCTGCGGCAGCTGCCCCATGGCCTGCAGTGCCGAGGCTGCATTCAGGCGGCGGCGAGGCTCTGACAGCGCTGCGGCGTGAAGATGGGGCAAGGCGGCAAAGAATCCTGCGACCCCTCTGGCCGGCTAGGCGGGCAGGCTGGGGAAGTCGGTGAAGATTGCCGTCACCCCCATGGCGAAAAGTTCCTGCTGGCGCTGCGGAGAGTTGACCGTATAGACGTTGACGCCGAAGCCGGCCGCGCGCAGTTCCTTGACGGTGGCGGGGTCGATGATGGCTTCGCTTGGATGGTAGGCGGATGCCTTGAGGGCGTGGAGGTACTCGAGCAGGTCCTCGGGGTGCTGGCCGTCCTGAAGAACGCCCACGGAAACCTTTGGGGCGAAGGTCTTGACGATGGCCAGATAGTCGTGGTTGAAGGAGGAGATCAGCACCCGCTCCACCGCCCTGGCCTTCTTGATCACCGCGATCACCGTTTCGGCGACATGCTGATGCTGTGGCCGGCCCTTGTGGTCTTTGATCTCGACGTTGATCGGCACCTTGCTCAGCGCGGGGTGGGTGAGAACCTCCTCGAGGGTCGGCATGCGCTGCGGCAGCAGGCGGCGCAGGTCATCGACGGTCACCGAGCCGTCGGCGATGGTGGCGAAGGGGTCGGTGGCGACAAACCATGAGCCGCAGTCGAGCTTCTTGAGCTGTTCCAGGTTCCATTCCCCCACGCGCAACGAGCGTACCCCGAGGCTTTGGCGCCGCAGCCTGGCATCGCTGGTACGTTCAAGGGTCGGGTCGTGGATGACCATGGGCACGTTGTCGCGGCTCATCTGCACATCGAGTTCAAGAAAATGGCAGCGGCCGATGCTGGCCAGGAAGGCCGCCATGGTGTTTTCCGGGAAGTGCCCGCGGAAGCCGCGATGGGCGGCGATGAGCCGGATGGAAGCGAAATTGTCGAAAAATGTCATGGCGGCTGTGGAGATCTGGGGGGTGGCCACTCTGCATCGCTCAAAGCGACGGGGTGGGACGGCGCGGAAATCGGCCCCTTCGCCGAAGTCGGAGGACCGTGCCTGACCTCATCGCGGCAACTATAGATCGCGCCGCCGGCACTTGCAAGGAATAAGGCGGGATATCCGCTAAATAGGCATTTCATGCTTGCAATGAGCGAGGAAATCTACTACCCTTTTTCTCTGAACAATACTACACTTTGTTGTTATGTTCGGTATTTTTCGGCTAGGAAACGATGGTATGAGTACTGTCTTTCAAGGCTTGCTTCCACCATTTTCCTCCTCTCGCCCATCACCAAATCAAATTCCTGCTGCTCCCTTGGCACCACGACATGGAGCGGGCAGCGAAATATCACGTGAAATGAAATCGCACCAGATCTTCTCCGCCATCGGAAAATCGACCGCACTGCTGCTCATGGCCCTCGTCCTCCACAGCGCGACGGCGCATGCCGCAGGCCCTGTCTCCTACAACCGGGACCATGCTTCCCTGCAGGGGAAAAGAAGGGCGGTGAACTCCTCTGAGAGCTACGCCATTGTCTATATGCGCAGCAAGGATTTTGAGAAGATCCTCGATTACAGGGATGACCTGGAAAGCGTCTTCGACAGCGACATACGAAACAGACTCCGTATTGTCGGTATTGGCGAGGGGGAATACGCCATCGTTTACGATGGCAATCTCTCGGCCAGGACTGTGCCTCAAATGCTGGTCAGGCATGCGCAGTTGCTGGCAACAGTCGGTTACGATGAACCGTATTCCACGAGAAAGGAAAAATTCCACACTCTGTTCAATATCAGTTACGGCATGGGCCGAAATCTCGACTCGCTCAAGGACACCTACCAACTGCTCTACTCGACGCTCGACGAGGAGGTCAAGCAGGAGCTGTTCATCGAAAAGACTGATTTCAATAACTATCTGCTCGTCTACCGCCTGCGCGGCGATCAGGCCTCGGCCAACGCCATCGCCAAGCGCCATAGCCAGCTGCTGCGTGGCAAGAGGATCTCCGCTTCCCTGGCCAAAGAAAACAGCAATACCGTGGTCTATGGGGAATCGAGCCTCATCGACGAGGTAGCGGAAAAAGCGGCCGGGGCGCGATCGTCTCGTGGAGGCGCGGAGGCGGAGAAGCAGGACAAGGGGAGGCCGCAGGCCGCCTCCCTGGCCAAGGGCGGCCCGTCCACCTCTGACCGCGCTGAAGAACAGCGCGTCGTTGAACGGGACCCCCGGTCAGGACAGAAGGAGCGGCTGACGGGCGAATCGAAGGAGAGCGACGTGGTCGAGGGGGCTATCGCCGAATACCTCGAGACCTTGCGTCGCAAGGGGGTGATCGACAAGGATGAGGCCACCGGGTGGATGGTCTACGACCTCGAGAGCGACAGGAAACTTGCCGACATCAATGCGGAAGTGAAGTTTCAGGCGGCGAGCATGATCAAGCCTTTTGTCGCGCTGGCCTTCTTTCATCGGGTCAAGGAGGGCCGGCTGCACTACGATAAACAGAGCCGCAGGCAGATGGAGGCCATGATCCAGCGCAGCTCCAATCCGGCGACCAACTACTTCATCCGCAAAGTCGGTGGGCCGCAGCAGTGCAATGCCATCCTCAGCAAGCACTATGGCCACATCTTTAAGACTACGGAAATAAAGGAGTATATTCCCGCCGACGGGCGGACCTACCTGAACAGCGCCTCCCCGGCCGACTACGTCCGCTTCCTGCGCTCACTGTGGAACATGGAACTCCCCAATGGCAAGGAGATCCGCCGTGTCATGGCTCTGCCTGGCCGGGATCGCCTCTACTTCGGCACCAAGATTCCCCGCGGCACCCTGGTGTACAACAAGACCGGGACCACTGCCCGCCTCTGCGGCGACATGGGGATTCTCGTCGTCAAGGCCCGGGGCGGCGCCGTCTATCCCTACGCCATTGTTGGCATCATCGAACGCCGCAATAAGGCGCGGGACTATGGCCAGTGGATGGCATCGCGCAGCAGGGTGATTCGCGATGTCTCCACCATTGTCTACGAAGGGTTGAAGAAGGACCACCGTCTCCTCTGACCCACCTGGTTTCCTCCCTCAATAGATCTTCCTCCTGCCGAAGTTCGAGCCGATGACGTTGAAGCTGTTCTCGACGATGAACAGGGCCTGGGGGTCGATGTCGAAGACCTTCTCCTCGAGCCGTTTCAGCTGCAGGTTGTTGGTGATGGTCATGATCATCTGCGTTTGTCTGCCGGTGTAGGCGCCGGTAGCCGGGAGCAGCGTCGCCCCCTGCTGCAGGTCGAAAGAGATGGTGTCGATGATCGCCTGATGGTTGTCGCTGAGGATATAGACGATCTTCCTCTGGTTGAAAAGTGATAGCACGTGCTCGAGACTGATCGACGAGACGAAGGTGACGATGATCGAGGCGATGACGATGTTGGGCTCGTATTGGCTGAACACCAGGGTGTAGAGGGCGGCGTTGTAGAGCATGAAGAACTTGCCGACCCCGAAGTTGAACTTCTGGTGAAAGATGATGGCGATGATGTCGAGGCCACCGCCCGACCCTCGCGAGCGCAGGCTGATGCCCGCCCCTACGCCGCAGATGGCGCCACCGGCTACGGCGGCGTAAAGCTGGTCGGTGATGGCGAAGTCGAGGGTGAGGATCTCGGCAAAGAAGGAGAGCATGCACACCCCGTAGAGGCTGTAGAGGAAAAAGCGACGCGAGAGGAAGATCCATCCGGCGATGAGCAGGGGAATGTTGAGCAGCAGGTACCAGATGCCCGGGGAGAGCATGCCGCTTTTGTAATAGATGAGCATGCCGGTGCCGAAGAGCCCGCCGATGATGAAGTTGTGGTGCACGAGGATGGCCTGGGCGCCGATGGCGAAAACCAGAGAGCCGATTGTGAGGAGCACGAGGTTCCAGACGATGGATCGGAAGGAATGTTTCATGGCGGGCATAGGCTATGGATGGGGGCTTGGCCGACGGGCGGCTCAGGGAGAGGGTTGACCGGCCGAAGGATGGAGGTTACCAGTCTTCTCTAGAGCTGGCAATGTGCCGAAGGCCGTAAGGGCGAGATGCGCTGGCTCCGGGAAGGCTGGCATGGATCTGCTCGGCTGGGGTGAGAGCGAAGAGGTGGTGAGTGTAAATGACCTGAGTGGTCGGCCGACGATGTGAAACGGCCGGGGACGTTCCTCGCGAACTCCTGGCAAGGTTGGCCTGGTGGTCGGGAGTTCTTTGTGGAACCGGGTGCTTTGCCCGGCCGAAGATGACTGAGTATTGACGAGGAGGAAAAAATGAAGGTGATTCTCGATCTCTGTATCGTACCCCTGGGTGTCGGCGTTTCCGTCTCGAAGTATGTGGCGGCCTGCCAGAAGGTTCTCGAGAAACATGGACTGACTCACCGTCTGCACGCCTACGGAACCAATATCGAAGGCGAATGGGACGAGGTGATGGCGGCGGTCAAGCAGTGCCATCTCGAGGTGCATGGCATGGGCGCACCGCGTATCACCACCACCATCAAACTCGGAACGAGGACCGACCGGCAGCAGAGCATGGACGACAAAATTGCCAGCGTCGTCGCCAAAAGCGCCTAGGTCATCCTACCGGGCTCGCCAGTTCGGTGGTGTAGCGGCTCATGATCCACCCATACTGGCCACTTGCGGTGCGGATATACAGCCACTCCGGGGCGGCGCCGATGACATCGACCACCTGGCCGGAAACGGCGCGACCGAGAATCGAGGTGTCGAGCCCCGGACCGGAGCGGATGTTGACCAGTTTTTCGTTCACCGTGACCTGGCGCAGTACCATTTCCTCCTGTCCTGCCGTTGCTGCCGGAGGAGAAGCTGGCGGGGTATAGACGGTCACCGCGGGCGCCGGGTAGTAGACGGTGCGTGGCGGCGGGTAATAGACGGTACGCGGTGGGCTGGCGACCATCGAACCGACCACCGCCCCGGTGAGCAGGCCGACGCCAAGAAGTGGCAGCCAGGCGTCATTGCGGTAGCGGTGGCTGTAAGAATAGTGATGATGGTGGACGTAGGGCCGATAGCCGTAGTCGTAGTGGCGGGAATACCGCCCACCGGCCATGGCCGTCGGGGTGCAGAAGAGCACGGTGACGGAGATGGCGAGAAACAAAGACAACACGGTTTTCATGGTGAGACCTCCACAGAAATGAACGGGCCGGAGGCGGCCGCGCAGGTGCAGGGAAGCAGCAGCGTGGCGACCGCATTCTTCTTGTAAATATACTGCACCGGGGGAGGGGCGGCAAGTCATGGCGTAATGGCTGTGATCGTGTGGAGGTAGCCTCGCTCCGCGAGTTGTACATCGATATCGGCTTACTCGTCAGAGGCCGGGCAAAATTTACACGGGGGATGAGATTCTCATTCTGCGTGGGCTTTATCCGTTTGCAGTGACAAGAGTTGCGGCAGAGGGCTGACCTTATGGCTGCGGCACGAGGGCTTGCCCGGATGGGCCGTCCTGGACCGAGGTCAGATGTCGGTGGAGTTGCCGCAGGGCGGATTCTTCGAGCTGATAGACGCTGCTGCGGGTGACGCCGAGGCGGCGACTGATGTCGAGTACCGAATCCTCGTCTGCATTATAGGGGAAGAGGCCGAAGCGTCGTTTGAGCACTTCGCGCTTTTTCGGGTCGAGTTGGCTGTCGAGGGCGTCGAGCAGCAAGCGGTGGAGTTGCCTGCGTTCGAGAATCGTTTCCGGGGTGGGGGTACTGCCCAAGGCCTCTGCCAGCGCGGTCGTATCGGTGTCGCCCTCGCCCAGGAGGAGGGTGTTTGCTCCCCGGAGAATGTTCTCGTATTTTCGGGCGGAAGCCTGATCATCCCGCTTCTTGGCACGGGCATGGGCCTCGATTACGGTGGATGAGACACGAATCAGGCGACCGGAGAGGGCCTGCTGTTGTATTTCCCGATTGATCCAGTGAGTGGCAAAAGTGGAGAAGCGCACCCCACAAGAGGGATGATAGCGGTAGGCGGCGCGGGCCACGCCGAAGGTGCCGCTTTGCACTGCATCTTCAGTGGACTGGTTCTGCGACGGGGTTTTAGCACGAAATACCAGGGCCTGGACAAGGCCACGCGTTAAGAGGATATAGATATTGCGCAGGGTGTTGAGGGCTTCGACGCTCTCTTCCAGCGCGAGAAAACGAGGGTCCTCCTCCTGGGAGGCGTTCTGCCTGGAGGTGATGCGATTCCATACCCGGGCGATGATGGCGTGCTGCAGCGTTTTGGCCAGTGGCAGGGACTGCTCCGCGGGGCTGGCGCTGAACAGCAGCAATGCCTCCTGGCGTTCCCCATCGGGAGGGCCGAAAGGGGGGGAGAAGAAAATCCTGCGCGTGTTGAACAGATAGATGTTCTGGATGACCGTCAGGGCAGCCTGGCGGAAGCGGGTTGCGGTCAGCAGCAATTCGCTGAAGCGGTGCCGGCAACGCAGCATCTCGGCGGCAAGTTCCTTTTCCTCCCCGCTGTCGAGGGACGGCATGCTCTCGCGCCTGGTAAATTTGCCATCACTCTTCATGGCTTCGCACTGCAGCACCTTCCGCTTGAGGGGATCGGAGAGGCGAAGGTTGTCGACCCGGACGGCAAAGGACCTTGGGGAGGGGCGGGTGGCCAGGAGGTCGAGAACTCCCGGTGGCGGGAGTGAGGCTGATGACGGCATATGGGGTATCCGCTGAACGGGCAGAGGGGCTATTTAATCGACGCGAAGTCAGTGTTGCAACCTATGTTATCACAGAACTGTGTGGCAAAGCAAAGAAGAGAGTGCAGTTTCTTGTCCTTTTGCTCCTCTGCCCTACCCGAGTTTGCCTTCCGACAGTTCTCTGATCCGCCTGCTTTTCGTGAGGATACTCACGATCATTCCCGTATGACCTGGCGGCACTTAGTCGAAGCCACGGTCGTTGATGGTGCGACGCCAGATATCGTGGGCTTGGCGAGGTGCATGGTATTCAAGGATGAGGGCGATAAACGGGTATCGGCCGGAAAGGGAAGTGGTACTCGCCTGAAGTTTATGCCCTGCTGCTGCGTTAGCCTCGGCTCAGGTGCTTCCGAGATAATTGTTCGCTCTGACGGTATCTGGCAGGGAAAATCCTGTCCGCTCCTGCGCGAAGGAGATGAGCCATGGTGAGAACCTGGCGAAATATGGCCCTATCTCGAGAATTTTCTTCAAGGTGCTCTTGTCCCTTTGCCCAGACAACTGATAGACTTGGTTGTCAAAGGAATTATACTCGTGTTCCGCTGTCATTGAGCGGGAAAACACCTCAAGCGCCATGGCGTAAACCACGGAGGCTTTGACCACTCAAGTCTTTTTAACTATCTTGATGAGTTCGCCGTCTTCCGAGTCTGTCGATTCATGAAATGGTTATGGCGGGGGGGCTGGCAATGTGGTAAATGATTGTCAGCACAGAGGGAAATTACACGGTTTCCCAGCTCCGGCTAGAAGCAATTTCTGTAGATAACGAGACAGGTTACGGTATGGAAGATGAGGAAGTGAAGTGCCGCCGGGGAAGATTACGTCTCCCCTATATCGCTGCGGTGGAATTGACGACTGTAGAAGGCAGGGTCATCAGAGGAAATTTGCGGGATATAGGGCTGGAGAGCATGTTTGCCAAGGTCGAGAAGCGCTCTGGCTGCGATCTGCATCCTGGTGACGATGTCGATGTCTGTCTGCAAGTAACCCAGGGGCGGAGCCGGTTGACGATTGGCACACCGGGCAAGGTGATTCGCTTTGATGAGCAGGGTTATGCCCTGATTTTCAAGGAAAAATTGAAATGGTGGCCACTGTTCTCTCTCTTTCCCATGAACGAGCAGTTTCTCTTCGACGTGGTCGCCAACGCCTGATTGCCCCGGCTGGAAGGTGGTGGCCGCTCTCCAGAGGAATGCTATGAAGGCGGATCAGGGGCCCGAAGACGGGCGAAAAACCGCTCAGCAGAAAAGCCAGTCGGCGGGATTGGCGCCTTGTGAGGCCCTGTGTCGGGAAGGCGCAGTGGCCAGATTTGTCCGCCACCTCCATAACCGGCTCCGCCAAGGTGACGAAGCCGGTCTGCGCACGAGTCTCGACAAAATTGCCATCTGCTGCCGCCACCCCGATGCCGCGGCTCGTTTTCATGCACTCAGGGTCCTTGATCGATTCATACGCTCAACCAGACCAGCCCGGCTTCCTCCCGCGGCTCTGGTCGCCTTTTCCCAGGGCTTTTCCTCCTGGCTTCATGTAGAACGGGATTTCCGTCCGGAATATCGTGAACTCATCCAATCGATGTTGTTTCTGATCGAAACAATGCTACAGAGACGGCTGTGGGCTGAGACGGAATTCCTCTTGAAGACTTTGTCCCGGGTTCGTAACGAGATTCTTCCCAGCCACTGCGAGATGAGACTATCACTCGCCGCCTGTTTTGCCTCTCCTGCCTGGGAGCGGATCGTCGATGCGATGGTGGCCTCGTTCACGAGGATCAAGTTTGAAGAGCGTCAGCGACTGAAGAAGGTCTTTCAGCATGTTGGCGAAAACGCCGGCGGGCGCCTTATTGAAGAACTCTTCAGACACCCGGAAAAGGAGGTGCGCATTGCTCTGTTCGAGGTGATCCCGCGCAGGACCTGTGTCATCCTTCCCGCAATACTCAAACGCCTGGCGAGCAAGCAGCCGTGGTATGTGCTGCGTAATGCCGTGCTGCTGCTCGCTCTTCTCGACGACAGCGGATTTTTTCGTCTGGTCAGACCCTTTCTTAAACATCCCGACCACCGTGTGCAGAAGGCGGTGATAGACTTTATCGCGCTCGTCGGTGGGGATGAGATGCGCGATGACTTGATTGAGGCGCTGCTGGTAGTGGACGACCGCCTCCTGCCAGGGTTGGTGCTCCTTCTTCAGCAGCACGGCGGGGGAGAAGAGGTCGAGGCGGCGTTTTTTTCCCTGCTCAGTGATCGCCATCAGATCGATGTTGCGGTACGTGATGAGGTCGTGGCCAGGGTTTGCGAGAGTTGCTTGCTTCCCCCGGTGGAAAAATCCCGGGAAATACTTCTTCGTATCCTCGAAGAGGAAAAATATGCCGGATGCAGTGATGGCCCCATCGCCATGGCTGCAACAAAGGCCCTGGCGACGCTTGGCTGATTCAGGGTTCTGGCAGTATTGACTTTCGGCGAGCAATAAAAAAGGCGTCCCGTCAAGATTGTCTTGACGGGACGCCTGAGCAGAAATTCGGCGGCGACCTACTCTCCCACACAGTTACCCATGCAGTACCATCGGCGCTGAAGAGCTTAACTTCCGTGTTCGGAATG
>JANJUM010000136.1 GCA_024710585.1 Desulforhopalus sp.
TGTCGAGGAAGCGGTTGACCACCGGCAGGAAGTCGACCGGACCGTCAAAAACCGCATCGGCAATACCTTCCAGCTGTCGGTCGGCGACCATGCGCCCGGTGGCGGTGGTCACCGAAACGAGCAGCCGGGCCTGGGGGTAGCGGGCGCGCAGGGCGCGCAGCAGCGGCACCGCCGAGGTCACCTCGCCCACCGAGAGGGCGTGGACCCACACGGTCGGCGGACCGGGCCGGCCACTGCGGCAGATCCTGCCGAGACCCACGCCGAGGCGGGCGGGCAGGCGACGACGGTACTTGCGCCGGCAGCCGAAGGCGACGAGGAGCAGGGGCAGGAGAACCGGTAAGAGCAGGAACGAGATGATATTGTAGAGGAAAAACATCGGCGACGGCCTCCCACGGTTGTTCAGCCGCTCACCTTATAGGAGGGGTGGTTCCCATGCAAGAACTTCCCGAGCACAACGTGAAAATCCCCGCCGCAGGGCGGGTGGAGGAAGAGGCATGAACATTATCCTTGTTGCCAGGGACGAGTTGCAGGGTGATCTGCTCACCCTTGGCCACCGCCGCGCCGAGCATATCGTCAAGGTGCTGCGCGCCGCCCCCGGCGACAGCCTGCGCCTTGGCATCGTCAACGGCCCCCGCGGTCGAGGGCGGATAGAGTCGCTGGTCAGAAAATTCCCGTTTTCCGTCACCCTGGAAGTGGAGTGGGAGGAGGGCGGGGGACGGCGCCCGGACCTCGACCTCATCCTCGCCCTGCCGCGGCCGATCATGCTCAAACGCATCCTCAGCCAGGTGGCCGCCCTGGGAGTCGGCACTATTCATCTCATCCATGCCAACCGGGTGGAAAAGAGCTTCTGGGAGGCGGGGCTGCTGGAAGAAGAGGAATGGCGGACTCACCTTCTCCTTGGCCTGGAACAGGCGGTGGATACGGTATTGCCCGAGGTGGTGCTGCATCCCCGCTTCAAGCCGTTCATCGAGGATTTCTGCCCGACTCTGGCGGGGCAACACCGCCTGCGCCTCCTCGCCGATCCCGGCGGCGCGCTGCCTCTGGCCAGGGCGCCTATCCCCGGCGAGGGCCGGCTGCTCCTCGCCGTCGGTCCGGAAGGGGGCTGGGTGCCCTATGAGCTGGACAAGTTCACCGAGCAGGGGTTCCTCTGCTGTTCCTTCGGTCCGCGTATCCTCAAGGTGGACACGGCCATCGTCGCCCTGCATGCCGCGGTCACCGCCCTGCGGCAGCGGCAGGGCGAGGCGCCGCTGCCCGGCTAGCGGTAGGCGGCGATGCCGGTGACCTCCTGGCCGATGATCAGGGTGTGCATGTCGTGGGTGCCCTCGTAGGTGTAGACCGACTCGAGGTTGTTGGCGTGGCGCATGATCGGGTACTCGCCCATGATGCCGTTGGCGCCGAGCATGGTGCGCGCCATGTGGGCGATGTCCATGGCGACCTTGACATTGTTCATCTTCGCCATCGATACCTGGGCCGGGGTATAGGTGCCGGCATCTTTGAGGCGGCCGAGCTGGAGGACGAGCAGCTGTCCCTTGGTGAGCTCGGTGACCATTTCCGCCAGCTTCCTCTGCTGCAATTGGAAGCCGGCGATAGGTCTGTCGAACTGCACGCGTTGCAGGGCGTAGGCAAGGGCGGTCTGGTAGCAGTTGTCGGCGGCCCCCAGGGCGCCCCAGGCGATGCCGTAGCGGGCCTGGGTGAGGCAGCTGAGCGGCGCCTTCAGCCCCTTGGCGAGGGGGAGCATGGCCTCGTCCTCGGCGACGACGACATTGTCGAGTATCAGCTCCGAGGTCACCGAGGCGCGCAGGCTCCACTTGCCCTTCATGCGCACGGACGTGAAGCCGGGGGTGTCCTTGGGGACGAGGAAGCCGCGCACGCCGTCCTCGGTCATCGCCCAGACCACGGCGACGTCGGCGATGCTGCCGTTGGTGATCCACATCTTGGCGCCGTTGATGGTCCAGGTGGCGTCGGAGTTGCGCACCGCGCGAGTGCGCATGCCGGCCGGATTGGAGCCGAAATCCGGTTCGGTCAGGCCGAAGCAGCCGATGGCCTCGCCGGCGGCCATCTTCGGCAGCCAGTGTGCTTTCTGCGCCGCGCTGCCGTAGGTGAAGATGGGGTACATGACCAGGGAGCCCTGCACCGAGGCGAAGCTGCGGATGGCCGAGTCGCCCCGCTCCAGTTCGTACATGAGGATGCCGTAAGCGACGTTGGAGAGGCCGGCGCAGCCATATTCCTCCGGCAGGGTGGGGCCGAGGAAGCCGAGGCCGCCCATGGTCTTGACGAGGTGGGCGGGGAATTTCTCCTCCTGGGCGTAGCTGTCGATGATCGGCATCACCTCGCGGTTGACGAACTCCCGGGCGGTCTGCTGCACCAGCTTCTCTTCATCGCTCAACAGGCTCTTGATGCCCATGTAGTCGGTCAGTTCCGTGGTTGGCTGCATGGCGTCGTTTCCTCTCGTTGGGTGCTGGCCAGGAAGGTGGTGTGTTTCCCCCCTGTCTCCCTGGCCGGTTTGGCCTCCTGCCGCTCTTGGCGGCGAAGGCGGGGCAGGTGTGGTTGCGGGCGATTCGGGCGACTCGGCTTCTCGAGACCCTGTAGCAGGTCGCAGCGACCTTGGCAAGCATTATCGCCGGTCGTCGGTTGTGGCGGAAGGGCGCGGCCTTCGAGGCGCTGGCAGGGGTGCGGCAGTACAAACACGACGCACCTGGGCGATAAACGGGCAGGGGACTCGTGGTCCGTTTACGGTCAGGGTTCGAGTCCCCCGATAGGAAGAGGGCTGGAAGGCGCCGCCGCTCAGACCTCCCCGTCGCGAAGCGAGAACTTGATCCCCTGGGCCAGCGGCAGTCCCTTGCCGTAGTTGATAGTCACCGTCTGCCGGCGCATATAGGCCTTCCAAGCGTCGGAGCCCGATTCGCGGCCGCCGCCGGTGTCCTTTTCGCCGCCGAAGGCCCCGCCGATCTCCGCCCCGGAGGTGCCGATGTTGACGTTGGCGATGCCGCAGTCAGAGCCGCGCGCCGAGAGGAAAATTTCGATCTCGCGGTGGTCGTTGCTGAAGATCGCCGAGGCCAGCCCCTGGTCGACCTCGTTGTTGAGGGCGATGCCTTGCTCGATGTCCCCGGAATACTTGATGAGGTAGAGGATCGGGGCGAAGGTCTCGCGGTGGACGATGGGCAGGTGGCCGGGAACCTCGGCCAGGGTTGGCTCGACATAGCAGCCGGAGGCGTAGTCCGAGCCCTTGAGGACGTTGCCGCCGTGGAGGATGGTGCCGCCCTGGGCGACGATGGCCTTGATGGCCTTGTTGTAGGTCTTGACCGCTTCGAGATCGATGAGCGGACCGAGGTGGTTGGCCTCGAGCAGCGGGTTGCCGATTTTCAGCGAGCCGTAGGCGCGGCAGAGAAGCTCCTTGACCTCGTCGTAACGCCGCTCGGCGATGAGCAGCCGCCGTGTGCTGGTGCAGCGCTGCCCGGCGGTGCCGATGGCGCCGAAGACCACCGCCGGCAGGGCCAGCGCCAGGTCGGCGCTTTCGCCGATGAGTATGGCGTTGTTGCCGCCCAGTTCGAGGATGGTCTTGCCGAGACGTTCCCCCACCTTCCTGGCCACGCCGCGTCCGGAGTCCACCGAGCCGGTAAAGGACACCAGGGGGATACGTCGGTCGAGGAGGATTTGCTCGCCGACGCCGTCGCGGTCGCCGACCAGCAGCGAAAACACCCCCTCCGGCAGGCCGTTGCTTTCGAGCACCCGGGCGAGGATCTTCTGCATGGCGATGGCCGAGACCGGCGCCTTGGAGGAGGGCTTCCAGATGCTGACGTCACCGCAGATGGCGGCGATCATGGCGTTCCAGCCCCAGACCGCCACCGGGAAATTGAAGGCGGTGATGATGGCCACCGCACCCAGGGGGTGGTACTGCTCGAAGAGGCGATGCTCGGGCCGCTCGGAGACGGTGGTCATCCCGTAGAGCATGCGCGATTGCCCGACGCAATAGTCGCAGATGTCGATGACCTCCTGCACCTCGCCCAGTCCTTCCTGCAGGGGTTTGCCGGTCTCATAGGCGATCAGCGTGCCCAGGGGGAGCTTGAAGTCGCGCAGCTTGAGGCCGATCTGGCGCACGATCTCGCCGCGCCGCGGCGCAGGCAGGGCGCGCCACAAGGGAAAGGCGCGTGCCGCCTCGGCCGCCACCTGTTCGTATTCCCTGGCGCCGGCCTTGATCACCGTAGCGAAGGTCTCGCCATCGACGGGAGAAACCGCGGCGAGGCGCTTGCGGCCCCTGGGGGCCAGCCAGGTGGTCCCGGTGCAGCAGCCGGGCATGGTCTTTTCCAGATAGAGCGCGTCGAGAAAGTTCATTGTGCCTCCTTCAGCTGAGCATCCAGGGGTAAACGGTTCTTTCTCTACTGTATAACGGGTCTGGCAGGCCTTGTCCATGATAGCGGGGCTCTTGCCTCTACCAGCGGGCCGATTGAAGGGGGCGAGGTGTTCAGCCTGAGGAGTTTGTGGACCTGCTCAAGGGTCGGCGCCATCACTGGGAAGATGGGCCGTCATGTGGATTTGGTAACGATACTCGTTGCCAAAAAGCCTTAGGACAGGTATCTATAAAGGGTTTGGCGCCGAAACAGTTCGTCTTAAAGAAATAGCTTACGGAGAAGAAACGATGGAACAGAAGAAATGGCGATGCACCATCTGCGGTTATGTCCATGTCGGTCAACGTCCCCCGAGTCACTGCCCGATCTGTGGCGTGGGCGCCGGGATGTTCGAGGAAATTCCCGCGAAAGACCTGCAGGCGACGCAAAAGGTGGTGCGGAAGGGCTGACCGGCCTCCCCCGGCCCCATCGTCGTGGCGATGGGGCCTGAGGAGGAGGCCGTGTCGCGCCCCGCTCTCGCCATGGGGAGGGCCAGGCGGCGAACGTTCCGTGACGGGATGGCCACTCTTTTCGCCGTCCCTCGAAACCCCTAGCTCGCCTCCCGGCCGAGGCGGGCCACCGCTGGCTGGAACTGGCGGGGAAACTGCAGGTAGGGGGCGATGAGGGCGTTCTTGTCGCCCCCCGTGCCGTCGTAGGTGATCGACACCACCGGGATGCCGGTGAGCCGCTCGATCCGCTCCTTCATCGCCTCGGTGATCAGCGAGGCGCAGCACAAGGCCGGGCTGGCCTGGACGAAGAGACTGAGGTCCGGGTGGTGCTTGGCGAGGTAGTGCACCTTGAGGATGTTGTCCATCGACTCGCCGCTGTTCTCCACCGACACCTGGTAGCGGGCGAGTATCTCCGCCGGGTCATCGTCATAGCGGTGCTCCGCTTCGTCGAGGATGCGGTTGAAGCTCTTCATCAGATTCTTCTCCAGGGCGAGCATCGCCGCAAGCAGCGCCCTGCCGGTGAGCATGTCGAGGTATTTGCCCTCGTTGAACCACTTGCGGAAGTAGCTGCCGGCGATCATCTTGCCGTACTCGCTGTAGGGAGTGGTGACCACCTCGCCGCCGAGCCCTTCGATGCAGGCGACGAGGTCCTGGTTCATGACCCGGTTGTCCCGTGAATAAAGATCGCCGAAGATGGCCACCTTGGGCCGCCTGGGCCCGGCGGTCTCGACCCACTCGAACTGGGTGACGATCTCGTCGACGGTCTTTTCCAGCTGCCGCTTGCCGAGGAAGGCGTCGCGCAGCACCTTGATGGCCTTGTCGACGATCCAGTCGGTACGGCCCTTTTCCGTTTCGTAGGGGCGGATGCGGCAGGCGACCTTCTGCAGCATGCCGCCCAGCATATAGGCGAAGTAGGCGTTGCGCGCCGCGCGCAGGGAGATGTCAGAGAAGGTGATCTCCCCCTGGTAAACGCCCATCTTTTCCATGCCTCCGCCGTGTTCGGCAAAGATCCTGGCGATCTGCAGTGGGTAGAGGTGAATGTTGCACGCCAGCGAGGAGCGGTTGATCCACAGCACGCAGTTGCCGGGGTCCAACTGGTGGCGGCGCACATAGACCATGGCCGCCTCGGCGATGGCGTTGAGGGGGATGCACTGCCCGGAGTTGTGGCGCAGGCTCTCGCGGATGGTCTGTTCCGTCTCCTCCAGCAGGCGGGCGTCAAAGCCCTCGCGCTGCAGGGTGGCGACCAGCAGGGCGCAGGTGAGCTGGTCCCAGTTGGGGAAGAGGACGTGCTTGCCGGCCAGGCTCCCCGCCGCCTCGGGCAGGGTTGGCGCGGACACCGTCGTCACGCGGCCGCCGCCGTGATGGTTGCGGAAGGCGCGCACCGCCG
This sequence comes from Desulforhopalus sp., assembly GCA_024710585.1. Classification (GTDB taxonomy): domain Bacteria; phylum Desulfobacterota; class Desulfobulbia; order Desulfobulbales; family Desulfocapsaceae; genus Desulforhopalus_A. The sequence goes on from JANJUM010000136.1 coordinate 6,222, forward strand.
CCTCGATGCGGGTTTCGTAGCCGACGCTGGAGTCGTGGCCATCGAGGGAGAGCACGAGGTAGGGCTTGTCGTACCGCTCCATGATGTCCTTGAAATACTCGACTGCGAAGGAGTCGGGGGAGCACTTGAAGGAGGTGACCAGCACGGGGTAGAGCCCCGGGCGCCTGGCGACCACCTCGGCCGCTTCGAGGATCTTCGCCCCGTGCTCCCAGTGGATCTCGTCGAGCAGCGGCTTGATGGCCTCCACTTCGCGGGGGTCGTAGTCGAGCATGTCCTGGTAGAAGGCGTCGATGCCGAGGCTGCGGAAGATGCCGGGGATATTGTTGTTGAGGCCCGGCGACAGCAGGGTGTAAGGCCGGCCGAGGAAGACCACGCCAATCTCCGAGCCGTTTTCTTCCGACTGCCTCAGGCGCATGGCCTCCTTGAGGCGCAGGCGATATTCCTGATCGATGGCCAGGGCGCGGTCGTAGGCGGAGCCCACCTCGAAGAAGTTCCACTGCCCGGGGGCGATGCCCTGCAGCATGCGGTAGAGCTGCATCTTGGTGTGGAAGGGGGTGTAGAGGTATTTGATGATCGGCCGCAGCAGACGCTTCTCTTCCCCGGCGGCGACGTCGCCGACCAGGGCGGGGAGGAACTGGGTATAATAGCAGAACTGGCGCCGGCCGCTGCGCGCCTTGTTTTCCAGGTAGAGGGGCAGGAAGACGTAGTCGGCATGGTCGAGCAGCCAGCGGGTATGGCCGTGCATGGATGCCACCGGGGCGCAGAACTCGGCGCGGCTCAGTTTTCTGCCGTCGGCGACCGCCGTGCGGGCGCTCTCCGAGGTTACCGTGGGGATGCCGAGCAGGGTGAAGAAGCTGCGCCACAGCAGGAGGTCGTCGTGCAGGTGGACCGCGGCCGGCAGGCCGATCACCGGGCCCTTGCGGTCGGCTTCCTGGGAAAGCGCCTTCTGCAGTCGCCGCCGTTCACGGAGCAGGTCGAAGCCCTTGGCGGTGCTGGCAACCTGGCTCTGTTCGTCGCCGTCGCGGCCGCAGAGAAAGCCGTAGGAGACTTCGTGGCCATCGATGCTCACCGTGCTGATCTTACAAGTATTGTTACATCTCGTGCAGACCGATCCGGACAATTCGACCCTCTTGCGGCAGAGGTCGAAGCCGATGAAGGAGGTCTCCTGCCGCCCTTCGTCGCGGAGGATCAGCGCCGCGCCAAGTGCCCCGGTGAGGTGACAGTATTTGGAGACGAGGATCGGCTTGCCGAGGCGTTGTTCGAAGGCCGCCACCAGGGCGCGGTTCTTGGCGGTGGCTCCCTGGAAGAGGACCGTCCTGCCGATATGTTTTTCCGTCGCCACTTTCTGCAGGTAGTTTTCGCGCACCGAGTGCAGCGCCGCAGCGAGCACTTCATCCACCTCGTAACCCTCGCTGAGCAGGTGGTTGATGTCGCGCTCCATGAAGACGGTGCAGCGGTCGCTGGTCAAGGGGGCGCTGGCTCTCTCGGCACGCCGTGAATAGTCGCCAACCGGGCAGCCGAGGCGCGCCGCCTGCTCCTCGATGAAGGAACCGGTGCCGGCGGCGCAGACGCTGTTCATGGTGGAAAAGGTCACCCGACCGTTGTTTATCAGGGTGAACTTGGCGTCCTGCCCCCCTATTTCAATGATGGTGTCGACATCCGGGTTCAGCTGGCAGGCGGCGCGGGCATGGGCGGTGATCTCGTCGACGACGAGGTCGGCGCCGATCAGCTTGCCGATGAACTTGCGCCCCGAGCCGGTGGTGGCGCACTGCCTGACGGTGAAGCGGCCGCCCTGGCGTCGCTCGATGTCTTCGATGGCGAAGAAGATGTTCTGCACCGCGGCCAGCGGGCGGCCGGCGGTACGGGTGTAGAAACCGGCGATGACCTCGTCGCCCTCTGGGTCGAGGAGCACCGCCTTCGTGCTGGTGGAGCCGATGTCGATGCCGAGATAGACCTCGCCCAATGCCTTCCTGCCGAGGTGATCGTAGATATCCACCTCCACCTCGGGGTCGTCGGCCTCCCGCCGGGTGGAGTAGCGTTCCTTGCCGGCGAAGTCGGGATAGGTGGAGAGTTCAAGCGTCAGCGGCGGGTAATGATAGGCGCGGGCGGTCTTCTCCACCTCGCGGAAAAGCTCCTGTGGCGTGGCAAAGTGGAGCGGTTCGGGCCATGCCTTTCCCTGGCGCAGCTCTTCGAGGAAGAGGAGGGCGGCGCCGATGGCCCCATAGAGGTGGCCGTCGGCGGGGATGGTCAGGGAGAGGCCGGTGAGGCGCTCGATATGGTCGGCCACCGCCCTGTTTCTCGAAACCCCGCCGCAGAAGACCAGTTGGCCATGCAGGCTGCGGTCCCCGGCGAAGAGGACGTCGACGAGGTTTTTGGCCAGGCCGAGACACAGGCCGTTGCCGATCTCGTCCAGGCGGTAGCCCTGCTGCTGGGCGTGGATGAGGTCAGTCTTGGCGAAGACCGCGCAGCGCGAGGCGATCTGCGGGCACTGGCCCTGGCTGCCGGACGCCATGGCCGCGAGGTGCTCGCTGCCGCGCAGGTGCAGCCGCCCCGCCTGCTGGTCGAGGAAGCTGCCGGTGCCGGCGGCGCAGGAGGTGTTGCTGGTGCTGCCCTGGTAGTTGCCGGCCTCGTCGAAGGTGGCGAGGCTGAACTTCTCGCCGCCGACGACGAGCAGGCCGCCGAGGCCGGGGTGAAAGTGACGGGCGGCGGCGATATAGGCGATCTGGTCGTCATAGCGGCGTTGCGCCGCCACCTTGGCCGGGCTCGAGGAGGTCACCGCGAGGTAACCTGGCTGGCCTGGGTCGAGTTCGCCCAGCAGGTCGGCCGCCACCTGGGCGATCTTGCCGTGATGCAGGGCGTAGCCCTTGTGACGCACCCGTCCCGCACCATCGAGAAGTGCCAGGCCGACGGTAACCGAGCCGATATCCAACCCCACCACAGAGAGTTCGCGTGTCATCAGTGCTTTCCTTATGGTTATGGAGCGTTCGCCGCAGACCTTCCGGCCATGGCCCGCCCCATCAGATTTTCTCTTTGATCTCCGCCCAGAAAGACTCGATGCCCTGCTTCCAGCCCCTGAGGTAGTTGCCGAGGTATTCCGAACAGGTGGCCGTATTGTCGCCACTGAAGCCGTTGGCGGCGAAGACCTCGCAGAAGTATGGGCCGAGCACCGCATCCTTCGTGGCGGTGGCGAAGTCGTTCCATGCCAGGGCGTATTTGAGCTGATCGTAGTGGGCTGTCTTGGCCCAGAGGATGCCGTCCTTCTTGCCTGTTTCCAGGTAGTTGCCTTCGGATTGCAGTTTCTCGCGGCGTAGCCGCTCGATGATCTGCCCGAGGTCGAGGTCCTCGCGGATACGTTTCTGGAAGTCCTCCTTTCTCTGGATGGCCTCGCTCACCGCATCCTGGAACATCTTCGAGAGGTTGAACGATTCCCGCCATTTCTCCAGTTTCTCGTGCAGCATGTCGGGCACGCTGATGGTTACTTTCTTGGCCATATCCACCTCCATTGCATAGTGATACGTACAAACCAAACGATACGTAACCATGTTTTTTGGAGGTGTCAAGCCTTGGAGACCGTCCGCGACTTGGCGCTTGCGACCTTCCTATTGACTTGGGCGGTAATGAGTATTACCAATAGAGCGTTCGAAGCGGCAGTTGCATCGCCAACACTATGCGCGGTTAACCCGGTTCGCCCAGCAAGGAAGAAGGCTATGGTCAAGATCGCCAAGCAGCATGATCGCGTGAAATATTTCAAGTGCGAGGTCTGTCTGAAGAATATCGCCATCGAGTATTACTTCACGGTAGGCGATTCCATCGTCTGTAACGACTGCAACACCGAGTACGTGCTGCACAGCAAGAACCCCCTGGAACTGGTACGGCAGGAGCCGGATTACAGCAAACTCGAATACGACGATTCGTATTGACATTGAACGCCGACGGGCATCGGGCCGGCCGCCCCCTCTTCAAAGGGGGCGCGCCGGCCTTTTTTTTTTGCCTCTGCCGGGTGGTGGTCCAGGTGGCGACGATGCCGCGCCGTCAGGAGAGGCGATGCAGGGTGATCTTCTCGTAGAGGGTTTTGCGGCTCAGGCCGAGCATCCTCGCCGCCTGGGACTTGTTGCCGCAGCAGAGCTGCAGCGTCTTTTCGATGAGCTGGCCTTCCATCTCCCTGATAGTCAGGCCCCCCTCGGGAAGGTGGAGCACCCCGGACCCGTCCAGGGGGAGAGGTGGCTGACTGTGGTGCTGGAGGACCTTGTCGGGCAGGTCCTGGGGGCGGATGAGTTCCTCCTTGGCGAGGATGATGCATCGGGCGATGCAGTTTTCCAGTTCCCGGACGTTGCCCGGCCAGGGATAGCCGGCGAGGATGTCGAGGACTTCCGGCTGCACGCCGCGCACCGTCTTGCCGTATTCCCCGGCGTACTTCTCGATGAAGCGGTTGACCAGCAGGGGGATATCCTCGCCCCGCTCGCGCAGCGGGGGCATGGTGATACTGAACACCTCGATGCGATAGAGCAGGTCGCCGAGGAAGCGTTTCGCCCTGATCTCCTCGTCGAGGTCCTTGTTGGTGGCGCAGATGATACGTACATCGACCTGCCTGCTGCTGATGCCGCCCACCGGGTCGAAGGTGCCTTCCTGGAGAAAACGCAGCAGCTTGCTCTGCAGGGGCAGGCTCATATGGCCGATTTCGTCAAGGAACAGGGTGCCGCCGTCGGCGGCCTCGAGACGCCCTTTCTTGCTGGTGACCGCCCCGGTGAAGGCCCCCTTGCGGTAGCCGAAGAGTTCCGCTTCGAGGAGGTCCTCGGGCAGGGCGGCGGAGTTGATGCACACCATGGGGCGGCTGTGGCGCTGGCTGGCGGCGTGGATGGCCTTGGCGAGCAGCTCCTTGCCGGTGCCGGTCTCGCCGTAGATGAGCACCGGCGCGGTGGTCGGGGCGACGGTCTCGATCATCTCGAAGACCTGCAGCATCGACGGGTGGCTGCCGACGATATTGCGCGTTGCGTAACGGTCGCGCACCTCGCGGCGCAGGTCGGCGAGTTCAAGCGACAGCTCGTGTTCACGGATGGCCCGTTCGAGGACGATGGCCAACTCCTCGTAGTTGAGGGGCTTGATGAGGTAGTTGGCGATGCCGTTTTTCATCGCCTCCACCGCCGACTGGATAGTGCCGTGGGCGGTCATGAGGACGAAGGGGATGCGCCGGTTGACCGTCTTGAGGTGGTTGAAGAGTTCCAGGCCGTCCATGCCGGGCATCTTCAGGTCGGAGAGGATGGCGTCGATATGCTCCTCGGCGGCGATGATATCCAGGGCCTGGTGGGCGCTGCTCGCCTCGATGGTCGTGTAGCCCTCGTCGGCGAGGATGGCCGAGAGGACTTTGAGGGTGTTTTTCTTGTCGTCGACGATGAGGATGGTTCTGGTCACGGGGCACTCCCTGGTAGTAGTTCTCGCCGGGCAGGTGGGCAGGGCAGGTCGATGACGACGGTGCATCCCTCGCCAGGGGGGCTGTCGATGCGGAACTGACCGTCATGGTTGGCGATGATGCTCATGCTGATGGGCAGGCCGAGGCCGGTGCCGTTATCCTTGGTGCTGTAGAAGGGATCGAAGACATAGGGCAGGTCGGCGGCGGCGATGCCGGCGCCGTTGTCGGCGACGGTAATGTGGAGCCGGGAGCCGCCTTCTTCTTCCACCAGGGTGGTGGCGATGCGCAGGGGGCCACCTTCCGCCATGGCATCCATGGCGTTGATGAGGACATTGAGGAACACCTGCTGCAGCTGCTGCGGGTCGGCGTCGATCTCCGGCAGGTCGTCTTCGAGCTGCAGGTCGACGTTGACGCCCCTTGCCGCCAGCTGTCCGGCGAGCAGGGTGAGCACCGACTGCAGCAGCTGGTTGATGTCGCAGGGGGCCTTGCGCGGGCCGGACTGTCGTGCGTAGAGGAGGAAGTCGGAGACGAAGTCGCTCAAGCGGTCGACTTCTTCGGCGATGACCGCGCTATATTCGGCGACCAGTGGGTCGTCGGCGCGACGCCTTTGCAGGTAGGCGATGGCGCCCTTCATGGCGTTCAGGGGGTTGCGGATCTCATGGGCCACGCCCGCCGAGAGCCGCCCCAGGGAAATGAGTTTCTCCGAGGCGACCAGCTCCTTCTGTACGTCGCGCAGGCTGCGGATCATGGTGTTGAAGGACTCGGTGAGCATGCCGAGCTCGTCCCGCGAGCGCACCGGGATCTCGCTGCCGAGATCCCCCGACGCCACCCGCTCGGTGGCCAGCACCAGGTTGCGCATGGGGCGGATGAGGCGAAAGGAGATGACGATCACCACCACGGTGGAGAGGAGGATCATCACCAGCACGACGCGGATGACGTTGCTCTTGTGGACCTTGGCCATCGAGGTGAACTCCTCGATGGGGATGCTCACCGCCAGCGACCAGCCGGTGGCGGTCACGGGAGCGAAAGCGGCCGCCTTTTCGCCCCCCTCGTTGAAGGTCATCCAGCCGGTCTCACCGGAAAGCATGTGGACGATGAACTCGCGCAGACGCGGGTCGTTGTAGCGGGTGAGGTCGTACTGGTAGGGCTCGAAGCGGGGATGGGCGATGGTCCGCCCGCCCTTGTCGACGAGGAAGCCATATCCCTTGGCGCCAATCTCGATGTCGCGCACCAGGGCGATGATGGCGCTGAAGTCGAGCTCCGCCACCAGCGAGCCGCGGATCACCCCATGGGCGTCGAGAAAAGGGCGGGCGAGGTAGAGATAGTAGGTTGGCAGGCCGGTGCGCTTCTGGACCGGTGAAATATAGGGTGTGGAGTCGAACTCGCCGTGCAGCCAGGGCAGGCGGGCGAATTCGCTGGCCGGCGCCATGGCGGTGGTGCCATCCCTGCCGGCGGAGACGATGGTGTTGCCCCTGGTGTCGACCAAAGCCAGCCACGTGGCATGGGTGGTGGTGGCGAGGATATGGGAGATGAGGGTGCCGAACCTGGCCTTGACCGCGGCGTCGCCTGCCGGCAGGGAGGTGGCGCTGTCGGCGACGATCTGGCCGAGCAGGCCGAGGGAGGAACTGCACTCTTCGAAGATGGCGTTGATCTGCCGCGCCGCCTCGCCGGCCTGGGAGAGCTGATGCTCGCGGGACAGCTGGGTGACGCTGTCCACCGAGGTCTGGTGGGCCCAGTAGCCGACGATGGCGATGGGCAGACTGACCATGGGCAGCAGCAGGGCAAAGAGCTTTAAGGGGATGGAAACGCGATAGATGTTCATGATGTGGCGGCGATGGCGCCTCCTTGGGGTTGCCGGCGGCCCTGGTCAAGCTTTTTGCCGCGATGGCCGCCGTCAGCCATCTCGAGGCTTGCGGTTCGGCGGCGATACGGGCAGAATGAGTGACTCTTGCAAGATCGACGCCGACCGTCGTCGAGCGCGTGGTACATTGCCAGGTTGACGCAAGGCTCTGAAACGGCATGACAATTGCTAATGTGGTCCAGGCAGCGCGGTCTCCGCCTGCCGATCTTGCCCAGAGGGACCGCTAGACTGTTACCTATCGAACCAGAGTGGTGTTACCATGTTTCAAATGTATACATATCCCTTCCCGGCGCGGCATTCAAGAGCCGATGGCCCTTCGCCGGCCCGAAGAGGGGCATTGGCACGCCTCCTGGCCGAGGTGTCACGGGTGCTCTGCGCCGTTCTCCTCTTCCTGGCGCTGGCCCCGGCGACCCATGCCGCCGCTCCCAGGGAGGCCATCGTCGTCGGCGCCCACCTGCCGCTCACCGGCATCCTCTCCCATATCGGCCGGGAGCAGCAGTGGGCTTACGAGCGCAGCGTCGAGGACGTCAATCGGGCGGGCGGCATCTATGTCGCCGAATATTCGAGAAAGTTTCCGGTGAAGCTGATCGTCCAGGACGACCAGTCATCCCCGGCGGTGGTGGTGGCGGTGGTGCAAAAGCTCATCGCCGAACATCATGTCGACTTCATCCTCAGCGGCCACACCGCCGTGCACGGCGTCATTCCCGGCTCGATCATCGCCGAGATCAACAAGACCTACTACCATGCCACCGGCAGCTTCATCGAGCCGTGGCGGGAGCACAAGTTCCTCTGGTCGACCCTGCTCTTTGTCGACATGGGCAAGACGGCCGCCGTCCCCTACGAGCTGTGGCGGTCGCTTGCCGAGGAAGCGCGGCCGAAACGAGTCGCCCTGGTGGTGGAAGACGTCTACGCCGGGCTCGCCTTCGGCGGCATGCTGCGCAAGAAGGCGACGGAATTTGGCTATCGGGTCGTCTATGACCGCGCCATTCCTTCGGGGACTCGGGAGTATGCCAAGGAGATCGGCGAAATGGCCGCCCTCGGGGTCGACGCGGTGCTCATCTACAGCTCGGTGGGCGACACCGCCGCACTGGTCCGGCAGGTCAAGGAGAGCGGCTTGCCGCTCAAGTTCTTCTGTGGCTGGCGCGGCACCTGGCCGGTGGAGTTCGCCCAGGTGATGGGCGAGGCGGCGGAGAACGTCATCAGCGACGGCCACTGGTCCGAGGACTATCCCTATCCGGGGGCCAAAGAACTGGGCGAACGCTATCGCGCCGAGTTCGGCCGGCCATCGATCTCGGTGGGTGCCTTCTACGCCCTGGCTCAGGTGCTGTGGCAGGCGGTGGAGCAGGCCGGCAGCCTCAACCCGGCCCTGGTGCGCCACGAGGTGCTCAAGGGCACCTTCCATACCGTGGTGGGCAGCATAGAGTACGACCAGCAGGGGGTCGGGCTCTATCCCCCCATCGCCTTCCAGTGGATGGGGGGGCGGCCGGAAGTGATCTATCCCCTCGAGCGCGCCAAACA
>JANJUM010000235.1 GCA_024710585.1 Desulforhopalus sp.
TGGGGTGGCTGACGTTGTCGTTGAGGGTGTAGGTCCAGGCGCCGGTGCCGTCGATGACGAGGATGCCGTACTGGCCGATGACGGTGATGGTATTGGCGCCATTGCCGTCGATGGGAATGGTTCCCGTGCCGCTGCCGTCGAAGTTGGTGAAGGTCAGGCTGCCGGGGCCATCGGGTCCGAAGTCGACGCCAAGATCGGCGAGGGTGCCGGAGGTGGCCAGGCGGTCGGGGTCGTAGGTCTCATCCTGCTGGGTATTGTCGGGATTGGTGCCATCGTCGAGATTCTCTTCGTCGAGAACCCGCGACGCCGAACCGATGCTTGGCGCGAAATCAACCGGCGGCGGGGGCGGCGGAGGTGGAATAACCGGCGGATCAGCTGGGGGAAGCGGAGCATCGGCCGGTTCGTCGGGAGGAGCAACCGCGGCAACCAGAACCGGTTCCTCGGGCTCCTCGAACTGCGGGGCCAGCGGGTCGAGGAAGTCCAGGCCGACGCCGGTGGTCTCGGCGCCGGAGGTGGGCGTGACCGCCGCCCCGGTGAGGGAGAACTCGACATAGGAGCTGCCGCCGCCGTCATCGGCCGGGCCGGCTGCCGCCGGACCCGCCGCGGTCGGCTCGAAGTCGGTGGTCGGGTCGAAGTCACCGGCAATCAGGGCCTGCTGCACCTGCTCCACCTCGGCCACCGCCTCGCTGAAGTCTCCCGGCTCGCCGGGGAAGAGGTCGGCGTCGACGAGCACCTCGGACATGCGCCCCAGGTCGAGACGGGTGCCGAGACCGTCTTCGAGGACGATGCTGACCATGCCATCGCCACCGGTAATGATGCGCTCGCCCATGAACACCGGGCTGCCCACCTGGAGGATTCGCATACTGCCATCGGCCGCCTGAGCCTGGACGGTGCCGTTGACCACCGTCACCTTGCCGACCGCCGGAGAATTTACGCCGCTATTGTTAATGGTCCCTGTCGTCGCCATGATGTCCTCCCTCTCTTGGGTTATGCAGTTTCCTGCAGGATATAAGGGGTACGATATGGCAGGTGGGGCGGGAGGGAATTGTACCTTGGTACTAAGAGTCGTTCTTAGATGAAAATGAGCGGCAGAATGTTCCCCCGGCCACTGGCCTCGCAACCGGGGAAGAAGGCTGAGGCCAAGGGGAGGCGCACAGGAGCGGCAACCTTAGCCTCGTCTGCCGCCGCCATGCCCTGGGGCGATGGCGGCGAGCAATGGCGGCGGGGTGTGGTTCAGCTCAAGGGGCTGCTGGCGGCGTCGACCAGGTAGAGGATGGAGCGATAGGGGATCTCGCCATGCAGCGAGAGGCCGATCTCGCAGGTCTTGCTGGTCGAGTAGCCGGCCTCGCAGGTGCAGACGTGCTCGCGCAGGCCGTGCAGGGCAGCCTCGTTGAGCTCGGGGAAGTTGAAGCCGCGGTCGCCGGCGAAGCCGCAGCAGTAGATGTCCTCAGGCATGACCACCTCGCGGGCGCAGGCCCGGGCCAGCTGCAGCATGCGGTCTTCGAGCCCCATCTTGCGCGTCGAACAGGTGGGGTGCAAGGCCACCCGGGTATCGACCGGGATGAAACGCAGCCGCTCCATGAGGAAGAGGAGGACGAACTCGATCGGCTCGTAGAGGGTCAGCCGCGAATCGAGGGTGTGGCGCATGCGGTAGAGGCAGGGGCTGGTGTCGCAGAGCACCGGCAGCTTCCCCTGCTGCGTGGCGACGAGCAGGGCCTGGGAGAGCTCCGCCGACTTGCGGTCGGCCTCGGCCATGAAGCCCTTGCTCTCGAAGGCCTGGCCGCAGCACAGACCGTCCAGCCCTTCGGGGAGGATGACGCCGTAGCCGGCCTTCTCGAGGAGGGAGACCACCACCTCGGGCAGGGGGCGGCGCTCCTCGTCATGCCGCGCCGGCCCGCCCATGAAGCGCGCGGCGCAGCTTGGGAAGTAGACCACCTGCAAGGCCGGGTCGGCGGCGGGGGCCGGCGCGGGCACCCGGCCGGGAGTGGGCATCTCCTTGTTCCACAGGGGCAGGGTCGAGCCGCTGGCCCCCCGCGCCAGACGCGCGAGGCGGTCGAGCTTGTCCGTGCCCAGGCCGTCGTGCACCTTGTCCACCACCGTCAGGGCCGTGCCGATACCGCGGCCGACCCCGGCGAAGTGGTCGGCAACCCAGCGGGCCACCGTCTCGCCCAGCTTGCCGTTGGCCTCCTGACGCAGCATCTTGACCATCTTGCCGGTGTCGATGCCCACCGGGCAGCGGGTGGCGCAGAGGCCGTCGGCGGCGCAGGTGTCCTTGCCTGGGTAGCGATAGAGGCGGGCCAGCCGCCGCACCCGCGCCAGCTGCGTGCCATCGCTCATCAGGCGGCTCAGCTCGCGGCGGCCGGCGATGCGCTGGCGCGGGGTGAAGGTCAGCTCCCGCGACGGGCAGATGGGCTCGCAGAAGCCGCATTCGATGCACTTGTCGACCACCTCGTGGGTCGCCGGCAAGGGCTTGAGATTCTTGACGTGGATCTCGGCGTCGTCGTTGAAGATGACTCCGGGGTTGAGGATTTGGCCCGGGTCGAAGAGGGCCTTGATCTCGCGCATCAGGGCGAAGGCCTCCTTGCCCCACTCCTTCTCGACGAAGGGCGCCATATTGCGGCCGGTGCCATGCTCGGCCTTGAGCGAGCCGTCGTATTTCTCCACCACCATGGCCACCACCTCGTCCATCAGGCCACGGTAACGCTCGACCTCTCGGGTCTGGGAGAAGTCCTGGGTAAAGACGAAGTGGAGGTTGCCGTCGAGGGCGTGGCCGAAGATGATCGCCTCGTCGTAGCCGTATTTCTTGAACAGCCGCTGCAAGTCGAGGGCGGCATCGGCGAGGTGCTCGCCGGGGAAGGCGACGTCTTCGATGATCACCGTGGTGCCGGTGCGGCGCACCGCGCCCACCGCCGGGAAGAGCCCCTTTCTGATCTTCCACAGCTTGCCGTATTCCGCCGGCACGTCGGTGAAGACGATGGGCCGCACCGTCGGCAGCACGGCCAGGGCGGCCTCGATGGCGGCGATCTGCCCGGCCAGCTCCTGGGGCGTCTCGGCGCGGGTCTCGACGAGCAGGGCGGTGACCGTCTCGCCGAGTTCGCCGAGGAACTCGGGCATGCCCGGCTTGCCCTCCACCGAGCGCAGCCCGGCGCGGTCGATGAGCTCGGCGGCGGCCACCGCCTGGCGGCGCAGGATGGGGATGGCGCGGCAGGCGGTGGCCACGTCGGGGTAGAAGAGCAGGGCGCTGGCCTTGTGGCGGTGCTCGACGACGGTGCGGTAGACCACCTCGGAGATGAAGCCGAGGGTGCCCTCGCTGCCGATCATCAGGTGGGCCATGATGTCGAAGGGGTCGGCGAAGTCGACCAGGGCGTTGAGGCTGTAGCCGGTGGTGTTCTTGATCTTGAACTTGTGGCGGATGCGCCCGGCGAGGCCTTCGTCGGCGAGCACGCGGGCGCGCAGGGCGGCGAGGCGCTCGAGCAGGTGGCCGTGACTGCGCGCAAACGCTGCCCGGCTCTTGTCTTCGGCGGTGTCGACGACGCTGCCGTCGGCGAGCACCAGGCGCATGCTGTCCAGGGTCTGGTAGCTGTTCTGCTCGACGCCGCAGCACATGCCGCTGGCGTTGTTGGCGAGGATGCCGCCGATCTTGGCGCTGTCGATGGAGGCCGGGTCGGGGCCGATCTTACGGTCGAACTCGGCGAGCAGGGCATTGGCGCGGCTGCCGATGATCCCCGGCTGCAGGCGGATGCGCCGCGCCCCGTCGAAGACCCGGTAGTCGCTCCAGCCGCGGCCGAGGCGTATGAGGATCGAGTCGGTGACCGCCTGGCCGGAGAGGCTGGTGCCGGCGGCGCGAAAGGTCACCGGCAGGCGCATGCGATGGGCATGGCGGAGCAGGAGCCGCACCTCGTCCTCGTTTTCGACGTTGACCACCACCTTGGGCACCAGACGGTAGAAGCTGGCGTCGGTGCCGTAGGCCACGGTGCGCAGGGGGTCGGTGACGATGCTGGCAGGGGGAATATCCTTGGCGATGGCGTCGACGAATCGTTGATAGGCTTCCGGCAACATGCTTTTCCTCCCGGCGTCTGGCGCCTCATAGTTATCCTGGTTCAGGTGCGAAACTCCCTGGTGGTGCGTGCCGAGCTTTCCGCCAGCTTCTCGACGCTCGCCGAGGTGTGGGAAATCTCCTGCACCGCCTCGTCCACCGAGACCGCGGCGACGGTGACATCGTCGGCCATCCTCGCCATCTCCTCGGCATAGTGCGCGGCCTTGGACACCTTGTCGTTACAGTAATTGATCTTGTCGTTGGCGGCGGCCAGGGTCTTGGCAATCTCCTGCACCGTCGCCGACTGCTCCTCCACCGCGCCGGCGATGGTGGCGACGATGGAGCTGTTGTCGGTGACCATCTCCGCCGCCGCCTTGATGCCGGCGATGGTCGATTGCGTCACCCCCTGCACGTGCTCGATGCGCTCCTTGATCTCGGTGGCCGCCCCCGCCGTCTGCTTGGCCAGCTCCTTGATCTCGTTGGCGACCACCGCGAAGCCCTTGCCGGCCTCCCCGGCCCTGGCCGCCTCGATGGTGGCGTTGAGGGCGAGCAGGTTGACCTGGTCGGAGATGGCGGTGATGACCTCGGTGACCTTGCTGATCTCCTCCCCGGCCTGGCCGAGCACTGCCACCTCGCGCTCGAGCTGCTCCATCTTCTCCCTGGCCCGCTCGGTGTTGCCATGGGCACGGCCCGAGGTCGAGGCTATCTCCTCGACGGTGGCGGTCAGCTCACCGACGGCGTCGGAGACATTGCCGATGTTCGCCGCCGACTCCTCCATCGCCGCCGAGATGTCGCGCATGTCGCGGTTCATATAGCCGGCGGAGCGAAAGACGGTCTGCGAGATGCCCTTGGTGCTGGCCGCCTTGTCCTCGATGGTGCGTAACGAACTGTGGATGACCCCGGCGGAGCCGGCCAACTCGTCGGCTTCGCGCTGCAGCTTCTGCACCACCTTCTGCAGCTTGTCGACGAAGGTGTTGAAATAGCTCGCTACCATGCCCGGCTCGTCCTCCCCGGAGACGCTCAGGCGGCGGCTCAGGTCGGCATCGCCGGAGCTGATCTGCTGCAACCCCGCCGCCACCTCCTGCAAGGGCCGGGCGATGAAGCTGGCAACCACCCAGGCGCCGACGGCGGCCAGAAGGATGACCGCCCCGACGATGGAGAAGAGCAGCACCGAGGCGGTGGCGATCTTCCTGTCCGCCCGGGCGGCCAGCTCGCCCACCAGCCGTTCCCCGCCAGCGGCGCTGGACAGGGTGGCCGTGTCGCTCTTGGTGGCCAGCGCCGCCAACAGCTCGCCCTCGGTGGTGCTCTTGAAATCCTTGAGCAGGTAGAGAGACAGTATGGTCATGAGAACGCCGAAAGCAATGGTCGAGGGGATGACAAAGGCGGCGATTTTGGTGCGAATGGAAAGATTGCGGAAAAACGTCAACATACCTGCTCCGAAACACGGTTGAGAATCTACGGACGACGGAAGACCCGCGAGGGTTCCCGCCGCAACGGCCCCGGCCGACACGGCCGGCTTTGCCGATTGTCAAAGGCGGCCAAAGAGGATACTATCTCTTTGCCAAGAAGTGAATGATCAGCTAACCACCACCCCCGAGAAAAACGCCATGGTCACCTCGATTATCCTGATGAACGTCGAACGGATGAAGATAAACGAAGTCGCGGAAGAGCTCAAAGCCCTGCCGGGCATTTCCGAGGTATATTCGGTGAGTGGCAACTACGATCTGGTGGCCGTCGTCCGTGTCCCTGACAACGACGCCCTCGCCGATCTGGTGACCAGGAAGATGCGCGGTTTCACCGCCATCCTGAAGACCGAGACCATGCTCGCCTTCAAGACCTTTTCGCGCCACGACCTGGAATCGATGTTCGCCGTCGGCATGTAGCCGCGGCGCCTGCGGGGAGGGCCGCGGCCTATTTGTTGCCGCAGCCCGGGCAGGCGGAAACGATGAAGCGCGGGTCGGCGCCGTTGTCGAGGATATCGTCGTAGCCGTGCCACTCGCCGTCGAAGGGGCTGTAGACCTTGCGGCAGGTGCGGCAGCACTCGATGCCGTTTTCGAGCATCTCCACCTGGTCGAGGGCCTCTTTCAGCTCGACCACGGTCTCCGCCAGGGAGAGCTGGGCGCGCACCAGGCGCTCCGCCACCCGCACCCGTGCCCGCAGCTCGTTGTCGTTGAAAGGCTTGGTCATGTAGTCGTCGGCCCCGGCGTCGAAGCCCTTGACGATATCCGTCTTGCTGTCGCGGGAGGTGAGCAGGATGACATAGGGCGCGGTGTCCGTCAGCCGCTCCTTGGCCAGCCGGCACACCTCGACCCCGTCGAGTTCCGGCATCTCCCAGTCGAGGATGGCGATCTGCGGCCCGTCTTCCTTCTGCATGGCCGCCCAGGCGGCGTTGCCGTCGATCACGCTCTCCACCCGGTAGCCCCAGCTTTCGAGGCAGACCTGCACCATCATGCGCGTGGTGAATTCGTCTTCTGCGATCAAGATCTTCAAAAATGTTCCCCCCAGATTTGTCATGCGGCGGCAGCATCCGCCCGCCCGTCGCCCCCTCGCCCCCCGGCGTTGGCGACCCGCCTGTCACGGCACGCTTCCCGCCGGGAAGCGCCGCAGCGCCACCGTCCCGGGAGGCGACATCACGCGACCCTTGGCCGGTATTTTCCGCCAGCGGCCGCCGGCAACCCTCAGCGAACCGTTAACTGCAGTAAATCACAGGCGTTTTCACTGCCACTTCTTGACTTTTTTACCATCGTGGTGTCATTACATCAACAAGTAATGCAGTGTGCCATAAAAATGCCGGTTGGAGCGGTCCCCGGTAAAGCGAACGAGAGAGGAAGGCGATGGGCGGAAAAGTGACACAAATCAGACGGCCAGGGACCTGCGGCGGCCAGATTATTTGCAGACAATCCCGTCCCTTGCCCCTCTGCCCCCACCACCTGGCGCGTGCAAACGGCACTGACGCCTCCCGCAGGAGAGGCCGATGAGCCTGTCGCCCTTCGCCATGAGCGAGCCCTTTCGCAGCGGCGCCATCGACGGAAAGCCGAGTGGCCAGTGGTGGTTCATCTTCGCCGGCGGCAAGCTGCTGGTGGCCCTGAACGAGGACGGTCGCCCCAGCCCGGCTGGCATGCCCCCCGAAGAGCTCGGCATGTCGGCTCACTTCAGCCGCCCCCTGGGCATGCTCGGCACCATCGCCTGCCACGTGGCGGCGGTGGCCAAGGAAACGGCACCACCGGCGACCATGGAGTTCCACGACCTGCGCGGCCTTTACGGGGCCATCGACGACGACCTCTTCCGCCTCGCCGGCCGCGCCATCCAGATCGTCCACTGGCAGCGCCAGCACCGCTATTGCGGCACCTGCGCCGCCCCGCTGGAGGATATCCCCGGGGAGATGGCGCGGCGCTGCCCAAGCTGCTCCACTGTCAGCTACCCGCGCCTGTCGCCGGCGGTGATCATGTCGGTGGTACGCGGCGACGACATCCTCCTCGGCCGCTCACCGCGCTTTCCCAAAGGGATGTACAGCGTTCTGGCGGGCTTCGTCGAGCCGGGCGAAACCCTCGAGGAGGCGGTGAAGCGCGAGATCATGGAAGAGGCGGGGGTGGAGGTCGGCGACATCCGCTACCTCGCCAGCCAGCCCTGGCCCTTCCCGCATTCGCTGATGATCGGCTTCACCAGCCG
>JANJUM010000240.1 GCA_024710585.1 Desulforhopalus sp.
GTGCTGCCGGCACTGTCCGTGGCCGCCAGTCGGCCCATCTGCCGCTCCCAGCCGGCCTGCTTCATGAGATGGCCGACGTCGATGCCGAAGCCGGACATCGACGGCCGGGCGATGTGGGCGAAGGGACAGCGGCCTTCGGGAAGCAGGGCCCGGCACGACACTTCGTCGGCGCAGAAGAGGCGCTTGCAGGAATCTCCGGCGAAGGCCATGGCCCTCTCATAGCCACCCTTTCTGGCCGCCCCCTCCACCCCCGCCGCCACCTCGTGCAAGAGCTGGAAGAGCTCCCGGTTGTCGCTTGAGTAGAGCACCTCGCTGGGCACTTCGATGTGAAAAAACAATGCCTTCCCATATCCGGCCAGCAGTTGGCGAAAACCCTCGGGCCCTGCCGTATGCGGCGGGCAGCCGCGGGAGAGGCCGTAGTTCTCGCAGCGCGGTTCGCGGCAGCGGCCCGCCAGCTCGTCCCTGACCACCAGCGCCGCTGCCGGCAGGATCACCGCCGCGCTGGCCCCGAGGCGCCTCGCCTTCTCGATGAGGGCGTCTTCTGTCTGCAAGCCGGTGTCCCCCCTCACACCTTGAAGCTGTCGACGATCTTCTTCAATTCCTGCGACAGCTGGTAGAGGCCCGAAGAGCTGCTCTCCACCTGCCGGCTGTTGCCGGCGATGGTGCCGGCGGCCTGATTGACCTGGGCGATGTCCTGGGTGATGGTGCCGGCCACCGCCGAGCTCTGACTGACGTTCTCGTTGACCTCCTGGATGCCCTGGCTGGCCTGGGCGATGTTGTCGGCGATCTCCCGGGTTGCCGCGGTCTGCTCCTCCACCGCCGCGGCGATGGTGGTGATGATGTCGTTGACGTTGCCGATGACCTCGGAGATCTGGTTGATCTCGGCCACGGTCAGCTCGGTGGTGCGCTGCACCTCGTCAATCTGCTGCTTGATGTTCTGCGTGGCCCCCGCCGTCTGCTTGGCCAGCTCCTTGATCTCGTTGGCGACCACGGCGA
Source organism: Desulforhopalus sp. (assembly GCA_024710585.1). GTDB lineage: Bacteria > Desulfobacterota > Desulfobulbia > Desulfobulbales > Desulfocapsaceae > Desulforhopalus_A. Next base: position 997 of record JANJUM010000240.1, read on the forward strand.
AGCCCTTGCCGGCCTCGCCGGCGCGGGCCGCCTCGATGGTGGCGTTCAGGGCGAGCAGGTTGGTCTGCTCGCTGATCTCGGTGATGGTCTCGGTGACCTTGCCGATCTTCTGCGCGGCGCTGCCGAGCTCGCTCATCTTCTCCGAGGCGTTCTGCGCCTGATTGACCGCCTTGCTCGACACGGTGCGCGCCCGCTCGGCATTTTCGGCGATCTCGCGGATGGTCGAGCTCATCTCCTCGGCGGCCGAAGCGACCATATTGGTGTTGGTGGCCGACTCCTCCATGGCCGCTGCGACATTGTTGAGGTTGGCGCTCATCTCCTCGGAGGCGGTGGCGACGCTCTCGGCGCGCTGCGAGGTGTCGGCGGCGCCGCTCGACAAATCTTTGGCGATGGTCGCCAGCTGGGTGGCCGAGGCGTTGATGCCGTTGCTGTTCTCGCCAAGTTTGACGATGATCCCCTGCAGCTTGGCGATAAAGGTGTTAAACCAGCGGCCGAGTTCGCCGATCTCGTCTTTCGCGGCTGCGTCGAGTCGCCTGGTGAGGTCGCCCTCCCCTTCGGCGATATCCTTGAGGCTGGCGATGGCGCGGTTGAGCGGCTTGACGATCAGCCCGGCGGCAAAGGTGACAGCGAGCACGGTGAAGGCCATGGCCACCAGGGCGACGAGCAGACTGCTGTTGCGGATGGAATTGGCCGCCTGCAGGAACTCGGCGGCATCCTGGGTGACGGCGATGAACCACGGCGCCTGCGACAACGGCGCGAAGCCGGCGATCTTGTCGATACCCTTATAGACATACTCCTCGACCCCCTTCTCCCCGCCAAGCATACGACGCACAATGTCCTCCATGCCGGCCAGCTTGGTCACATTGAGTTCAAGGATGTTCTTGGCATCGGGATGGGCGATGATGATGCCCTTGGCGTCGGTCATGAAACCGTAGCCGGTGGTGCCGACCTTCCTCTTGGCCACCAGGTCGGTGAGCATCTCGACTTTCAATACCAGGCCGAGGGCGCCGAGGAACTCCCCGCCCGAGGCCTTGAGGGGCACACAGACCACGGTGATGAGCTTGTCGGTGGTCTTCGAGCGGACGACCTCGCCGATGCTGGTCTTGCCGGTGCTCTTCGCCGCCTTGAAGTAGTCGCGGTCGGCGACATTGCTGCCCTTGTACTCCTTGCCTCCTTCAAGGACCCCGGTAAAGAGGTTGCCGGCGGCATCGGCGACAAAGACCCCCTGATAGGAACTCCCCAGAGGAACGAATTGCTTGCCGAGACGCTCATAGAGGCGGCTGACCGCCTCGGCAGTTTTGTCGACCCCGTCACGCTGCACCGCCTGGGCGACCTTGGCCACCTCCGGATCGGCGGCAAAGACCTCGGCGAGCTTGATCTCTTCGCGCAGGATGGCATCGGCCAGGCTGGCGAGGTCGGCTGCCACCGACTCCGCCTGTTTCTTGGAAAGCTCGGAGAGGGCCGTCGACGACTTGCTTATCGACAGCAGGCCGACCACCAGCAAAGGCACCAGCACAAGGATGATACCACCGGCGATGAGACGAAAACGGATAGACGATACCTTCATACGGGCCTCCACGCTTCTGTTCAACAGAGGGCAGGCTCACCCCTCAGGGGCGGCACCGGCCGTTTGCGGCAGAGGCGTGTCACTGCTGCGAACCTCCTGCCGCGGTGGCTTTTTTCGTTACCACCACCCTTATGGTAGGTCCAACGGAGGCCAAATGCAAAAGATTATTTGATACCAGCGAGTTACATGAGAAGCACAGGTTTGGTAACGCACAACTTCATGGCGAGTTGGCACAATACAAAAAGGAAGTACATCGAGAAAACGGCGCCGGCAAGACAGGAGGGGATATGCTGAAAAATATTTACAGGCAAGAAATCCTGTCCATGCGTTGAATCTTTTTACATGGGTGCCTATCGAAACGAAAATCTATATATCTAAAGAGTTATCTCCACATAACCGGCATAAATCTTTTGCGGCAAGACGAGGGAACCGCGACTCTCCCCCGGCAGGTCGCCAGGACAATCTCTCCCCCACAGGGCGACAAAAAAACCAGCGGCAGCAAGGCAAGGCCTTGTGCCAGGCCCTTTGCCGCCTCACGTTAGCCTCACTTACGCCGCGGAAGTTTCCCCAGGCTGGTGCAGTTGCCGATAGACCGCCTCGGCCAGTTCGTCGAAGGTATAGGGCTTTTTCAGGCAGGGCCCGGCGCCGAGGCTCTGCGCCTCGCTGACCCGATCGGACTCGGAATAGCCGCTGGCGATGATCGCCTTCTGCTGCGGCCGGATGTCGATGATGCCGCGGTAGGTGTCGCACCCGTCGATGCCGCCGTCCATGATCATGTCGAGCAGCACCAGGTCCACTTCCCGCTCGCCGAGCAGGCGCAGCGCATCTTCGCCGCTTTCCACCGCCAGCGGCCGGTACTTGAGCCGGCGCAGCATGGCGCAGGCGATGTCACGCTGGTGGGGAAGGTCGTCGACGACGAGGATGGTTTCCCCTCTGCCCTGGTACTGCTGGCGCCGGCCACCGTCGCCGGAGGCGGACTGATCCAGTTCGCTGCATACCGGAAGGTAGACGGAGATGGTCGTCCCCTGGCCGGGCTGGCTGTCGAGGTCGATGGCGCCCCCATGATCCTCGACGGTTCCCCAGACCACGGTCAAGCCCAGGCCGGTGCCGCTGCGCCCCATGACCTTTTTGGTATAAAAGGGTTCGAAGATGCGCTGCCGGTCCTCGGCGCCGATGCCCTCGCCGCGGTCGGCCACCGCCAGTACCACGTAATCTCCAGCGGCGAGTTGCTGAAAACCCTGGCGGGGGACGTCGAGGGTGACGCTGCGCGTCGCTATGACAATGCTGCCCCCTTGGGGCTGGGCCTCGGCGGCGTTGGTCACCAGGTTCATGAGCACCTTCTTGAGGCCGACCGCTGACCCGGAGACCAGCGGCAACTCCGCGCCGAGCGCCAGCTGCACATCGAGCGGCGCGGAAGACTCGAGGAGCTTGCGATACTCGGGCGAGTTGCAGTACTCGGAGACCAGCCCGTTGAGGTCGAGGGGCTG
>JANJUM010000244.1 GCA_024710585.1 Desulforhopalus sp.
GTGCTCACGGGTCTGCGGCATGGCGCCGTCGGTGGCAGCGACCACGAGGATAGCGCCGTCCATCTGCGCCGCCCCGGTGATCATGTTCTTGATATAATCTGCGTGGCCAGGGCAGTCGACGTGGGCATAGTGGCGCTTGGCCGTCTCGTATTCAACATGCGCAGTAGCGATGGTAATGCCGCGCTCTTTTTCCTCCGGAGCCTTGTCAATTTCGGAAAAATCGGTGAACGTCGCCTGACCTTTCAGCGACAAGACGCGGGTGATGGCTGCAGTCAGGGTGGTTTTGCCGTGGTCGATGTGCCCAACCGTCCCAACATTGACGTGCGGTTTTGTCCTTTCAAATTTTTTCTTCGACATTTCTTGTCTCCTCAGGCCATAGAATGATAGTTCTCAGATTTTTCCCTGTGTCGATATATGGAGCCCACGACCGGAATTGAACCGGTGACCTCATCCTTACCAAGGATGCGCTCTACCAACTGAGCTACGTGGGCTCTCGCTGCAACACGAGATGCTATTCAGTGGAGCGGGAAACGAGGCTCGAACTCGCGACCCTCAGCTTGGAAGGCTGATGCTCTACCAATTGAGCTATTCCCGCTCGTGAGATCTCTTTGCAAATACAAAAGAGTTGTGGTGGAGGGGGGAGGATTCGAACCTCCGAAGGCTGAGCCGGCAGATTTACAGTCTGCTCCCATTGACCGCTCGGGAACCCCTCCATGGAGAATGCCTGAAAAAGACAGATCTCTTTAAACTCTTATCAAAACTTTGTAAAGAAGTTTTTCATTGGAGCTGGCGATAGGACTTGAACCCACAACATCCTCATTACAAGTGAGGAGCTCTACCATTGAGCTACGCCAGCTTACAAGACCGACTAATATACCTAAATACGAAATCGTTTACAAGAAGTTTTTTTGAAGGCCCTTTCTTCTCCTCGATCTCAACATCGTCCGTCTTTTTGTCCCAAAAGCGAAGGCCTGGTCAGTGATGACCAGGCCTTCGCAACTGTTCCTGGCACCCGTTTTCCCAAGGTGCCAGAGAGAAGAACTCTCGAGTGATTATGCAGTTTTGCCAAATGAACTCTGGCGATACTTCTCGAATGCGTAGGCCGATGTCCTATAGAACAGATGGGCGAATTTCGTATAGGGCAAGTACAGGAAAAGCATCATTACCGACACCAGATGCAAGAAATAGACGATGTAGCCTATGACCGGCATGCCAGCCCAACGCAGAACCTCAGCCCCAAGACCCGTAATACCTACAGCGGCGATTTCCCAGATAAGGAACCAATCATAGAAAGTTGCCTGAGTGTTGAGTTGGGCCTCGGCCTTTTTACGATTAGACCACAGCACAAAGATACCGAAGAGCAGTGCTATGGCTGAGACGTTGGCGAGGATTTTGAAGGGATCGGTCAGCGACAGCGGCCCATGCAGGGAAGGCCAGAAAAGTCCGAGTATGTCGTTCTTGAACAACGACCAGCAGGTAACGATGAACAAACCGATAAAGGCGAGCATCAACGGCAGATGTCCCTGGACACGATCAATGTTCGTCTTGCACTCCCGGAAGCGATCATGTTTGAGAATTTCCACCAGCGACGGCCAGAGGAATTCTTTGATGAACTGGCCGACTGCCGGACGATAGTCCTTGTTGAGCCCGGCCTCCGCGCACATGGTCTTCCACATGGAGCGAATGCCTTTGAAAACGGCGAACAGACCTAGACCAAGGGACGCACCCATGATGACGGCAATAAAGAAAATGTTCTTGGCATACCAGCGGAAATCCCAGGTGCCAAAGAACTGTTGATATCCGTGACTGGCGAACTCTTCGCTGGTCGGAAAGCGCATGGCCCCTGACAGCAGCCACATGACAAAAATGACCACGACCGGTAGACCGATGAGGATCGGCAGTCCCTTGGCACTGGATGCAAGCTTTGCCAAAGGTTTGGGCCAGCCATAGAAAGTATAGGCATAGGCGCGAATAGCGCTGAGCACATCGCCCGGTTTCGCACCACGCGGGCAGTTTGCGGTACAATCGCCGCACTGATGGCAGAGGAAGACATCGGGATCGGTCACTAGTTTGTCCCGCATGCCCCACTGCGCCCAAATCATTTCCTTGCGGGGAAAAGGTTTCCCCTCTTTGCTGAGCGGGCACATCACCGAGCAGGTAGCACACTGAAAACATTTTTTCAGCGTGTCGCCGCCGGCCTCCTTCAACGAGCGAATAAAATCTAAATCAGGTTGAACGTTCATTGTATCCTCCGAGTCCATCACCAATGATGCCTTGATCGAAAAGGTGCGGTACAGCAGCGCTGGGGTTCCGCAACGGCGACCGCGCGACCGTTGCGGAACCGTGGTCAATAATTAGAATCCCTTGAAGGGGTTGGGTCCCATCTCGGAGATCTGCTCCACGAAATCATTGATGATTTGCGGAATTTTGTCATAGTCGGTGATTGCCACCTGATTTGCGGCACAGCGCTCCGGTTCGAGCCCCAGAGTCTTCAGGGTATCGCCGATATTTTCCATACGCTTGTTGGCGATTTCCGAACCTTTGACGAAATGGCACTGATAGTTGTCACCATAAGTGCAGCCAAGCAGCATGGCACCATCCATGCCCGCCGAAAGAGCGTCGCGGATCCAGGCCATGTTGACAGAACCGAGGCAACGCACAGGTATGAATCGAACCATGTGATTGATGCCCAGTTTTTTCATACCTGCCATGTCAAGAGCCGGATACGCGTCGTTTTCGCAAACTAGGACGAGAATCCGCAGGCGATCCTCGTCATCCTCGGGAACTTCAATGGATTTGATCATCGATCCGATAAGGTCGATATTATAGTCCTTGAAGCCGATGATACGCTCCGGACAAGCACCCATGCAGGTACCGCAGCGACGGCAGCGGGTCGGGTTGGGAAGCGGTGTTCCCTTCTCATCGTCGTCCAGCGCGCCGAAGGGACACTCCTCGGTGCACCTTTTGCACTGGGTGCAACGCTGCATGAAAAACTCGGGATAGGTGGCATCTCCGGAGCGCGGATGTACGGCAACACCTCGATCGGTAGATTCGATGCACTGGATCGCTTTGAGCGCGGCGCCGGTGGCATCATCGATCGCTTCTTCCATGGTCTCGGCCTTACGTACACCACCGCATGCATAGACACCAGTACGGCGCGTCTCATAGGGGAAACAGATAAAGTGGGAATCGGCATACCCGTCGAAAAGGTCGAGATCGACGAAGGCCGGCCCCTGGCGATAAGCAAGGTTGATGGTATCTTCGTTGAGCGTAGTGGGTTCCATACCTGCAGCGAGTACGACCATGTCCACGTTGAGCGTGATGTCCTCGCCAAGCAGGGTGTTTTCCACCTCGACAGAAAGCCCGCCGCCGTTTTCCTCTACCTTTAAAACATTGCCCTTGGTGAGGAAGATGCCGTCGGTGTTTTGGGCGTTTTTATAATACAGTTCCATATGGCCCGGAGTACGCATATGCTGATAGAGGATATAGGCCTTGCCCTCGGCGTTATCCTCGCAGACGTACTGGGCCTGCTTGAGGGCGACCATGGACGTCACCGAATTGCAGTAGGGGAAGTCCTTGTCGTGATCCTTTCCGCCAGGACTCTGCACAAAAGCGACATTGGCAGGTACTTTGCCGGCTTTGGCAAGCTTTTCGAATTCTGCATTGGTAACGACATTCTTAACCTTGCCATAGCCGAGATGCTCATACTGCGACACATCGGCAGGCTTCCAGCCGGTAGCGAGAACAACCGAGCCGACTTTTATGGCGTCGGGGTTGAGGTCAGTATATTTTTTCAGGCCGGCATTAGGATCGGCCATCTCGCCTTTAGCGATGAGATCCGCCTGGTCGACGGTAACCTTTTGGGGTGCATCCCAATCAGTTTTCGTTCCAGCAGCTTTAAAAGTCACGCCGAAATTACCAGGCGAGCCGGAGATTCGGGCAACTTCGGTGGCGGTCTTGACGGTAATACGGCTGTTCTTCTCCACAGCAGAAATCATCGCATTGATCGGATTCTCTTCAAGCGACGTCCATGGGGCTTTGCTGGGGAAACTTTTACGCCAACCAGCAGCCTTTCCGCCCAGCTTTTCTTCCTTCTCAACGAGGATAACGTCATAACCGGCAGCGGCGGCCTCTTGGGCAGCAGTCAAACCGGCAAGACCACCGCCCATGACGAGAATAGTCTTATTGATCGCTTCAAGCTTGTAGGGCTCTGCGGGCAGGGTCTTCTTCGCCCGAGTACATGCCATCCTCATGTAGTCGGCAGCGGTTTCCTGCAGGAAAGCAGCAGCCTCCTTGTGCGGCTCCTTGCCCTCTTCAGGCTTTGCTTCAGCCCATACTACCTGCTCTCGGAGGTTGGCACGAACGGTAATCTTATCCTGGCCGAAATCGAATTCCTTGGCCATGACACGTGGCGAACAAGCCCCGACAACAACTGTATTTACGCCTGCGGCAACATCTCCTTCGATCAGGGCACGACCCTCTGGTCCGCACAAAAAGCCATGGGTCTTACACTCCATGGACATCTCTCCAGAAACCACTTCGGAGAGGGCCTCAATATCCAACGCATCGCCGATGCCACAGCCCGAGCAAATATAGGCACAATATTTTTTATCCATTGATTCTTACCTCCTAGAAACCTGAATAGCCTTCAGGGCAGCTGCGGTTGACGATTGGGTACAGGTGACGACGTCGGCCGCTTTTTTGGCGCAACCGGCGGCAATCATAGCCTTACCGTAGTCCGAAATGACGAACCCGCTGGCATCGAGGGTAAGATCGACCGGCGCTCCTTGGACTGCCAGTGACGGCTGCATGCCGGTGGCGAGGACGGCCATATCGACCTTCTGGGACATCTTTTCGGCTGTCAGAGCATTTTCGGCGACAACAGTAACCCCACCATCGGCTTCGGCGACGATATCGGCAACCTTGCCCTTGATGAAAACGGCATTGGCATCGGCCATTCGCTCTTCACGGAACTTTTCATATTTCCCAGGAGTGCGAAGATCGATGTAGAATACATAGATCTTGGCGTTGGGATACTGCTCACGGATGTAGGTCATCTGCTTGAAGGTTGCCATGCAGCAGATATGCGAACAATACTCGAGGTGGTTTTCGTCTCGGGAACCGGCACACTGAACAAAGGCGATAGATTCGATGGCCTTGTTGTCTCCGGGGCGAATGATCTTTCCACCGGTCGGTCCGTTGGGGGCAGCCATCCGCTCGATCATCATGTTGGTGACTATGGCTTTCGACTGCCCAAACTTGAGGTTCTCCATACGGGCGGCGTCGTACGGCGTCCAGCCGGTAGCCCAGATGATCGCCGACACTTTGATGGTCATCGTTTCGCTCTTCATATCGAGGTCGATGGCATCGTATTTACACGCAGCCTTGATCGCCTCAGCTCCAGCCGAAGTCAAAGCGCTTTTCTTGACCACGTACCGTCGTGGAAAGGCCATGGGGTGGGGCAGGTAAATGGCCTTGGTGGTATCAAGCCCGAAGTTGAACTCATTGCTGGTCTCATCAGGACATGCGGCAGCGCAGTCCCCGCAAGCGGTGCAGTTGCTATTGACATAACGCGGTTCCGTTACCAGGGTGACCTCATAATTACCAGGAGTCCCGGTGACTGACTTCACCGTGGTCATGGTGTATGTCCTGATGCGCCGATTGTCTTTGATTCTGCGGAAATTGATTTCGAGCCCACAGCTAGGTGGGCACATCTTTGGGAAGTACTCGTTGAGTTGTGCAACCCGCCCGCCAAGAGAGGGCCCCTTTTCAACAAGATACACATCGTTGCCGACTTCAGCGGTCTCAAGAGCGGCCGTCAAACCACTGATGCCCCCACCTACGACCAGAACTGCACCAGTGGTGCCTTGCTCGTCAGTCATACCTAACCTCCTAAATTGCTCTTAAAATATTATCCTCTCGACATGTTCCCACACAGTGGCGTTTATACTGCACAAGTGGGGTTCATATCAACAATTAACCCAGATTGAGTGGAAACGACCTTCCACATTGTCAAAATTTTTTTAGCTTATGCGGCGGCGAGCCCAGAAGCTCGCCGCCGTATAAGCTAAAAAACCCTTAATACCAAAAAATCTCCAGGAGTCAGAGACTCCTGGAGATTTTTCACATCAGGTCAGCACCATCTCTGGCGGATTACAGCCAGGGATCGGTGGGCAGAATATTGACACATTCGACCTTCTCGCACTTCCATTCCTTGGTTTCCGGATTGAAGGTGGAGTTGACGAAGCACTTCCAGTTTTCGTCGTCGCAGGTCGGGAAGTCGGAACGATAGTAGAATCCAGGATAGCGGGATTCCTTACGGAACTCGATGTGACGGATGTGAGCCTCGACACACCAGATGCGATGATAGTTCTCCCAGCAGCGGAGAAGTTCATGCAGGTCGCCGGCAGCCATCTTCTCGGCATCTTCGCGCAGCAGGCGGAGAAGGTCGAGGCAGATGTTGAGCAGTTTCCCCGAGGTCATGTAGTAGGTGGCAACACCACCGCCATACTCGTCGGTAGCCTTCATCAGGCGCATCATCAAGCCGGCGGGTTTGCAGTAGTTGGGGTTGACATCAGCTGCAGTAGAGGCGCCTTTGAACTCTTCATAGCGCTTGACCGGAGCGTAGATCTCATCGGCGATTTCCTGTGCAGATTGCTTGAGCTCGGGTTTGAAGCTGGCGTTGTCACGGCAGAACTTAACCATCTGCTTGGCGCAGATACGACCTTCCGCATGGGAACCGGAAGAAAACTTATGACCGGAGGCGCCAACGCCGTCACCGGCGGTGAACAGACCGTCGACGGTGGTCATACGGTTGTAGCCCCACTTGTACTGATGCGCGCGGGACGGATTGTTGATGGTCGGCACCCAGTCCTCATTAGGACCGGAAGTCCAGATACCGCAGCATCCAGAATGGGAACCGAGCATGTAGGGTTCGGTCGGCATGATCTCGGAACCGACTTTCTCGGGCTCGACGTCCATACCAGCCCAGAGACCGGCCTGACCGACGGACATATCGAGAAAGTCTTCCCAGGCCTCTGACTCGAGGTGTTTCCAGAACTTTTTGAGGCTCTTCTCGTCCATACCCTTGGCGCGACGATCGTCCAGGAAGGCATTCAGAGCGACGTCGGTGGCCATGTAGATCGGGCCGCGACCAGCTTTCAATTCGTTGAGCATGAGATGGTTACGCAGACAGGTCGGGGTAACCGGGGAAGCACCGTAGGGCATGAACTTCTCGAGCTCGTCCTTGACGGAGGCGGAGTTGGCATAGAACTCGCCAAGGCCGTTCTGAACTTTGGCTTTGAAGAGCAGGAACCATGCACCGACCGGGCCGTAACCATCTTTGAAGCGGGCCGGGGTGAAGCGATTTTCCATCATGGTCAGGGTGGCACCAACCTGAGCGCACATGGTGTAGGTCGAACCAGCGTTCCATACCGGGTACCAGGCGCGGCCTTTGCCTTCACCAGTGGACCGCGGACGGAAGATGTTGACCGCACCGCCGCAGGCAACCAGAGCGGCTTTGCAGCGGAAGATGAACACCTTGTTCTCACGGGTGGAGAACCCGGCGGCACCGGCGATCTGGTTCGGCTTGTTTTTATCGAGGAGCAGTTTGACGATAAAGATGCGCTCAAGAACATTCTCTGCACCGAGAGCGGTCTTGGCAGGCTCAGCGACGATACATTTGTAGGACTCGCCGTTGATCATGATCTGCCACTTGCCGGTACGTACCGGCTGGCCGCCTTCACGCAGGCTCGGGGCAGGCTGGGCGCCATCGAGGTTCTCGCCGTCCTTGTCTTTCTTCCAGACGGGCAGACCCCACTCTTCGAACAGCTTGACAGACTCGTCAACATGACGACCACAGTCATAGATAAGGTCTTCGCGGACAACGCCCATCAGGTCGTTACGAACCATCTTGACGTAGCTTTCGACCGGGTTTTCGCCGATGTAGGTGTTGATTGCGGAGAGACCCTGAGCGACGGCACCGGAGCGCTCCAGAGAAGCTTTGTCGACCAGAACGATCTTCATGTCCGCGGGAGCCCATTTCTTGACCTCGAAAGCGGCGCCGCAGGCAGCCATACCGCCGCCGACGATGAGGATGTCCACATCTTGTTCGACAATTTCCGGATTGACAACGGCTTTCAGCTCACCCTTGGGTTTATTTGGTAATGCCATGTTCAAATCTCCTTAAGATAAAAGATTTTAAGCTGTTAAAAGTTTCTCGCAAAGCTTACTTGGGGCAGGGCAGGTCTTTCTCGAGGAACAGCGCTTCGTCGTCGAGATTGGCTCCGGTCTGTCCAACATAGGCATTGGCGGCACCTTCAGCGGTAGTGCGGATCGGAAATTTGAAACGCTTCATATTGCCATTACGGAATTTGACGGTCCACATGATGGAGTCGGAAGACCGCATCGGATGTACCTGGCCGCCCATCGGTACGAAGTCGTCGTAACCGCGAACGAAAATGGCGCCTTGCGGGCAGATCTTCACACAAGAGTAGCACTCCCAGCAGGCATCCGGCTCTTGATTGTACGCCTTCATCTCCTCAACGTTGAGAACCATCAGGTCGTTGGGACAGATGTACATGCATGCGGTTTTGTCTCCACCCTTGCAGCCATCACACTTGGAAGGATCTACATAACTTGGCATTCAACTACCTCCTCAGTTTTTTCATTAACTGTTGTGACCCTGAACCGACAGGGCCCACTCGAACTCTTTACAACAAAAAAACCTCGTTTGTTCATGACCGAACGAATTCACCCACGAACTCCCAAGTAACACTACGGAAAAAGCTGTTTTTTCAAACAAAAGAGACGACTTGGTACTGAATGACTACTCATTTTTCTCAGCTGTTTCTTTTAATTTGTTACCCAGGAATTGTCAAGAGAATTCAACATTGCCCATTGTCCTAGCTGTAGTCGCCACGGGCTATTACCTCCCTCGGCTTGGCCCCGTCGGCAGGTCCGACGACCCCCTCCCTCTCCATCATTTCGATCATCCGCGCGGCTCTGTTATAGCCCACCCGGAGTCGCCTCTGCACCATGGAGATGGACGCCTGCCCGGTCTGGGTCACCAGAGCAACCGCTTCGTCGTAGCGCTCGTCACATTCTCCCGACTCTTCTTCCCCATCGAGTTCTTCATCACGTTCGAGTTCTTCGAGCATCGCCTGGTCGTAGGTCGATCCGCCTTGATCCTTCCAGAAATCAACTATGTCAGAGGTCTCCTTCTCGGAGATGAACGCTCCATGGATACGCTTGAGCTGCGAGGTTCCCGGGGCGAGGAAGAGCATGTCGCCCATCCCGAGCAGATGCTCCGCTCCGGCCGCGTCGAGAATGGTGCGAGAATCGATTTTCGAGGACACTTTGAACGAGATGCGTGTCGGAAAATTGGCCTTTATCAATCCGGTGAGGACATCCACCGAGGGCCGCTGTGTTGCAAGAATGAGATGGATGCCGGCAGCCCGGGCCATCTGCGCGAGACGGGCGATGCTCGCCTCGACATCTTTGGAGGCAACCATCATCAAATCGGCGAGTTCATCGACAATGACCACGATATAAGGAAGTTTTTCGCGGCTCCCCTGATTGTAACTGTCGAAGCTCTTCACCCGTGCTTCCTCCAGCAGACGGTAGCGCCGCTCCATCTCGCGCACCGCCCAGCTCAGAGCTCGCGAAGCGAGCTTGGGGTCGACCACCACCGGGTGAAGAAGATGGGGGATGCCCTCGTACCCGGACAGTTCGATGCGCTTCGGGTCTATCATCAGAAAACGCACCTCTTCCGGCGTGGCGTTATAGAGAATCGAGGCAATGATGGTGTTGATGCCGACACTCTTGCCGGCACCGGTAGCGCCGGCGATAAGCAGATGCGGCATCTTGGCGAGGTTGGCCATGGCGAGGTTGCCGACCACGTCCAATCCGAGGGCGATGGCCAGCTTGTGAGAGCTTGCGCGGTAGGCTTCGTCGGCGATGAGATCGCGAATATGAACAATGCGTCTCTTATCGTTGGCGATTTCGATGCCGAGCGCCGCCTTGCCTGGCACCGACCCGACCACCCGGACCGACTGCGCCCTCAAACCAAGGGCGAGGTCGTCGGCCAACCCGACGATTTTATTTATTTTGACTCCAGGCGCCGGCGCATACTCGTAGGTCGTCACCACGGGGCCGGGACAGATCCCCACCACTTTTCCGTTGACGCCGAAATTGCGCAGCTTCTCCTCCAACTGCTGGGAGGTGTGGAAATACGTTTCCTTGTCGATTTCCCCACGGGGTTGCTCGTCTCTGCTGAGCAGGGTCAGGGGCGGCAATCGCCACTCTCCCCCGGCTGCCGGCCGAGCGGCGAAATCTTCGTCGCCGCCCTCGCTGGGACCTACCCTGGCAGGCACCTTAAGAACGGGAATGGCAACTGTCGCCTGCACATTGGCCTGGGAACCACCCTGGGGAGCTGCCTGGATAGGCCCCTGCCCTCCCGAGGAAGCCTCACCGTCACCACCCGCAACAGCCGGGGACGCCTCCCCTGCCCCACGCGAACCCCCCGTGCCATTTCGCACAGTCAATTTCTCGTCGTCGCGCATACCTTTTTCTTGACGCCCTCTGGCTGCCCGACCAACGGACCTGGCCACGGCGAAAGGCGCCCTCCCCGTAGCCAGTGCAGCGCTATAAAGAGAAAAGTTTATGGCCAACATGAGGGAAAAGACGAACAGCAAAAGCAGCGCGAGAACCGTCCCCCCTGGGCCGATGAACCCACTGAGCATGGAGAACAGCGTCTTCCCGATAAAACCGCCTGTGGCGACATAGGCTTTATCGACAATTGCCGCAGAGGAAAGCAGGCCGCAGAACGACAGAATCGTCCCACTCAGGCCGGCGACCAGCTGTGGCAGGCGACTGCCACTGGCCTGCGAGCGAAAGAGACTGATGGCATAGAATGTCAGCAGAGCGGGCAGCAGGTAGGCTCCCCAGCCGGTAAAACCAAACAGGGTCTTGGCGATGAACAGGCCGATAGCCCCGCACCAGTTGACACTTTTGCCGGAGGTGTAGGTATACAGGCTGAGGAAGAGGAACAGGGCCAGGAAAATCCCCAGTACGGCGAGAGCCTCCTGCGCCAGCCCTGGCCGTGATGGTTCAGTTGCTTGCGCCATGTGAACGAAGTCGTCTTTCTTACCCTCGAGAGAATGGGACCCGGAGTGGAGATGTAAACGAAATCTCGAGGAAATGCAAGAAACGAGGGCTTTTTGGCCCTAAGCAGGGACGACCTTCGACTTGATGGCGTCAAGAATTCCGTTGATGAACTTGGGGGATTCGTCCCCGGCGAAGCGCTTGGCGATTTCCACAGCTTCGTTGATGGCCACCTGCGGCGGCACGTCGGGCATCTCAAGCATCTCATACACGGCAATGCGCAGGAGATTGCGATCGGTGGCGGCGATACGGCTCATGCGCCAGTTGGTGGCATTTTCTGCGATCAGCCGATCGAGCCGCCCGATATCACCACAGATGCCACGGAGGAGTTGCAGAGCGTACTCGCGGGCTTTCTTATTGGCCTGGAAGAGATTGCAGAACAACTCGAACCGGTCGTCAAGATCGTACCCGTGCTGCTGGTCAGGCCTGAGAGTAAAATCTTCCTGGAAGAGAAACTGCAGGGCTATTTCCCTGGATGTTCTGCGGCTGCCCATGGCGTCTGTGCAAAAATGGATGTCGAGTGAAAGTGCACCACCGACGCAACGTACTGTGGCGCCGGTGGCGAGTCGCCCCCTTTCCCGCAGATAATAACGGGCGGGACGATGAGGGGCATCAGTGCAGCGCGTCGACGAGATTCGCCATCTCGATGGCGGCAACGGCAACCTCGGCCCCCTTGTTGCCTGCTTTGGTGCCGCTGCGCTCAATGGCTTGTTCGATGTTCTCGGTGGTCAGCACGCCGAAAAGCACCGGCACCCCTGTTTCCAGGCCGACCTGTGCCGTGCCCTTGGAAACTTCGTTAACCACTACGTCGAAGTGGGGCGTTGCGCCGCGAATCACCACGCCAAGGACAATGACCGCGTTGTACTTCTGCGAACCGGCGAGGCGCTTGGCGATCAGTGGGATCTCGAAAGCACCGGGAACGCGGACGACATCGATGTCGTCAGCTGCTGCCCCGGAACGCTGCAGGCTGTCGAGGGCGCCCTCGAGCAGTTTCTCGCTGAGAAAGGAGTTGAAACGGGAGACGACGATGGCGAACTTCTTGCCGTCCGCCTTGAGATTGCCTTCAATGAACCTGGCCATATCGATTCCTCGAGAGAAAGGGAAAAAGTGTTGTCGTTACCGTCTACTCTTCGACGGTGATAAGGTGGCCCATGCGATCACGCTTGCAGAGGAGGTAGCCTTTGTTCTCCTTGCCGGGAGGGATCTCCAGGGGCAGTCGCTCCACAACCTCAATGCCATAACCCTCCAGGCCGACGATTTTCTTGGGATTATTGGTGAGAATGGTCATCTTGGTGACACCAAGGTCGCGCAGAATCTGCGCACCGATGCCATAATCGCGCAAATCGCTCTTGAAACCGAGACGGTGGTTGGCCTCTACGGTATCGACCCCCTCCTCATCCTGGAGACAATAGGCCCTCAGCTTGTTGACGAGGCCGATGCCTCTGCCCTCCTGGCGCATATAGAGAACAATGCCACAACCCGCCTCATCGATCATCTGCATCGCCGTTCTCAGCTGCGAGCCGCAGTCGCAGCGGGACGAGCCGAAGACATCGCCGGTGAGGCACTCGGAGTGGACCCGCACGAGGACACGCTCGGCCTTGGAGATATCCCCTTTGATCAGGGCAATATGCTCAAGGCGATCCACAGAGTTCGAGTAGACCACTGCCCGGAACTCGCCGGCATGGTCGGTAGGGACCCGCGCCTCGGCCTCTCGTTTAACCAGGGTATCCTCACGCAGGCGGTAGGCGACGAGGTCGGCGATGGTGGCGATCTTCAGCCCGTGTTTGGCGGCGAACACCTCGAGATCGTTCATACGCGCCATGGTGCCGTCTTCGTTCATGATCTCGCAGATGACTCCGGCGGGGGTGAGCCCAGCGAGACGAGACAGGTCAACAGAGCCTTCTGTCTGACCAGTTCGGACAAGCACTCCGCCATCCTTGGCCCTCAGTGGAAATATATGGCCGGGGCTGACCAGGTCGCCGGGCCTGGCGTCCTTGGCCACCGCCACTTGCACTGTTCTGGCGCGGTCGGCGGCAGAAATACCCGTGGACACACCGGTGCGCGCTTCAATACTCACCGTGAAACCGGTACCATAAGGCGAAGTGTTGTTGGAAACCATCATCGGCAGTTGTAGCTTGTCCACCAACTCGCCGGCAAGGGTGAGACAGATCAGACCGCGGCCATGGGTGGCCATAAAATTGATGGCGTCGGCGTCAACCTTTTCCGCCGCCATATACAGGTCGCCTTCGTTTTCACGATCCTCGTCGTCGACGAGAATGATCATCTTCCCGGCTTTGACATCCGCTATAACTTCTTCAATCGTACTGACAGCCATAGTCGTTACCCGCTAAAAAAGTGTTGCGCAGCAATCTGCAGGATCCCTCAAAAGAATCCGTGTTCACTCAAGAAGGTGGCGTCGATGGCGGTTTTTGCCCGCCCTTTGCCATCCGCCCCTCCATGGAAGAGGAGTTTCTCGACGTATTTGCCAATGATATCGACCTCGATGTTGACCTGGTCACCAGGGCGCAGGCGCTCGAGGGTTGTTTCCCTGAGAGTGTGAGGGATGATCGACACCGTAAAACGTCCGCCGCCACAACTGTTGACGGTAAGGCTGACGCCGTCGATGGCCACCGAGCCCTTTTCTATGACGTACCGTTCTTGTTCCCCGGGGAGATCGAAGGTAAAGATGGTGTAGTCGCCGAGCTTGTCCCGGCCTGTAACCCGTGCCAGGCAATCGATGTGGCCGGAAACGAGATGTCCGCCAAGACGGTCTGCGAGCCGCACGGCACGTTCGAGGTTGACTTCGTCGCCACTGGCCAGGAGGCCGAGTTTGGTGCGCGACAGGGTTTCCGGCGAGACATCGGCAGCAAAACGGTTGCCACGAATGCTGTAGGCAGTAAGGCACACTCCGCTCACGGCAATGGACTCGCCCTCCTGCGGATCGCTCAGGGTAAAGCCCGCCTCGATCTCAAGGGCAACACCACCCCCAACTGCCTTCCTGCCCACGATCTTTCCTGTTCCTGCAATAATCCCGGTAAACATGTCCTCTCACATGGCTGGCAGCTTGGCCAGGCCAAATCCGGACCTGCCGTCCGGCAAGCGGCGCATCCTCGGCTTAGGCCCCTTCCTCAACTGGCGGCGGCGAGGAGGCTTACAGCCTTTTCCCTGTACTTTTCCGCAATTTTCGAGTGACGGAAGTTCTTGTGGATGGAAGCGATGGTATTGTAAGTATCGGCGGCTTTCTCCTTCTGTCCCATTTCCAGATAGACCTCGGAGATGATTTCAAGGGTGTCGACGGTCCCCTGCGGATCACGGTTGTCCTGATAGTGATCGAGAATGGCGAAAGCGCTGGCGAGAGCCTCATCATGTCGTTTTAGGCCACGTTGCGCCTCGACCATCTTCTTGAGGACGGCAACAACGCTCATGCGGTCGTTGGCCTTGTCGCAGAGTTCGAAAACGCGCCGATACTGTTTCAGCGCTCCCTCGAAATCCCCACGGCCAAGGCAGGCGTGGCCGAGTTGATTGCAGGCATTGGCAATGCCGTGTTCATCGTTGCGCTCCTCGAAGCCTAGCAAAGCGTTGTGCAAGGCCACCGCCGCCTGCCCAAACTCCTTCTGGGCGAGAAATTCGACGCCTTCCTTATATTCTTTCCTGACACTGTCTTTTTCCTCTTGCTCGGCAAGAGGCTTGATGGCGTCAAGGGATTGCAGCTTACTGCCCATTCCTCACTCCTTTTTCGATAGCTTGCAAGGCTTCGGCCACCGCTTCAGCAACGGTAGCCGACACCATATTCCCTTCGCGGAACGAGGTGAACATTGCAGTGTCACGACTCAGTTCCATCAATTGCAGCGTCGCCTCGCCGGCCCTGATACGCCCCAGCAGCCGCACCGCCTGGCCGCGAACCTCGCCTTCGGGGTGCCTGAGGTAGTTGAACAGGCTATAAAAAGGCAGATCGCGAATGAGATCAGGCCGCCGCTCGGCAACCTCGGCCAGCGCCCACAGCGCCAGGTGGCAGGTGGACGGCTCGCGAAGATAGTTGAGCAGGTAGCGGGTGAAGGCGCCGAAAATATCGGGGCGCAGCGACACCACGCAGCCAATGGTTTCGATCATCCCCCATGGAGTCGCAGCCGAGTCGGAGCAGGCCTCGAAGAGGCGGTGCAACAATTCGGACACTTGCCCCGGCTCACGGGTCGAGGTACGCGCCGCCACTCGGCCGATAACCCAGGCCACCTGCCAACGGCGTACGGCCTCCGGATCGTAAAGCAGGCGCTGCAACAGACGAAGGGTCTTCTTATCGTCGAAACACAGGCCTACCAGGCCGTCGATATCGTCCTTGTCGACCATCTCGCGGACGAGTGTCTTGTCTGCCCGACGCCGCACCCGTTTCGGGTCGGGCGCAGGCTCGACGACAACGGCCGGTCCTGACTTGAAAGCGGGCACCTGGCGTTCCAGAATTTCTTCCCGCTTCTCGGCAATCCTCCGCGCGATGTCACGGGCATCGGCATGGAGACGGACGAAGTACAGCAC
>JANJUM010000044.1 GCA_024710585.1 Desulforhopalus sp.
AGCACAACTCGCTCTTTGGGATTATTGATTCCCTGGGCGCTGGGACGACGCTGGGCGAGCATTTCGGAGATCCCGACATACTCGTTTGCGACGATATGGGCCGGGAGGCAGCCGACTTCTTCCTGTGCGACACCTCTGCCGCGACTCCCCGTGTGGTGTTGATCCACGCGAAGGCATCCACACAGAAACACAGCTGCTCCGCTAGCGGACTTCACGATGTGTGCGCCCAAGCTATGAAAAACCTTGGCTATCTCGCGATGTTCAGCCAGGAGCGGCCAGCCCGCGTCGGATCGAACGGATGGAGCAAACCTTGGAGAGCTGATATCGGGGTCGTGAACGAGAGAATCCGCCGCGGGACCGGCACGAGCGCGGCAATATGGAAGAAGATACAGGAGACCGTGAACAACCCTTTGGTGCAGAAGGAGGTCTGGTTGTTCCTTGGGCAGATCCTGTCAAAGCAGACGTTCGAGACGAAGCTGGCGAAGAGAACTCCTCCCGCAGAAGCTCTTCAAGCGGCGTGCCTATTGCACGCAGCAATGACGGACGTTGCCGCTGTTGGCGGGAAGTTGAGGATCATCTGCGGACCCTAGAATATGTGCTCAACAAACCGCTGCACCGGACGCGGACAAGCCGCGTTTCCATAGTCAACATATCTCCTATTGATCTGGACAAATTGATTGGAAACATGAGACTTGGAGGGACCTTGAGCAAGATCTCTGAAATGATGTCATCTTTCTGTATAACAGTATAATTCGGGAAAATATTCAGGTCTCACATGGATTCTGTCGAGCTTACCGAACCGGTGGATTTGGCAGAAATTGCCCCTGAAGATTCAATTTTATTGATGGCCACCACAGGATGGAAAAAGTGCGTAGGATGGGTGTGAAGAGAATCCTCGAGTACAAACTGAATGTTGAGCAGCGCTTGAACTTCTTGATCGACAAGAAGGCTTATACAACATACGTTGAATAATGGAACACTAAGTTGAAAAGTGAACCCGCCTCTATGAGGTAGAAAAGTGCAGGTCTATGCCATTTAACCTCACTTGAGGTGCGATACATACCATTTAAAGAATGAGCCGATGACAGACAATTATGATTCCAAAGATAAAGACCCCTTGCACGGAGTAACGCTTAAAAATATGCTAGAAGACTTAGTGGAATACTACGGTTTTCCCTACCTCGCTGATAAAATAAAAATTAAAGTGTTTGCTGTGAATCCAACATTTAATACTAGTTTAAAGTTCCTTCGTAAAACCCCTTGGGCAAGAGAGAAAGTCGAAAAACTCTATCTTTATCACTTTGTGATCCGCAAAGAAAAAGAGCGGCCTCAAAACAATACTAAATAGCTATAAAATCTAACATTCAAAAAGACATAAACAGATAACCACTTGCTCCACCGGCCCTGCAAACCGCGTGGGTCCGGCGAGCAAAATATTAGCTCGACACTACGCGCGCGGCTGAGTATAACCAACACTCACATTATTAGTAATGTTTTTTACTAATTTAAATAGCACAATTTTTCAGCATTCGAAGGATATCACTGAACTGCAATAGTTGTATTAATAATCAGCTTTCGTGTCAGTTCGGTGGTTTACATAATTGCGTATGTTACAAATGAATAGATTCATATATACATAGTTGCCATGTTTCATAGTTTCTTTATTGATCGTAATATCTATTGTATAGGGAGGAAAATTTTTGAGCTTTCAGTTGTTGCCACTTAGCGCTAAACACTTAAGTCAGTTTAAGAAAGATATGCAGGAAGCATTTCAACAAGGTGCTGTTGATGAGTTTAATGAAATAGACATAGAGATACTTCCTGAAAAGGATATTGACCGTTCTCTTTCCGTTAAAGGTTCTTGTGCTTATGAAGCTCTACTTGACGGAGAATTAGTTGGCGGAGCCGTCGTTCTGATCGATGACGAAACACAGCATAATCATCTTGATTTTCTTTATGTAAAGAAAGGAAAAAACAGCAAAGGTGTGGGTTTTTCAATTTGGAATGCGATCGAAACATTGCATCCAAAAACTAAAATATGGGAAACACATACTCCATACTTCGACAAACGAAATATACATTTCTATGTAAATAAATGCGGGTACCATATAGTAGAATATTTTAATAAGTATCATAAAGATCAAAATGAAATAGAAGAGGCAGAGCAGTTTCCTGATATCGATTATTTTGCAGATTTCTTTCGCCTTAAAAAAGAAATGGAATAGATGCTCTCGAAGTAAGCATAATATAATAAAAACAGCAAAATGGATTATGAAAACAAGATAATAAGGGGACCCGCAAACAACGCGGGTCCCCTGAATTCTACGTTTGGCCCTCAAATTGTCCATGTCACACACACCGAAGAAGAGGAAACCATCAGCCGCAAAGCGCTTCGCCGAGATCGAGACAATTTCCATAGCCGGAATCACTGAGCGTATGGGGCCGCTTGGCTTGCACATGTACGCCGAGTCATACCTCTCTGCCGCCCAAGCGCTTCCGAAGCCGAAGGTGCCCTTCGAGCCCGTTCGACCGTATCTTGTTTGTCATGCAATTGAACTCGTTCTCAAGGCCTTTCTTTCGCTCCGTGGCGCCGCCATGGTCGAACTCGCAGACGGCCCTTACGCCCACAACCTCAATTCGCTTCTCACAAAATCCATTGAAGTCAAATTGTTCGAGTTTGCCTCGCTTTCAGAAGGGATGATCAATGCCATTCACCATGCAACTTCTTACTACGGTGGCAAAGTGTTTGAATACCCTGCCATCGGAGAAGCGCTCAGCGCATACCCATAAATGCCACCTGTCGAAGTTTTGTTTGAAACAGCAACCTCTTTGGTCGAGGCACTGCGCCAACCATGCAGGCAGGCAAAGTGACTCCTTGGCGAAAGGTGAGGCCTGACCGCAGGGATTATGGCGAGACGAGATACATTTCCGTCGGATTGCTTAATTTTCAGGTGGTGATTCTGGTCTGGACCAAGCACGGCCGACCGCAAGGAACTGAGCAGAAGAAATCGTCAACCATCAGATCAGGTTCGACAACGACATTCTCGATTCCTTCAAAGGTGCAGGGACGCTCGCCTCGGCTTGTGGACGGGCGAAGGCGTCAGTTGCCAAGCGGCGGCAACGGGCGGAGGATAGCCGCCACATCGATTGCCTGCGGCAGCTGCTTCTGCTCGCGCATGATGCGCTCGGTCTGCTCCCAGCCGGCCACATCGATAGTGCCGATGGCCGGGGTCGCCGATGGGGCGATCAGGCCACGGGTGATGTGCAGCTGCTGCTGCAGGATCGGCCGCGGGGTATCGAGGTCGTTCTTCTCGAGGATGGCAAGGGACTCCTCCTCGTTTTGCGGGTCGAGGGCCTGCCGCCAGCCGGCGAGCAGGGCGGAGAGGAAGCGTTCCGCCAGCTTGGGCCTCTCGCGCAGGGTGCGCTCGCTGGTGATGACGCAGTTGGCGACGAAGCGCACCCCGAACTCCTCGGGACTGAAAAAGGCCACCTTCTCCCCCTCCCGCTCCAGCTGCGCGGCGAGTATCGGCCCCTGGGCGTTGCGGTAGACCGGCCACAGCTGCACTTGCCGCCGATAGAACGGCGTATAATCGTAGCGGACGCTATGGAGCCGCACATCCCCGTCGCCGAGGCCGGCCTCGCTCAGCAGGGTGCGCATCACCGTCTCGTCGTTGCCGCCGAAGGTCACGCCGATGGACTTGCCCCTCAGGTCGGCCAGCCCTTTGATGGTAACGTCCTCCGGGCGGTACATCCACTGCAGGGGGTTGATCTGGAAGAGCTGGGCGATGACCACCACCGGCGCCCCCTTGGCGCGGGCCCGCAGCACCTGGTCGGCGGAGGCCTCGCCGAAGTCGGCATAGCCGAGTTCCAACTCGCGAATGGCATCCCGCTCCGGCCCGCCGGCCTTGATCTCCACCGCCAGCCCCTGCTGCTCGAACAGCCCGCGGCCCTCCGCATAGAGTGCGCCGACGACGCTGACATTGCGCAGCCACTTGAGGCGGTAGGCGATCTTGTCCGCCTTGTCCGCCTTGTCCGCCGCCTGGGCGACGGTTGCGGTCAGGGCCAGCAGCGCCAGCAGGCCCATCAAGGAAAAAGGAAATTTCCTGGCGATTCGTTTCATGGCAGGGTCTCCGCTACAGAGGTTGTCCGCGGCAGATGCCACGGCCGCGCAAGGGGCCTCATCTACCCGTCCAGGCCCGCTTGACCACCAGGCCGAGCGACTCGAGCAGGGCCTGATAGATGGCGATGGTGATGCCGATGAGAAAGAGGGCGATGAGGATCTTACCGAGATCGCTCTGGTAAAGGGCGATGCGGATACTATAGCCGATGCCGGCATTTGCGGCGATGAATTCGCCGACGATGGTCCCGGCCATGGCCAGGGTGGCGCTGCCGGCAATGACCGTGGTCAGCTGGCCGAGGTTCTCGAAGGTGCGGATCTTCACCTCGAGCTGCCAGCGCATGCGCCCGGTGGCGCGGTAGAAGTGCTCGATATCGTCGATGGGCTTGGACATGATGCCGAGCACCGAAAGCAGCACCGGGAAATAGCAGATCATCGCCGCGATGAGCAGCCGGGTGAGAAAGCCGTCGCCGAGGAGGATGAAGAGGATCGGCGCCAGCGCGACGATGGGATAGGCCTGGAAGTTGTAGGCGGCGACCTTGATGAACGAGCCCAGCCAGGTGGACTGCCGGCCGGCGATGCCGATGCCGAGCGCCATGAGCACCGCCAGGATCTGGCCGATGACCGCCACCGCCATGGTGTTCAGGGTGGCCAAGCTGTAGTTGCGGTATTCGGCGAGCAGCGTCTGGTAGATGCCCGACGGCGCGGGGATGACGTAGTCGGAGAGGGCCAGGCCGTACTTCAAGGCGAGCAGCAGGCCGAGAAAGAGGCAGTAGATGATGAGGAACTGGAGCACGCGTCTAGGCAGCATTCATGATCTCCAGCAGGGTGGCGTCGAGGGCGGCGCGGGAAAAATCTCCCTCGCGGCGCATGTCGCAGCCCCTGACCAGCGCCGTCTGCGGCTGCTTGCCCCGCCCGCGGAAGACGAGGATGTCCTGGCAGAACTTGGCGACCTCGACGACATTATGGGAAATATAGATGAAATAGCGCTGCGGGAACATCGCCTTGATGGCGAGGATGATCCTCTCCCGGGTGCGCTCGTCGACGTTGGCGAGGCTCTCGTCCATGATCAGCAGGTCGCAGTCCTGGAGGAGGTAGCGGATGAGGTTGACGCGGTTCTGCTGCCCCATGGACAGCTGGTCGAAGCGGGAGTCGATGCACTCGCCCAGGCCGAAGATGGCTATGAGCTCCGCCATACGGCCGTGCAATGCCGGCGTGACGACCCGCTCCAGATGGCGCGCCACCCCCGACCAGCCGGGCAGCCGCTCCTTGTTGTGGGAGTAGAGGGAGCGGGCGAGATCGCCGGCATCGATTTCTCCGCTGAAGGCGGCGATATCGCCGGCGATGATCCTCGCCAGGGTGGTCTTGCCCACCCCCGAGGGGCCAAAGAAGGAGTGAAAGCCGGGCTCGGCGAGGCGAAAGGAGACCCCGGAGAACAGCGGCACATCCGCCCCCGGGTAGGCGAAGGCGAGGGTATCGACAGCGAGAGACATGCGGTGACCTGAAAATTGAGCCATTGGCGGCGTGGCGTCAGCGCCCGATCAACGCAGTTGTAGCCAAAGATTTCCGGGAATACCATGGAAAACCGACCCGCGGCGGGCGAAAGCAGGGAAAAAATCGCCCTAGCCCTGGCCACCGCGGGCCTCCTTCCTCACACTGGCAGAGCCATGACCTCCCCGCCGCCCCGGCGCAGCTGCTCGGCATAGAGCCGCCCCTCGATATAGAGGGCCAGGGTGCGGATGGCGCTGTCCGAGGAACGGAACACCGCCATGCCGCCGCGAGTGAGCTCGTCCACCAGCGGGTCGTAGAGGCGGCCGCCGTCGACCACCCCGACCACCGGGGTGTGCTGTTCCGCCACCAGCCGCGGCAACCGCCTGGCGATGCTCGCCGGGTCGCTCAGGGCGTAGCGCTCGGAAGAGCCGTCGCCCAGGGTGCGCATGGCCGGCGACAAGGGGTCGAGGCCGACCACCACCGCGTCGACGTTGGCATCGCCGCAGAGCGCCTCGACCACCCGCACATGGACCTCGTCGTCTGCGCCGGGGTTGATGTCGAGCGGGTTCTTGACCTCCACCAGGCTGTCCAGGCCCTTGTCGCGCAAGGCGCCGCGCACACGGTCCACCGTCGCCGCGCCGAAGGAGGCAAGGTTCATGCGGAAGTCGTCGGACTGGATGTTGTCGGCCATGCCCACCGCTTCGAAGCCGGCGCCGCTGACCGCCGCCAGCCGGTTGCCGAGGATCTGCTTGCCGTGCAGCCGCTGCGCCAGCAGCAGCAGGTTCTCGAACTCGGAGAAGGTCTCGGTGACCATGCCGCCGGCCTGGCGGACGCAGCTGGCGCAGACCATATAGTCGCCGGCCAGCGAGGCGGTATGGCCGGAGGTGGCGGTCTTGCCCTCCGGGGTGCGCCCGGCCTTGTAGAAGATCACCTCCTTGCCGGCGCGCACCGCCTGCCGCACTGCGGTGGCGAAGCTCAGGCCGTCGAGGTCCTGGAAACCCTCGGCATAGACGCCGATGACCTCGATCTCGCTGTCGTCCTTGAGATAGGAAAGCACGTCGCCCAAAGTGAGGTCGTTCTGGTTGCCCACCGAGATCATATAGGCCGGGTCGATCTCCGGCAGCTTGCTCAGCCGGGTGATCATGAAGGCCCCCGACTGGCTGACGAAAGCGGTGTTGCGGCGCCGCTGCCCGCGCGACTTGGGCAGCTTGTCCTCGGGGATGAAGAGGGTGTCGTAGCCGCCGGGGTGGGAGACCACGCCGAGGCAGTTGCCGCCG
Source organism: Desulforhopalus sp. (assembly GCA_024710585.1). Taxonomy (GTDB): domain Bacteria; phylum Desulfobacterota; class Desulfobulbia; order Desulfobulbales; family Desulfocapsaceae; genus Desulforhopalus_A. Next base: position 6,886 of record JANJUM010000044.1, read on the forward strand.
AGGAACACCGGTCCGCCATCGTCACGGCCGTGGGCGGCGCGGATCTTCTCCATCAACTCCGCGGCGCGGCCGACGCTGTCGCCGGTCTCGCCCATGCCGCCGGCGATGAGCATCACCGACTCGGCGCAGTTGCGCAGCAACACCTCGTCGACGATCTCCCCCACCTGGGCCGAGGAGACGGCGACGACGAAGAGGTCGAGCCGGCAGTCCAGCGCGGCGAGGTCGGGGACGCAGGGGATGCCCTCGAAGCGCTCGAGGCCCGGCTTGATGAGGCGGAGATGGTCCCGGGAGAAGCCGGCGGCGAGGATGTTGTCGAGGATCACCCGCCCGAAGTTGGCCCTGGTCGTGGAGACGCCGACGATGCCGATGGTCTGCGGCTTGAGCAGCTTGCCGATCTTGATGAAGGGCCTGGCCGTGGGGGCCTGGCGGGGCGGGCCGAAGCGGCACATGCCGTCCAGCGGCACCATGAGGAAGTCGGTGAAGGCGAAGGGGTTGATCTCCAGCTCCTCGATGACGAAGGGCGCCTCGGGGTTGATCGGCGAGTAGTGGTTGGCGAGCGCGATCATCGACGAGAAGCACTCGACGATCTGCTCGTCGGTGACGATGCGCCGCTGGCCCCGGGTCAGCCCGGCGAGCTTGCGGTAGGAGATGGTGCGGCGAAAGAGCTGGAAGAACTCCCAGCCGCCGATGAGGGCGGTGGCGGCGGCGACGATGGCCTGGCCCTTGCGGAAGCGCTCGGCGTAGAGCTCGGTATCGGTGCCGCCGAGGCCGGCGCTGATGATCATGCCGAACTCGCGGGTGTTGCGGATGCCGACGATCATCTCGTTGCCGAAGGCCTCGGAGTCGGGGGGCATGTACTGCACCAGCAGCACCCCTTCGATATCGCGCGAGACCGCCTGCACCAGGGTCTCGCCGGAGAGGCCGCGATAGCGTTCCGGGCCGTGGCCCGGGTCCCGCTCGAGCAGGCGGACGTAGTTCTCCGGCACCTCGTAGAGCATGCGCCGCCAGGCGGAACGGATCTTCTCCACCGACTTCTCCACCACCCTGACCCCGCCGACCTCGGTCTTGTGGACGATAGTCGGCGAGACGATCTTCAGCACCACCCTCGTCCCCGGCATGGCGAGCAGCTCCTCGTCGCCGAGGCGGCTGCCCTTGGCGAGGAAGCTGGTGCGCGGCGGGGTCTCGGCGCCGCTCTTATGGAGCAGCTGATAGGTCTCGTGCTCGAAGAGGGTGTCTCGGCCGACCTGCTGTGCCGCCCTGAACAGCCCGGTGATGGCCGGAAAATCGATGGAAAGCTGTACGGGCACGGCCTGGCCCTCTCCCTGTCTGCTCATGGCGTCCTCCCCTCCTGCCACGGCAACACGACGCCACCCCTGCCGGCGCGCCGCACCGTGACAATTCTTCGTTCGTTCGTATATATCCCGACCTTTGCCTTTCGTAAATTTACATTATCTCCATTTCAGGTTAAGCTCCGCTAATGCTACCCGACCTCAACCGTCTCCACCTCTTCTACCAGGTCTTCCAGCAGGCAAGCGTCACCGCCGCCGCCACCAGCCTCTGCCTGACGCCCTCCGCGGTCAGCCAGCAGCTCAAGCGGCTCGAAGCGGAGCTGAGGGCGCCGCTGTTCGTGCGCCTGCACCGCAAGCTGACGCCGACGCCCGCCGGACGCGAACTCTTTTCCGTGGTGCAGCCGCTGTTCACCGACCTGCGCCGCGGCCTCGACCGCTTCGAGGAGGGGCGCAGCGAGCCCGCCGGGCTGATCCGCTTCGGCGCCCCGGTGGAATTCGGCTCCACCTATCTGCCCCACGTCATCGCCACCTTCCGCGCCGACCACGCCCGGGTCACCTTCGACCTCGAGCTGGGCCGCCCGGCGGCACTGCTGGCCATGGTCGAGCGCGGCGAGCTCGACTTCGCCTTCATCGACACCTTCCCGACCCGCGAGCAGCAGGTCTCTTTTGCCGGCTGCAGCGCCCGCGCCGTCCTCGAGGAGGAGGTGGTGCTGGCCTGCTCGCGGCACTACAAGGAGCAGCGCGCCCTCGATGATGGCGCCTACGCGACTCTCGCCGCGCAGCACTTCATCGCCCAGCAGCGTGACGCCCATGCCCTCAACAACTGGTTCCTGCACCACTTCCAGCGCCTGCCGCCCGGCCTCGACATCATCCTCACCGTCTCCAGCCACCAGGCGGTGGTCAGCGCGGTCAAGCACCACCTCGGCCTGGGCATCGTCGTCAGCCATCTCGTCTGGGAGGACATCGCCGCCGGACGCCTCGTCGTCATGCGGCCGCAGGCGGCGCAGGCCAAGAACCGCATCTCCATGGTGCAGTTGGCCGGCAAGGTCCCCTCCCTGCGCGAACGCCTCTTCCTCGACCATCTCCTCCGCCAGGCAGCGAACAGCAAGACCCTGCGGCGCCTCAACCTCGTCGTCGAAGGACGGTGAGCACGGGCCGTCCCCGACTGCGGCCAGCACGAGCCGCCCGGCTCGATCTCCCCGGAAAAGGGTTGCCAGGGCCATGGCGGTAACGGTAGGATGGGAAGACGGGTGGCGCCGCCCTCCTGGCTCCCGCCCCCGCCCCAACCTCGAACCGCGAACGCCGATGACCGCAGCCGTGGAACGCACAGAGGCCGCAGGAAGCACCCCCGGCGCCAGTCTGCTCGACGGCCTGGACAACGCCCTGGTATCCGCGATCCTCGACCGCGGCCAGCGGCTGAGCTTCGTCCAGGGCGACTACCTGCAGCGCCAGGGGCAGCATTCCGCCGGCTTCTTCCTCGTCGTTTCCGGGGAGATCGAGCGGACCCTGCCCCTGCGTGGCGGCGGCGAGCACCTCATCGGCCACCTCGGCCCGGGCGATCACTTAGGTGAAACCAGGCTGCTCACCGGCAAGGACAGCGGCGAGAACGCCCGGGCACTGACCGAAGTCGTCGTGCTCGCCTACGAGGACGAGCTCTTCCACAGACTCTTCCTCGACGAACCGACCATCGCCAGACGGCTGCTCCACGGCCTGGCACGGCGCCTGCGCCGCAGCCATGCCGGGCACTCCGCCGCCCTCGGCAAGGCCATGGGGCCGGCCAGCCTCTCGCCGCGCTATCTCGACCGCTCCTTTCTCGACACCGCCTTCGCCCCCCCGGGCATGGCCACCGGCGCCGACCGCGGCCTGCGCTTCGCCGAATCGACCATCGCCCGGCAGATCGCCAGGGCGGTGGAGCGCTTCAGCGTCGACCGCCACCCGCTGCTGCTCAGCGGCGAGAGGGGCACCGGGCGGCGCCTCATCGCCGCCGAGATCCACCACCACAGCCCCGGCCGCCACGGGCCCTGCGAGGAACTGGACGTCCGCGCGGTCGACCCGAGCCTTCTCGAGGAGGAACTCTTCGGTCGCGGCGGGGACGACCCGGCCCTGCCCTACGCCGGCGACGACAGCGGCCTCCTCGGCCGCCTCGCCACGGGCACCCTGATCCTCTATAATGCCGAATACCTCGAGCCGGACCGCCAGCGGCAGCTGGTGCAGTATCTGCAGCGCCCCGGCGAGAGGCCCCGCTGCCGGCTCATCCTCGTCTGCACCGACCGGCCCGGCGACGAGGACGGCCACCAGCGGCTGCTGCCCGCCCTCTACGCCCTCTTCGCCACTCATCATTTCCGCGCCGCCCCCCTGCGCGACCACCGCCGCGACATCCCCAGGCTGGTCCACTACTACCTGCGGCGCTATTGCCAGCAGTATGGCAAAGAGCTCGGCATGGTCGACGACCAGACCCTCGGCCGGCTGATCAACTATCACTGGCCCGGCAACCTCGCCGAGCTGAGCGGGGTGATGCAGCGCCTCGTGCTGCTCGCCCGCCCGCACCAGCCGCTCGACCCGCAGCTCATTCTCGGCCTGCCCAAGGTCGAGGGCAAGTGGGAGTTCAACCTGCTGCAGCTCCCCGCCCTGCGCCGCTTTCTCTCCAGCCGCCTCTTCCCCCTGGTGCCGCGCCTCGTGGTCGGCCTGTTCTTCTTTCTCGTCGTCGCCCTCCTGCTCCTCGGCCCGCAACGGCCGGAGGACAATATCGGCCTCACCCTCAGCTGGGTGGTCGGCTGGCCACTGCTGGTCTTCTCCTTCTTCTTCCTCGCCCGCACCTGGTGCAGCGTCTGCGGCCTGGCCGCCCCGGGCTGGCTGGCGCAGCTGGCGCTCAAGCCGCAGCGGCCGACGCCGCAGTTCATCCGCCGCCACTCGGGATGGATCATGGCGGCCTTCTGCATCCTCCTTTTCTGGATCGAGACCACCTGGAACGCCGCGCAGTCGCCGCAGCTGACCGCGGGCATCGTCCTCGCCATCACCCTCGGCTCGCTGTTCTTCAGCATGTTCTTCCAACGCCGCGTGTGGTGCCGCTACCTCTGCCCGCTGGGGGCGATCAACGCCCTCTTTTCCATGCCGGCGGTGATCGAGCTGCGCGCCAACAGCCAGATGTGCGCCAACCGCTGCACCACTCACCTCTGCTACCACGGCGACGAGGACCACAACGGCTGCCCGATGTTCCGCCACCCCTTCCTCGTCGACAACAACCGCGACTGCATCCTCTGCGGCCAGTGCATCAAGGCCTGCCGCTTCGACTCCATCCACCTCAACCTGCGCCTCGCCCCCCAGGAGCTGTGGAACCAGCAGTCACCGCGCCTGGCCGACAGCGTCCTCGTCGTCTGCCTGGCGGCGATCGTCTTCCCCTTCGTGCTGGCGCAGCAGGACGAGGGTTTTCTTCCCCGCCTGCAAAGCATGGCCAGGGCGGCCGGCCTGCCCGACAGCCTGCCGCTGGTCTCGGCGGCCCTCTTCCTGGCCCTGCTCGTCTTTTTTCTCGGCGGCTACCGGCTGGTATGCGGCCTGATCGGCAGAAGGGCCGGCGGATGGCGCAATGCGGCCTCGCTGCTCGGCTACGGCATGATCCCCCTGGTGCTCGGCGCCTACATGGCGGCGCATCTGGCCATCTTCGTGCATGGCATCTGGCTGCTGCCCGCCAACCTCCTCGCCCTGTTCGGCGGCACGGCGTGGCCCTCGTCGCCGACCCCGCTGCTCTCCGCCGACACCACCTACGCCCTGCAGTTCCTCACCGTCACCGGCGGCCTCCTCGCCTCGCTCTATGCCACCAGCCGCATCGCCCGCCGCCTGGTGGGCAGAGGACGGCAGCGGCTGGCCTTCGTGCTGCCCGCCCTGCTGCTGGTCCTGCTCGCCCTGGCCTACCTCAAGCTCCTCTAGCGGCCGGCGCCGCAGGCAGGGGCGAGATATGGCCCCTCCCTTGCCGCGCCGGGCAATGGTCAATACAATGAGGGAAAGTAGTCCCGCCGGCGCGGACACCGCCTGCCGGTCCCTGGCTCCCCTCTTCTCAGCCCAGCGTGGAACCCATGCAACGAACCCTCACCTCAGAGAAGCTGCCCATCAGGCTATGGCTTGCCAACATCGACGCCGACACCCTGCAACAGGCGAAGAACCTCGCCAACCTGCCCTGCATCTTCCACCATGTGGCGATCATGCCCGATGCCCATGTCGGCTACGGCATGCCCATCGGCGGGGTGGCGGCGGCGGTGGAGGCGGTCATTCCCAACGCCGTCGGCGTCGATATCGGCTGCGGCGTCGCTGCCTGCCGGACCAGCCTCAACGCCCTCGACAACGCCAGTCTGAAGCGGCTTCTCGGCGAGGTGCGGCGCCATATCCCCCTGGGCTTCCAGCACCACAAGAAACCGCAGCCGCACAACCTCATGCCGGACATCGACCAGGGCGACGGCGCCGGGGAACTCACGGTGGTCGAGGCCGAGTACGAAAGCGGCCGTCTGCAGCTCGGCACCCTCGGCGGCGGCAACCACTTCATCGAGGTGCAGCGCGGCGACGACGGCTTCCTGTGGCTGATGATCCACTCCGGCAGCAGAAACCTCGGCTATCGGGTGGCCAACCACTACAATCGCGTCGCCGCCCAGGTCACCGCCAGGCACAAGCTCTTCCCGCTCTCCTGGCAGCTCGATTACCTGAGGGTGGACAGCGGCGAGGGACGCAGCTATCTGCGCGAGATGGGTTACTGCGTGCGTTTTGCCGCCGCCAACCGGCGGGCAATGATGGACAGGGTGCAGGAACTGCTTGCCGACCTTCAGCCGGGAGTGGAGTTCCCCCTCTTCTACGATGTGGCCCATAACTACGCGGCCGTCGAGGAGCATTTCGGCCGCCCGGTGGTGGTGCACCGCAAGGGGGCGACACGGGCGGCGGCTGGGGAGATCGGTCTCATCCCCGGCTCCCAAGGCAGCCACAGTTACGTGGTGCGCGGCCTCGGCAACGCCGAGAGCTTTTCTTCCTGTTCCCACGGGGCGGGGCGGCGGCTGGGCAGGAAGCAGGCCCAGCGACAGCTCGACCTGCGCGCGGAGATCGCCCGTCTCGAGGAGCGGGGCATCCTCCACGCCATCCGCCACCGCAAGGATCTCGAGGAGGCGGCCGGGGCCTATAAGGATATCGACGAGGTCATGGCCAACCAGAAGGACCTGGTGACCATCGTCACCGCCCTCCACCCCCTGGCGGTGGTCAAGGGGTGAGGGGCCGGTAGCGGGGGGCCGGCTGGGGCCGGCTGAGCGCCCCGATGCCGGGAGCTGATCAGGCGGCAAGCCTCAGAGGGGCGGATCAGGGCGCGAGGCGGGCGATGTTCCAGCCATCCCCTTCGCGCCGATAGAGAAAGCGGTCGTGGAGACGGTCCGCCCCGCCCTGCCAGAACTCGATCTCTTCGGGCACGACGCGATAGCCGCCCCAGAAGGAGGGCAGGGGCACCTTGCCCTCGCCGATCTTGCTCTTCATCTCGAAAAATTTCTGCAGCAAGACTTTCTTCGACGACAAGGGGTGGCTCTGGCTCGACACCCAGGCCGCCATCTGGCTGTCCTTGGGCCGCGACATGAAGTACTTGGCCGACTCGGCCATGGAGATCCGCGCCGCGCGGCCGCCGATTATCACCTGCCGCTCGAGCTGCAGCCAGACGAAGAGCAGGCTCACCTGCGGGTTGCCGGCGATCTCCAAGGCCTTGCGGCTCTCGAAATTGGTGAAGAAGACGAAACCGCTGCTGTCGTAGTACTTGAGCAGCACGGTGCGCTGGCTGGGGCGGCCATCGCTGCCGACGGTGGCGAGGACCATCGCCGTCGGGTCGGCCTGCTCCGCTGTCCGCGCCTGCTCGAACCAGGTGGTAAACTGATGCAAAGGGTCGGCATGCAGGTCGGCCCGGGACAGACCGCCCCGCAGATACTCGCGGCGTAATTGACTGACATCGACCATGGGTGTTCACGGGGGAAAATAAAAAACCCCGCCGGCAGCCCTGAGGCGGGCCGCCGGGGGGATGGTGTCGGGCGGGGGGCTCAGCTCTCCTTGATCCCTTCCAGTCTCCAGTTCTGAGTGCCCACCGGGCGAGCCCAGGTCCACTCCTCATGGAACTTGACCGGCACGGTCATGCTGCCGGAGACGAGCTCGCCGCTCTTGTCGTCAACGGTGTAATCGAGGAGGTTGGCGGAGAAGAGCACGGTGACGAAATCTTCGCGGCCGTCGCTGCCGGCCTGGACGATTTTCGCCTCGCGCACGGCGATCGACTCGAGCTTGTTGATATGGCCTTTGGCGCGCAGCTCGGCGAGATGGCCCTCGTATTCGCTGGCCAGCTGGTCGCCGAGCAGGTGGCGATAGGAGCCGAGGTCGCGCCGCATCCACCCGGCCTGAACCTGGAAGAAGACGTCGGAGGCCACTTCGGTGAAGTGGGTCGGGTCGAAATCCCGGTCATAGCGTCTGATCTCGGCGATGCCATCCTCGACCAGGTTGCCGCCGATCACCGGCGGCACCGGCGGCGGCATGGTTGTTCCGCCGAAAGCGCCGGGGGGAGGAGGGGCGGGGGCCGAGTACTGGCTGGGGGCGCTGTAGCCACCTCCTTGCCTGGCCTTGGCAAACCTCTTGTAGAGGAAAAAGGCGATGCCGCCGAGGAGCAGCAGCGGCAGGATGCCCATACCCGAACCGCCGGCCCCGAACATCGAGCCGAAGAGCAGGCCGCCGATGGCGCCACCGAGCAGGCCGCCCATCAGGCCACGGCTGAAGCTGCTGCCGGTGTTGGGCTTGGCTTGATTCATCGGCGCCGCCGGGCTGCTCGCCGGGGCCTTGCTCGGGCTGGAGGAAAATGATTTGCCACCCGCCTTGGAGCGGGCATCGGCGTCATCGGTGAACAGGGCGCCATCGACTGCGGCCAGGGCGAAGAGCACCAGCAGTACCGGCGCCAGTCTTTTCCATAAGGTCTTCATACTTGTCGTTGTCTCCTTTGCTGTTTTTTTTACGAAAGTCTTGTATTACATCGCTTGCCATTTCTGCCCGTTATTATAGTACACCTCGGGCCACTTACCAGAGATAAACGCACCCGCCGTGGCGAAAATCCGATGCTGCTGCTCTATCCGCCGCTCACCAAAGCCTGCGAGCCTCCGGCCGCCCTGACCCTTATCGCCGGCGCGCTGCGCGCTCACGGGGCGACCTGCACCCCCTGCGATCTCAACCTCGAGGGGCTTCACTTCCTCCTGGGCCAACCGTCGCAGGCCGACGACACCTGGACGCGGCGCGCCGTCAAGGGGCGGGACGACAACCTCGCGCTACTGACCAGCCCCACCGGCTACACCAGCTTTGCCCGCTACGGCCGCGCGGTGGCCGACCTCAACCGCCTCGTCGCCGTGGCCGGGCGAAACGCCGGAGTGCAGCTGTCACTGGCCGATTACCATCACCCGCAGCTGTCGCCGCTGCTTGTCGCCGACCTCGAGCGGGCGGCAGCGAACTACCGCGACAACCCCTTCTTCCCCCTCTTCAGCCGCCGTCTCGACGAACTCTGCCAAAAGGACGACGACCCGCTGGTCGGCATCTCACTGTGCTATCTCAGCCAGGCCCTCTGTGCCTTCGCCCTTATCGGCTACCTGCGGGCCCACCACCCGTGGCGCCGCATCGTCCTCGGCGGCGGCCTGGTGACCACCTGGCTGGGCCGCCCGGGACGGGAGCGGCTCTTTTCCGGGCTGGTCGACCACCTCGTCGCCGGGCCGGGGGAAGAACCACTGCTGCGACTGCTCGGCGTCGCCCCGCGGGGCGAGGTCCATTCCCCCGATTTCAGCGACCTGCAGCCCCGGCCCTATCTCGCCCCCGGCTTCATCCTCCCCTACGCCGCCTCCTCGGGCTGCTACTGGAAGAAATGCCTCTTCTGCCCGGAGACCAGCGAGGACAACCGCTACCGCCCCCTGCCGGCGCAACGGGCCGCCGCCGACCTCGCGCGCCTCAGCGCCAGATATCGACCATCCCTCATCCACCTCCTCGACAACAGCCTCAGCCCGGCCATGATGCGCGCCCTGATCGAGCGCCCGCCCGGCGCCCCCTGGTACGGCTTCGTCCGCCTCGAGCGGCAGCTGGAAGACCGGGACTTCTGCCAGGCCCTGCGCCGCTCCGGCTGCATCATGCTCAAGGTCGGCCTCGAGTCCGGCAGCCAGACGGTGCTGGACGCCATGCACAAGGGCACCGAGCTGCAGCGGGCCGCCAACATCCTGGACCAGATGGCCCTGGCGGGCATCGCCAGCTATGTCTACCTGCTCTTCGGCACCCCCGCCGAAGACCGCGACCGCGCCGAAGAGACGCGACGCTTCGTCGAGACCCACCACGAGGCGATCGGCTTTCTCAACCTGGCCATCTTCAACCTGCCGCTGGGCAGCGACCTGGGCGGCGACCTGCCGCTGACCTCCTTCTACCCCGGCGACCTCTCCCTCTACCACGACTTCCGCCACCCCCTCGGCTGGGAGCGGGGCGAGGTGCGGCGCTACCTCGACACGGTCTTCAAACGCTCGCCACCGATCGCCGCCATCCTCCGCCGCGACCCCGCCCTGTTCACCTCCAACCACGCCCCCTTCTTCGCCGCCTGTGCTGGCGGGAAGCACTAAAAAAGGGATGCAAAGTGGTGGCGGCGGCGGTACTCTAGCCCTTTTCCAACCCCGGCCGCGACACCTCCGCCAACCCGGCCCCCTTCAACCCCCCGCGCAGCGATGAACGTGGCAGGCATCCTCTCCGCCGTACTGGCGGCCCTCTTCATGGGGACCATCGGCGTCTTCTCCCGCAAAACCGGGCTGCCGCCGGAGGTCATCACCTTCTTCCGCCTGTTCTTCGGGGCCGGCTTCCTATCCCTCTTCCTCCTCGCCAGCGGCCGCCTCCACCTTCTGCGGCGGCGCCCCACCTGGCCGATCCTCCTCAACGGCCTGATGCTCGCCGGCTTCATCGTCTTCTATATCGAGGCGATGAACCTGACCACCATGGCCAACGCCATCATGCTGCTCTACCTGGCGCCGCTGGCGGCGGCTGTGGTGGCCCACTTCTTCCTCGGGGAGCGCCTGACCCTCTCCGGGGCGCTCCTCATCGGCACCGCCCTGCTCGGCTTCGCCATGATGATGGAGTTCCGTGTCGATTTCTCGGGCGGCGCTGAACACGGCAAGGGCCTCATGTTCGCCGTGGCCGGTCTGGCCTGCTATGCCGCCTTCATCCTCATCAACCGCACCATCGACAGCGCCATCGATTGCTATAACCGCACTTTCTATCAGCTGACCGCCGGGGCCCTGTGCATGGTGCCGCTGCTGGCCAGCGACGTTGTGCCGATCAGCGCCAGCAACTGGCTGTGGCTGGCCGGAGCCGGCTTCTTCCCCGGTTTCCTCGCCATCTACCTGGCGGTGGTGGCCCTCGACAAACTGCCGGCGGCGACCTTCGGCACCCTCGCCTACCTCGAGCCGATCTTCGTCGTCTTCCTCGGCTGGGTGCTCTTCGCCGAGAAGCTCAACACCCTGCAGCTCTGCGGCTGTGCCCTGATCCTCGCCAGCGGCGTGGTCAAGGGCTATCTCGCCGGGCGGCCAGCCAAGGCTTTGCGCTGAGGGGGCAAGGGATGCGCATCCTCCACGTCGCCAACTTCAACCTGCGCAAATACGGGGCCGACCTCTACGCCACCGACCGCAAGCTCAGCAACGGCCTCATCCGCTGCGGCCACCTGGTCTATGATTTCAGCTACCGCGACGTCTGCCGCAACGAGTCGCCCCTGCGCACCACCCGCTTCGGCAGGGGGGGCCTGGCCAAAAAGCTCAAGCTCGCCTGTCGCCGCTTCAGGCCGCAGCTGCTGCTGCTCGGCCACAGCGAGCTCATCGAGGCGGAGACGCTGGCCGAGGTGCGCCGCGAGCATCCGGGGATGAAGATCGCCCTATGGTATGTCGACGCCCTCTTCCACCGCCACAAGACGAGCCACCTCTTCGCGCGCCGACCCCACCTCGACGTCATCTTCGCCACCACCGGCGGCGAGCTCCTCGCCGAGCTGGCCGGGGATGGCTGCCGCGCCGCCTACTTCCCCAACCCGGTGGACCCCTCGGTGGAATGCCTGCGGGCCGACGAGAGCGGCGACTACGACCACGACTTCATCTTCTGTGGCCGCGACGCCAACGACCCCGAACGCCAGCGCTTCATGGAGACCCTGGCCAGACGGGCCGGGGCGATGATGCGCTGCAGCTTCCGTGGCTGCCTCGGCAACGCGCCGCTCACCGGAGCCGACTACCTCGAGGCTCTCGGCCGCTCGCGCATGGCCCTCAACATCAGCCGCCGCAACGACGTCTTCCTTTACTCCTCCGACCGCCTGGCGCAGCTCCTCGGCAACGGGCTGCTCACCTTCTCGCCGCGGGTGCCGGGCCTCGACAGACTCTTTGGCGAGGAGCACCTGGTACACTTCGACGGCCTTGACGACCTCCTCGACAAACTCGCCCACTTCCACCGCCACGAGGACCAGCGCCGGGCCATCGCCCGGGCCGGTCGCCTGCAGGCCCACCGGGTGTGCGGCGTGGAGCGGGTCTGCCGCTTTATGCTGGAGACGGTCTTCGCGCTTCCCGCCAGCGACAGCTACCAGTGGGCGGACGAGGTCTACCCTTCGCCATGAGCGAAGCGACAAACAACTCAACCGACAGGACATCCCCGTGAAAATCCCCTTCCGCTGGCATGACTGGAGCAAGGTGAAGAAGACCGGACGCGGCTACACGCGGCGCGAGCTGACCGTCGTCGAACTGCTCCGCGAAGTCGCCCGGCGGCGGCAGCCACAGAGCTTTCTCAACATCGGCTTCCATGACTATCAGGACGTGCGGAACCGCTGGTGGATCGACATCTGCCGCGCCAACGACATCGACTGGCACATCCTCGAGGTCTACCGCCCCAATGTCGACAACTTCCTCGCCCACGCCCCGGCCGCCGACCACCACCGTATCACCTGCGGCAACCTCCTCGACCTGGGACGCCTCTATCAACGCACCTTCGACGTCATCCTCCACTGGCACGGCCCGGAGCACCTGCGGCGCGAAGACTTCCTCGCCTGCCTGCCGCAGCTGCTCGCACACAGCCGCCTCATCACCATCCTCGGCTGCCCAGACGGCGAGGAAGAGCAGGGCCAGGCCTACGGCAACCCCTACGAGGAGCACCTCTCCTTCTGGCGCCGGGAGGAATTCGAGTCCCTCGGCTTCACCGTGCGGGCGGTGCGCGACAAGGCCCCCGGCCACCTCACCGCCTTTCGCCTCCACCCGGACAACGCATGAACATCCTCCTCCTCACCTTCGACTACCCGCCCACCCCGGGGGGCATCTCGGCCCATGTCCGCGAGCTGGCCAAGGCCTTCAGCGGGGCCGGCCACAAGGTCACCGTGGTCGCCCGGAGACGAAGGGGCGAGGACGCCCTGCTGCGCGAGCCGGGCTGGGAGGTGCACCGCGTGGCCCTGCGCTTCGCCGCGCCCCTCTACGGGCTGCAGCTGCGTGCCGCGGTGAAAAAGCTCCTGCCGCGGGTGGCCCCCGACCTCGTCCACATCCACGGCATGGGCCCGCTGGAGTGGTACGATATCACGCACCTGCCCCTGGTCTACACCAACCATACCTCGGGCTATCTCAAGCGCATCGCCAAGGGCGGCTGGCGGCGCATGTGGATGCTGAAGCGCCACTTCGCCAAGGTCGACCTCTTCCTCGCCCCAAGCCGCGAGCTGCTCGAGGTGCCCTTTGCCATCCGCGCCCGGCGCGAGTTCATCCCCAACGGCGTCGATGCCGACGCCTTCGTGCGCGACGAAGGACAGCGCCAGGCACTGCGGAGCAGGCTGGGCTATGGAGAAGAGGACAAGGTGGCCATCGTCACGCGACGGCTGGTGGACAAGAACGGGGTCATCTATCTGGCGCGGGCCTGCCGTTTCCTGGAAGACCGGCGGCTGCGCCTGCTGGTGATCGGCGACGGTCCGGAGCGGGCGGCGGTGGAAGCGGAGTTCCGCCGCCATATCGGCGACCGTGCCCTCTTCCTCGGCAACAAGCGGCATGAGGAAATCATCGCCTATTACGGCGCCGCCGACTTCTCCATCCTCCCCTCGCTGATGGAGGCCACCAGCATCAGCGGCCTCGAGGCCATGGCCGCCGGCCTGCCGCTGGTCGGCACCAGCGTCGGCGGCATCCCCGAGCTCATCCAGGACGGCGACAATGGCCTGCTCTGCCGCCCCGCCGACCCCGAGGATCTGGCGGAGAAGATCGCCCTGCTCCTCGGTTGCGACCTCCAGGCCATGGGGGCGAGATCGCGGCGCATGGTGGAGGAGCGCTTCGACTGGCGCCAGATCGCCGCCGCCACCGTGCAGGCCTATGGCCATGTCTTCCGCGGCGGGCGCTGATAAAGACGCCCGCGGGACGAGAGAGGGACGCTCAGGGCGTGGTGCAGTCGAGCACTTCGATGGTGAAGGTGAGATCCTTGCCGGCCAGCGGCGGATTGGCGTCGAGGGTGATGTGGGTCTTGCTGATGGCGGAGACGACGACGCGAATCAGCTCGCCGTTCATCCCCCCCAACTCGAGGCGGGTGCCGACCTCGGCGTCGAGGTCGGGGGGCACCTGCTCGATGGGCACCTCCATGACCATCTCCTCGTTTCGTGCGCCGTAGGCCTTGTCGACGGGGATCAGCACCGTCTTCTTCTCGCCGACCGTCATGCCCAGCAGGGCCTCGTCGAAGCCGGCGATGACCTGGCCGCTGCCAACGGTCACCGCCAGCGGCTCGCGCCCCACGGAGCTGTCGAAGACCGTGCCATCGGCCAGGGTTCCGGTATAATGCACCTTGACGCTGTCGCCTTTTCGTACCTGTGTCATATCACTCCTGTTTCCGGCGATTCCGGATGGTTGCGTTGCGCCCGCGGCCGGCGGGCATACAGGCCCGCACGCCACAGGGCGGACGCGGGCGGTTGGCGGCATGGCCGCCGGATTTTGCCTACAGGTAAACACTCTCGCCGCGATTGCAACCGGAGCGAACCATGATCAAGAGACGAATCATAGTCGTCGGCGGCGGCGCCGCCGGATTGATGGCGGCCGGTCGCGCCGCCTCCCTGGGTGGCGAAGTGCTGCTGCTGGAGAAGATGGAGCGCACCGGCCGCAAGATCGGCATCAGCGGCAAGGGCCGCTGCAACCTCGGCAACACCGCGCCGCTAACGGAATTCCTTTCCCGCTTCGGGAAAAACGGCCGCTTCCTGCGCCAGTGCTTCCAGCGGTTTTTCACCCCGCAGCTGACCGCCTTTCTCGAGGAGCGCGGCCTGCCCCTGGTGGTGGAACGCGGCGGCCGCATCTTCCCCCTCTCGGGTCGCGCGCTCGACGTGGTGCGGGTCCTCGCCGACTGGGTCAGGGAGTGCGGGGTGCAGGTGCGCCTCGACTGCCCGGTGGAGGACATCCTCGCCGCAGAAGGCCGCGTCGTCGGCGTGCGACTCTCTGGCAAGCGTATTGACGGCGACAGGGTCATCCTCGCCACCGGCGGCAAGTCCTATCCCCGCACCGGCTCGACTGGCGACGGCTATCGCATGGCGGCGGCCCTCGGCCACGGCATGGTGCCCACCCGGCCGGCCCTGGTGCCGCTGACCTGCCCGGACCCCGCGGTCGGCCTCATGGCCGGGCTGACGCTGCGCAACGTCGAGGTGCGGCTGCTGATTGACGGCAAGCGGGTGGACAAGCAGTTCGGAGAACTGGCCTTCACCCCCTTCGGCGTCGGCGGGCCAACAGTGCTCACCCTGAGCGGCAAGGCGGTGGACGCCCTCGATCGCCGGCAACAGGTGGCGCTGTCCCTCGACCTCAAGCCAGCCCTCGACCATGCCCGGCTCGACCTCCGCCTGCAGCGCGATCTCGAAAGCCGCGGCGGCGAGGACATCGCCTCCATCCTGCGCGGTCTTCTCCCCAAAGAGATGGTCGGGCTGTGCCTTGCGGCCTGCGGCCTGCCTGCCGACATCGACACCCGCCGTTTTCCCGCCAACGGTCGCCGCCGCCTGACACAGTGGTTCAAGGACGTGCGCCTCGACATCGACGGCTATCGTTCCTTTGCCGAGGCCATCGTCACCGCCGGTGGCGTGCCGCTCAAGGAGATCGAGCCGCGCACCATGGAATCACGCCTCGTCGCCGGGCTGTATATCGTCGGCGAGCTCCTCGACCTGCACGCCGACACCGGCGGCTACAACCTGCAGGCGGCCTTCTCGACCGGCTGGGTTGCCGGGGAGGCCGCCGCCACGGGCTGAGTCAAGGCAGCGACATCAGCCGCCCACTCGTTTCAGGCCCGCTTGTCTCAGAAGAGGGAGGAACGGAACTCCTCGAAGACCTTCTCGATGGGAATGGCGAAACCGATGCCTTCGGTATTGGTGAGCACCAGGGTCGTCACGCCGCGCGCGTAGCCCTGGTCGTCAACAATCGGGCCGCCGCTGTTGCCGGGGTTGATGGCGGCATCGGTCTGCAGGAAGACCTGCCCGCCCTCCTCCTTGCGCACACGGTACCCGGAAAAGATGCCGGCGGTGACCGTGTGGCGCAGACCGACCGGGCTGCCGATGGCATAAACCTTGTCGCCCTGGTTGAGGCCATGGCCTGGGGGTGGCTTTTCGAGAGGGGTCGCCTGCACCGAGTAGAGCGACAGGAGGGCGAGGTCGTAGGTGGGGCTGACCAGCAGGTGATTGCCGGCATGGCTGGTGCCGTCGGCAAGGATGATCTTGAAGTCGGAGGGCTGCACCCTGCGGTCGACCTTCTCGAGGCGGCGCTCTTCGGCCTGCAAAAGCGGCAGGGCCTTGCTCAGCTCCTCCTCGTGGCGCTCGATGATCATCGCCAGCTGGCTGCGCTGCGGCCCCTTGGGCATCTTGCGGTAGGTTTCTTTCCATTCGTCGATCTTCTGCCGCTCGAGATCGAAGAATCGGCGCCCTTTTTCGACCTTCTCGCGCAGTTCGGAGAGCTTTTTCTCGTCGAACTGCACGACGTGCTTGTTGGTGACGATATAGTTTTTGCTGACAAAGAACCCCGAGCCGGTGCCCCAGGGGGTTTCGATGGACACGGTGGCATTCTTGGCCCTGGCAACCGCGTTGCCCGAGGCCACCTCCACCCCCACGCCTGACGGGGCTGGAGCCGGTGCCTGTGGCAGGGGCTGGGCTGGCGGCACCTCCCGCGGCGGCGACGTGGCGGCCGGCGGCGCGGTGGGAGAGGCCTGCTGCGCCACCTGCGGGCCCATGGTCGTCACCGTGAAGTAATAGGTGCCCCCGGCCACCGCCACCACGAGAAGCAACGCGGCGAGGAGCAGCAGTCCCTTGCGCCCCCCCTGCGACGCAGACTGTTCGCCCTCCCGCTGCTGCCGTTGCCGCTCCTCTTCGCGCTGCCGTTCGAGGATTTTCTCGTAGCGGGCGAAAATAACCCCGCAGCGATCGCACTCCACCGTATTGTTCTGTTCCTGATGGCATTTAGGGCAACGCATCGCTTCTCCCGCCGGGAAATGGTTGTGGCTGATGTCTCGACAGCGCCGGGGTTTTGGGATATACTACTCACCAATGCCAATGTAATCAAGCAGGTACAGTCCCGTCTCAGTATTTTTACAGCCTCTCGGAGATCCGCCCCATGCCCCTCGTCATCAGTCCGCGACTGTCCCTGCCCGACCATGAAGTAACCCTCGTCGCCATTCGCGCCCAGGGGGCGGGGGGACAGAACGTCAACAAGGTGGCCAGCGCCATCCACCTGCGCTTCGACATCCTTGCCTCCTCGCTGCCCGAGGAGCTCAAGATGCGCCTTTTGGCCAGTCGCGACAGCCGCATCAGCGACGACGGCGTCCTGGTCATCAAGGCGCAGCAGTTCCGCACCCAGGACAAAAACCGCCTCGACGCCGTGGAGCGGCTCATCCGCGTCATCCGCCACGCCGCCATGACGCCGAAGAAGCGCACCCCGACCCGGCCCACGACCGCCTCGCGCCAGCGGCGCCTGACCGGCAAGACGCACCGCGGCCAGATCAAGAGCCAGCGCCGCCGCGTCGACGACGAGTGACGCCCTCCCTTTTATCAAGCAACGGAAAATCGAGGCCATAAAAAGATTGCATCTTTACCTGCGGCCTGGTATGAAGTCCGCTCTCATGCTTGTTGTGCGTGTCGGACCAGTCGCAGTGATACGACGGGCCGTCGAACCTCGCCCCAGGGCGACAGCGGCGGCGCGCTCCCCCCTCGTCAGTACAGGGTTATTGGGCAAATCTGGACGGACACCTCGTACGGCCCCATCAGGTGGCCGCCCCCTTTCCGGGCAGACTTTGCACCATACCGAGAAGTCCTTCTCTGGAATCAACCCTTTGCTACAGGTATTCGTATGTCTTTTTCCGATGACACCACCCCGTCTTTCGACGCCATGGGTCTGCCCCAGGCCCTCCTCCAGGCGGTAGCCGACGCCGGCTACGAGATTCCCACCCCCATTCAGGAACGGATGATTCCGCCGATGCTCGCCGGCCGCGACGTTATCGGCCAGGCGCAGACCGGCACCGGCAAGACCGCCGCCTTCGCCCTGCCGCTGCTCGCCCGGCTGGAACTCGGCCAACGGCCCGAGCCGCAGCTGCTGGTGCTTACCCCGACGAGGGAGCTGGCCCTGCAGGTGGCCGAGTCCTTCACCGCCTATGGGCGCCATCAGAAAGGGCTGGAGGTGCTGGCCATCTTCGGTGGCCAGGACTACGCCAGCCAGCTGCGCCGCCTGCAGCGCGGCGTGCAGGTGGTCATCGGCACCCCCGGCCGGGTCATGGACCATATGCGCCGCGGCACCCTGAAGACCGAGACGATCCATTCCCTGGTGCTCGACGAGGCCGACGAGATGCTCAAGATGGGCTTTCTCGACGATGTCTCGTGGATTCTCGAACAGCTCCCCAACCGCCGCCAGACGGCGCTGTTCTCGGCCACCATGCCCGACTCCATCCGCGCCATCGCCTCCACCTACCTCAAGGAGGCGGTGTCGGTGACCATCGGCAGCAAGACCGTCTCGGCGCAGACGGTCAACCAGCGCTGCCTGATCACCAACGGCCTCGCCGCCAAGCAGAGCGCGCTCGAAAAACTCCTCGAGGCCGAGCCCTGCGACGGCGTACTGGTCTTCGTGCGCACCAAACTGCAGACGGTGGAGCTGGCCGAGCACCTCGTCGCCCTCGGCCACGCCGCCGCCGCCCTCAACGGCGATATCCAGCAGAGCCAGCGCCTGCGCACCGTCGAGCAGCTCAAGGCGAAAAAGATCGACATCCTCGTCGCCACTGACGTCGCCGCCCGCGGCCTCGACGTCGAGCGCATCAGCCACGTCATCAACTACGACATCCCCTTCGACACCGAGTCCTATATCCACCGCATCGGCAGGACCGGGCGCGCCGGGCGCAGCGGCGAGGCCATCCTCTTCGTCAGCGGCCGCGAACGCCATCTGCTCAGGGCCATCGAGCAGGCT
This sequence comes from Desulforhopalus sp., assembly GCA_024710585.1. Taxonomy (GTDB): domain Bacteria; phylum Desulfobacterota; class Desulfobulbia; order Desulfobulbales; family Desulfocapsaceae; genus Desulforhopalus_A. The sequence continues at coordinate 25,622 of JANJUM010000044.1, forward strand.
ACCCGGCAGAAGATCACCATGGCCGAGCTGCCGACAGTGGCGACCATCAACGAGAGACGCATCGCCCTCTTCAAGGAACGCATCACCCGAGCCCTGACCGCCGACACCAGCGTCTTCGAGAAACTGGTCGGCGAGTACCTGCGCGAGAACGAGGTGAGCGGCGAAAAGCTGGCGGCTGCCCTGGCGGCTATGGCCCAGGGCGAGCGGCCTCTGCTCCTCGCCGAGCCCGATCCGCTACCGGCCTCCGCGCGGTTGCGTCCGGTCGCTTCGCACAGCAGCCGTCCCTCCCGGACGCGGCATGCTGAAACTCAGTTGCCGCCGGAGCAGGGCATGGAGCGCTTCCGCATCGAGCTGGGCAGCGAACATGGCATCAAGCCGGGCAATATCGTCGGCGCCATCGCCAACGAGGCCGACATCAACAGCCGCCACATCGGCCGCATCGCCATCTACGACACCTACAGCACCGTCGACCTGCCCTACGGCATGCCCGAACACATTCTCCGCCTGCTGCACAAGAGCCGGGTCGGCAGCAGGACCCTGCGCCTGCAGCGCTGCGGGGAAGAGGCCAGCCAGCAGCAGCCGCACCGCGCCGCGCCGCGGCCGCCGGCAGCGGCCAGGAAGGGCGGCGCGACCGCGGGGCGCAGGAAGGCGGCCGGCGGCCAGCGCCTGCAGTAACACCTGCCACCGTGCTCTGCCGCACCTTCTGCCATATCCCGGGAATCGGCCACAAGCTCGAAAGGGAGTTGTGGCGGGCTGGGGTGACCTCCTGGGAGAGGTGGCGCAACCCGCCGCCTCTGCCGCTCTCGGCGGTCACCCGCCTCGAGGCGGAGCGGCTGCTGGCGCGCTCGGCCGAGGCGCTGACCGACGACCCCTCGTTCTTCACCAGCCGCCTGGAAAACGCCCAGAGCTGGCGCATCTTCCCCCAGTTCCGCGCGCGCACCGCCTACCTCGATATCGAGACCACCGGCCTCGGCGCGGACAGCGCCATCACCACCATCGCCCTCTATGACGGCCGCGAGGTACAGACCTTCGTCAACGGCGACAACCTCGAAGACTTCATCGACGCCGTCGCCCCCTTCCAGGTGCTCGTCACCTATAACGGCAAGGGCTTCGACATCCCCTTCATCGAGCGCTACTTCCGCATTACCCTGACCCAGGCGCAGATCGACCTGCGTTTCGTCCTCGCCCGGCTGGGATTCAAGGGTGGTTTGAAAGGATGCGAGCGTATGCTCGGCCTGCACCGCGGCGCCCTCGACGGCGTCGACGGCCTCTTCGCCGTACGACTCTGGCATGCCTACCGGCACAGTGGCGACGAGCGCTATCTGCACACCCTGCTCGCCTATAACGTCGAGGATACCGTCAATCTCGAGAGGCTGATGGTCGAGGCCTACAACCGCAACCTCGCCGCCACCCCCTTCACCGACGAGCTGCTGCCCTGCCCGCAGCCACCGCCCCTGCCCTTTTTCGCTGAGAGCGACTGCATAGCCGCCCTCGGCGGAGGCGTTGTTTCCCCAAGTAGGTATTGACCCTTAGGAAGGCATTGATCCTTAGAGGTCGATCTCCATCCCCTCGGCAGCAAAAAACACCTCGGGCCCCTCAGGGCTGGCGGGACGGCAGAGGCTCACCGCCAGCTCGTCGAGCTGCTGGTCGGTACGGTCGGGGTCGTGGTGGAAGAGGGCCAGGCGCTTGACACCGGCGCGGGTGGCGGCGGCGATGGCATGTTCCATCGCGGTGTGCCCCCAGTTGACGCGCCCCTTGGCGTACTCGGCGGCGGTATACTGGGCGTCGTGGATGAGCAGGTCGGCCCCGGCGAAGAACTGCTCGACGGCCAGGTTCTGCTCCACCGCCACCTCCTCCCCTTCCAGGGCCATGGCCTCGTCGTAGTCGGGGTGGCTGGGGTCGGTGATGAAGAGGTTGCGGAAAGGCTCGGTGTCATAGCAGGTGCACACCGAGACATTGTTATAGGTGAAGCGATAACCGAGGGCGGTGATGGGGTGGTTGATCAGCTTGGTGGTCAACATCAGGCCATCGCCCATATCGATGAGAGGCGTCTCCTTCAAGCGGATATACTCGATCTCCGAGGCGAGCTCGCCGAGATTGACCGGGAAATAGCGATACTTCATCTGCCCGCCGACCACGTCCTCGAGAGGGTCATCCTCGAAGGAGACCGGGCCGTGGACCTTGAGCCGGGTGCCGGGGATATAGATGGGGGTGAAGAAGGGATACCCCATGATATGGTCCCAGTGGGTGTGCGAGAGGAAGATATCGGCGCGGATCGGCCCTTTAGGCAGATCGTGACCCATCATAAAGTTGCCGAGAGGGCGGATGCCGGAGCCTGCGTCGACGATCACCAGACGGCCCGCCTCCCCCACGCGCAGCTCGATACAAGCGGTATTGCCGCCATACTTCTGGGTCTTGGCCCCCGGACTGGGAATCGACCCCCGCACCCCCCAGAAACGCACCTTCATCGCCACCCTTCTCCCTCCCCTCACGACAGCACCAACCGCTCAACGCCAGAGCCTCGCGAGCCCTGCGCTCACCGTGAAACGGGTCAGACCCGGTTCCTTCCTAAAGATTGAGAAACACCTCCGCCTTGCGGATCTCCTCCACCACCCGGGAGCCGATGCCGCAGAACTCCTCAGGGCTGAGACCGACCTGCCGGCGCAGCTTTTCCAGCTCGCTTTCCCGTGGAAAGGGGTCGCCGGCATAGCCGTGGTCGAAGACATTGGTGTAGATGTTGCCCAGCGCCACCAGGGAGATCTTTTCGGCCAGGTCGCCCTGGAGCCGCTCGCAGCGGTGATGGTTGCCGATGCAGATGGTGATCATCTCGTTGAGCTTCCACTTCTCGGCGATCATCAGGCCCACCTCCTGGTGGTCGATGCCCATGACGTCGAGCTCGACCTCGTGCAGGGGCAGCTGCTCGAACTTGGCGATGTTGAGGGCCTCGATGTAGTCGTCGCCGAAGGGGACCTTGCCGAGGTCGTGCAGCAACCCGGCGAGGAAGAGCTCCTCGCGCTCCATCACCGGCACCCCCTTGACTTCGCCGAGGAGCTTGGCGCTGACTCCGGCACCGATGGAGTGCGCCCAGAACTTGGTGGTCGGCAGCGCCCGCGACTTCTTCACTCCGGCGACGGTGCGGATGATGGCCGTGCTCAGCGCCATGTTCTTGACGGTGTTCATGCCGAGCATGGTGATCGCCCTGGTCAGCGAGGTGACCTTGTTGACCAGGGAATAGTAGGCCGAATTGATCAGCTTGAGGACCTGGCCGGCGAGCACCGGGTCCAGCGAGATGACGCGGTTGAGCTCGTTCGGCGAGGCATCGGTGCGGCTGCAGATCTCCATCACCTTGCCGACGGTGGTCGACAGGCTGGGCATCTTGTCGATGAACTTCTCGATCTCCTGCCGCTGTTTGTCGCGCTGGGACGCCATCTTCGTTCAACCTGCCCAAGGCATTGATGAAAAAAATCGCCAAATATCCGACTATTGTAGCCAAAGACCGGGCGAAGGTCAAGGACGGAACCTCCGTGCTTAAACTCCCCTGCCCGGCCCCTCGGTCCCTCTGCAGAAACGCACCGCCTCGGCATAGGCGAGGCCGCTGCCGCCAAATATGTCGAGGGCGCTGCCGACGGTGACATGCAGCCGGCCCCCGCCGGCCTGCTGGAGGGTGCGCAGGTCGCCGAGATCACGAACGCCGCCGGCGTAGGTGGTGGGCAGCGGCGTCCAGAGGGCAAGGCGTTCCACCAGGTCGATCTCGATGCCCTGGCAGCGGCCCTCGACATCGGCGGCGTGAATGAGGAACTCGCAGCAGTATTCGGCCAGGTGCTCAAGCACCTCGGGTGAAACGGCCACCTCGGTGAACTTCTGCCAGCGGTCGGTGACGATGAAATACTGGTCGCCCCGGCGCCGGCAGCTCAGATCGAGCACCAGGCGTTCCCGCCCGACCAGATCGCGCACCTGGCAGAGGCGCTCCATGTCGATGCGGCCATTGCGAAAGACATAGGAGGTGACGATCACCGCCGCCGCGCCGCGCTCGAGCCAGGACACGCAGTTGTCGGCGGTGATGCCGCCGCCCACCTGCATGCCCCCCGGCCAGGCGGCCAGCGCCTCGCCGGCGGCCTGCTCGTTACCCGGACCGAGCATGATGATATGCCCGCCAGTCAGCTTGTCGGAGCGATACAGCTCGGCATACCATGACGGCGGCTTGTCAGCGACGAAATTGGTGCGGACCGCCTCGGGCGCCTCGTCGGAGAGGGTCGAGCCGACGATCTGCTTGACCAGGCCCTGGTGCAGGTCGATGCAGGGTCGAAATTCCATGAATCGTTCCCCAATAAAAAAAGCGGGCTGCCGTCTCCGGGCATCCCGCTTTCTCGAGTCTTGCGACGATACCGCCCCGCTGGCGGTGGTCGCTCAGGCCTTCTTGATGAGCATCGTCGACGGGTCGAGCATCAGCGTGGTGCCCGGGTCGAGCTTGCAGGAATCGCACTTGACGATGTCGAGCTTCATGGCGTCACCCACCGGTTTGATGAGCAGCACCGTCTCAAAGAGGCTGTCGACCTCGTGGCAGGGGGCGGGCACCCCGTTGGCGCTGACTCGCTGGTCTTCGCGATGGCTGACCGCCGAGAACCAGATCATCTTCAGGCCGCGGTCGTTCATGAACTTGCGCAGGCCCTCGAGGGACTCCCGGCTGTTCTCGGCGAAGTTATAGCCGTCGATGATCAGGCATTCCGGCTTGTAGATGTTCTGCTTGACGAGGTCGTCGAGCCGCTCCTCGAGCAGGGCCTTGCTGAAAGAGCTCTCCTTGAAGGTCATGATCATGCGGTTCTTCATGATCTCGGGGATGGACTCGAGCTTCTCGCCGTCGGTGAGCAGCGAGAGAATATCGTCGTACCAGGCGCGGGTCTTGTCGATACCCTCGCCGATGGAGACATGGAGGACCTTGTTGCCGAGGAGCATGCAGTCGAGGGCGAACTGCACCAGGATGGCGGTTTTGCCAAGGCCGGCCCTGGCCATGACCAGGCCCATCATCGCCTGAACGCCGCTGGTTTTTTCTTCGAGCCCGAGGGCGCGAAGGGGATTATTGACGACAAACTCGCTATTTTCCATGAGTGTACACCTCTCTTGATTTCCTGTCACGCGGCGCCGCCGCAGCCGGCCGGGCGGGAGCGCCGTCCCGGCTGTATTGTTGTTGTAGTCAATTGCCCTGGCGATTTCAAGCGTTCTTTCGCTCTGCCTGATAGGCCTTGACGAGCTGCTCGCCGACACCCTTGGGGACCGGCTTAAAGGTTGCGAATTCCATGGTAAATTCGGCTTTTCCCTGGGTAAGCGAGCGCAGCACCGTCGAGTACCCGAACATCTCCGACAGCGGCACCTCGGCCTCGACCACCGAATAACTGCCTTCCTCGGTGGTGCCAATGATCATGCCGCGGCGCTGGTTGATCGAGCCCATGACCGCGCCCTGGAACTCTGTGGGCCCCTCCACCGCCACTTTCATGATCGGCTCGAGGATGATCGGCTTGGCCTTGAGGTAGCCCTCCTTGAAGGCACCGATGGCCGCCAGCTGAAAGGCAATGTCGGAGGAGTCCACCGTGTGGTAGGCGCCGTCGTTGATGACGCAGCGCACCCCGGTGATGGTGGCGCCGCACAGGGAGCCTTTCTCGAGGCTCTTGCGGAAACCTTTCTCGCAGGAGCTGATGAACTCGCGGGGGATGACGCCGCCGACGATGCTGTCGACAAACTCGAATTCGCCGTCCTCCATGGGCTCCATATAGCCGGCGACACGACCATACTGGCCGGAACCGCCGGTCTGCTTCTTATGGGTGTAGTTGAACTCGGCACGCTGCGAGATGGTCTCTCGATAGGCCACCTGAGGCGCCCCGACTTCGACCAGGGCATTATACTCCCGCTTCATGCGCTCGACATAGACCTCGAGATGCAGTTCGCCCATACCGGAGATGATGGTCTCGCCGGTCTCGTGGTCGACGTAGGACTTGAAGGTGGGGTCCTCCTTGGTGAAGCGGTTCAAGGCTTTCGACATATTGATCTGCGCCTTGTTGTCCTTGGGGATGATGGCCAGGGAGATGACCGGCTCGGGGATGTGCATCGAGGTCATCGAGCAACTGATTTCCTCGGAAGTGAAAGTGTCACCCGAGGCGCAATCGACACCGAAGAGGGCGACGATGTCGCCGGAGCCGCAGGACTCGATCTCCTCCATTTCGTTGGCGTGCATACGGCAGAGGCGGCCGATCTTGGTCTTCTTGCCGGTGCGGTTGTTATAAACCGTGTCCCCCTTGGCCAGCTTGCCCTGGTAGGTGCGGATATAGGTGAGCTGGCCGTAGCGCCCGTCCTCGAGCTTGAAGGCGAGCATGATCAGCGGGTCGTCGGGGTTGTTGCTGACGGCGAATTCCTTCTCGTTGTCCTTAAGGTCGAGCGCCATGTTGGTGACGTCGGTGGGGCAGGGCAGGTAGCGCTCGACGGCATCGAGCAGCAACTGCACGCCCTTGTTCTTATAGGCCGAGCCCATCAACACCGGGGTGAACTGCAGGCTGAGGGTGCCTTTGCGGATGGCGTCGTAGATGACCTGCTCATCGATATCACCGCCTTCGAGGACCGCCTCCATCAGCTCCTCGGAGAACATCGACACCTCTTCGAGCAGCGCCTCGCGCTTCTCCTCGGCCACCGCCTGCATGTCGGCGGGGATCTCCTTGGCGATGATCTCTTCGCCATTGGGGCCCTCGAAGTAAATGGCCTTCATGGATATCAGGTCGACCATGCCCTTGAGATCGCTCTCCAGGCCGATGGGCATCTGCAGCATATGGGCGTTGAGGTCGAGCTTTTCACGCAACTGCCGGGTGACCTTCTCCGGGTTGGCGCCGGTGCGGTCGCACTTGTTGACAAAGGCGATTCGCGGCACGTTGTAGCGGGTCATCTGACGGTTGACGGTGATCGACTGCGACTGCACCCCCCCGACCGAACAGAGGACGAGGATCGCCCCGTCAAGGACGCGCAGGGCGCGCTCCACCTCGACGGTGAAGTCGACATGGCCGGGGGTGTCGATGATGTTGATGCTGATGTTCTTCCACGAACAATAGGTGGCCGCCGACTGGATGGTGATGCCGCGCTCCTTTTCCAGTTCCATGGAGTCCATCTTCGCCCCAACCCCGTCCTTGCCGCGCACCTCGTGAATGGCATGGATTCGCTTGGTGTAGAAAAGGATGCGCTCGGTCAGAGTGGTCTTGCCGGAGTCGATATGAGCGCTGATGCCTATGTTTCGTACTTTCGATAAATCTTTGTTCATTTCTGCTGTCCTCTGCGTCGACAGAGGCCGGAAAACCCGACCCCGCATCCTGTAGGCTGTGAAAACAAAAAAACAGGGAGTCGCAGTCGGTTGCAACTCCTGCATCAACTGAACCGATTCAAACGAATCGATGAACCGATACCTCACCCGCCCCGGCGAAAGTTGAGGCGAAGAGAATTTTTCCTTACGGAAAACTCAAGGCTTGCGGCGCGGCAGCTGCCCGGGACCGAGGAATGGCGATCATTGGGATGACCTTCCCCGTCAGAACGACGCCGACACCCTGCGAGATAGGCGACGAGATGAAAACACACTCGAGACTGGCCCGAAGATCTCGTCCATAGAACCAAGAACCACATATATTACACAAGACTGTCGTTTTCTGCCAGCACAAAATAACGGAAATGCGCTTTTTTCTCGCCACCGCTAGCGCCCGGCCCCGGTGGCAGGTGGCCGAATTCGACCATACCCGCAACGAACATGAATCCCCCGCGTCGGACAGGAAGAAAGATGGGCGATGCGCCCGTTCCGTTTGCTCCCCCTTGAGAGTTTGCAGTGGCGAACGTTCGGAGAAAAATAGGTTTTGATGAGGAAAACGTTTTTCGTTGAGGAAGGGGCAAGACAATGACCACTTGGCGCCGATGACTGCGGGCCATGGCCGTAGAGTGGAGAATGCAGCTCGCCCACCGTGTGCTTCGAGGGACAAGGAAATGTCAGATATAAATCTGACTGTTGATAGATAATGCAACTCACCTCACAGTGCAATCCTGCAGTAGACCACGACGACGAAAGGGGCAAAGTTGCTATGCCAATACATTAAAGCCCCACCACAATCTATTAATCGTAAATATGCGGAATAGTACTTATCTGCTTGTTATTTATACTGATATGTTGACACGACACACAGTATTTGATAGTTATACATTTGTATTTTTGTCATCAACATCAACGCCGTAACACATCTAAAGAAACAACAAGAGCACAAAGTTTATCAAGACAGCTGGAATACTGTATCAACGTGTTATTTTATAAACTCGAATAACACAGCACCTCAACCGAAACCGCACCTGCAAATGTAGCACGAACGCCGAATAAGTATCGTGTTCCGGGCATGGCCACTCCTGCCTCGCCAACCACTGACGGAACGTCATATTTCGTAAAAAAAATTCTCGCGGCCCTCAAAAGGGTGTTGAGCAGCCTCCACTCTCCCATGAAAAGCCGAATGTCAACTTTCCGTGCCCCCTGGGCAACCAAAGTATTCCATGCCATTTCAAAGCCTTACGGATTCACACTAGTTGAACTCCTCACCATCGTTGCCCTGATCGGAATTCTTGCCGCGATAGGAACACCGGCATTCAAAGCCATGATCGACAACAGTCGCCTGAGGGGGGCATCTCAGGAACTGCTGTCCAACATGCAATTCATCCGCACCGAAGCCATGAAGCGTAACCGCAACGTCGTCGTCTCCTTTGCCCCGGTCAACTGTGTTCCAACCGTGCCAAGCGGTGGGGGAAGCTACACGATGTTTATCGATGATGGCAGCGGCGCATCGCCGGCTGATGCCAAGAACAACGTTCGCGATGGCGCGGAACTGATCTTACGAACTGGCTCTATGCCCTCAGGCACGAGCCTCTGCGGAGAGACGTTCATCGGCACCACGACAGGTTTTCTGCCTTCCGGATTCCCCATCGGCCTGAACGGCGGGCAGGTGACGCTTCGCAACATACAGGCCAGATCCCATACTCTGACTCTGACCGCGGCAGGAGCCATGTCACTCGATTAAACCAGCGAGACGGACGAGATCATGACAACCATCAGAAGGAATACTGCACAGCAAGGGTTCACCCTTGTGGAACTCATGGTGACTATCGTCATTTCAGCGATAATCTGCGGGGTGATCTACTCAGCATACTCGACATATGTACAGCACTATGTGGCGCAGAGAGCAATAGTCGAAATGCAGGAAAACGTCAGAGCCGCCCTTAGCCTCATGGCGGACGAGATCCGCATGGCCGGCTACAACCCAAAAGGCTCGAGCGCCGCGGCTGTCGTTTCAGCCACCCGAACATCCCTCTCGTTCACCAAAGACACCACCGACGCCACCGGAACTGCCACGGACGGGGACGGGAATCTCGATGGCCCCTTCGAGAATCTTTCCTTGGGCTTTGTACCGGGCACCGATGTCTCCCCCGCGACACCAGACTGCATCGCCGATAGTGGTGCCGCCCCGCTGACTGTAACCACAGGAGGCGCCCAGATCACCATAGCCAATGATATATCAGCGATCGAGTTCAACTACCATCTCGAGGATGGAACGAGGAGCACTGAGCCCGCCAAACCAGGAGACATCAGGGCAGTCACCATTTCCATTTTGGCAAGAACTGAAAGGGAAGATCGAGGGTATAGCGATCAAAAAACCTACATAGCGGATTCCGGAAGAGTCTGGGGGCCATTCTCAGACAACTATCGCCGCCGCCTTCTTGTCGCAACCGTATTCTGTAGAAATATGGGGCTTTGAATCATGCCAAAGAACACTCGCAGCTTGTTGGTGGCTCACGGGGATGAGGGATTCACGCTCATAGAAACGCTGGTGGCTATAGTTGTTCTCACTATCGGCATTTTCGCCCTTTATGCCATGCAGACGACATCCATTCGATACAATGCCTCGGCCTACGCCATGACCACAGCGGCGACCTGGGCCGGTGACAACATCGAACGCCTCATGTCCTGTGATTATGACGATCCTTTGCTTCAGGACGACAATAACCCGGTGACCGCCGCGGTCCTCTGCAGCGGACCCTTGTTTTCGCCACCTGCACCCGCCGATGGTATCGCAGGGCTCAGTGCCACCGGGGCTACAGCCGATGGCCTCATCGTGTCTCCCGATCAGCGATACACCATTATCTGGAACGTCGCCGATATCATCAAGCCAAACCCCTCCGACGCCAACGCCTCAACGGTCAAGGCTCTCAGGGTTATTGTCCGGCACTCCGACCATAGTATCAACAAAGAGGTGACGATGAACTATTTCAAAAAAAAGACCTTCTGATTTTGTTCTGAAGACAACGACAAGCCATTCCTTGGATGTGCGCGAGAGGGGCAAACATGCACCGACAGAAAGACAGATATAGGGGCGATGAGGGTTTTGTGCTGGTCACGGCACTGATGATCCTCCTCGTGCTCACTCTGATTGGAATCTATATGAGCAATCAGACAAACACCGAAATCCAGATCGCAGGCAGCGATAAAGTGCAAAAGCAGACTTTCTACGAAGCTGACGGCGGCACGGAGTTTGCCGCCGAGATTCTCGAACAGAACATCGCCTGCATTGCCTTCAAGGAGAACGGCGCTGGCGCCACCTTTATTGGCCAAGGGCCGGATATCGCGCTCGACAACAGTATCGGTGTGGCCGAAGCCAGCCGGCAGCTCTGGCAGAACGCCCTTGGCAAATACAGCGGAGGAACGACGCCCTATCCTTCCGATTCAACGAGAGATCTGTGGATTCCTCCTGCCTATGCGGCAGGCGCACCCCACACCAATATCACCATCGAGGGGATCGCCGACCTCTCTCCGGGCTCCTCGATAATCTTTGCTGCCGGATATCTTGGCCTCGGGAGATCGATAGCCGCCGCCGGAGTGGTCATGGATTATGAGATAGACTCGCAACACATCGGCCCCGCAAATAGCGAGAGCCTGATTCAAATCGAATATCGTCACGTTGTTGGCAGAGAGGACCCCTTTTGCCGATACGACTGAGCCCAATGCCAGTTTTGGGCAGCTGCTCTGATTCACATCTGAGGAGACCAACAATGCGTCGCTCGAACTCCATCAAATCAATAGCCATCACGCTCGCCAGTGCAAGCGTCCTCGTCCTCCCTCTCCTCGCACACGGGGACGTTTGCCAACAAGGCATGGGCATCCCGCCTTTTCTCTCCTCAGGCGCCAAACCGAACCTGCTCATGGCCCTGGACAACTCGGGGAGCATGCTCGATACCGCGTATGTGGCAACGACCACAACCATGGTCTCGGGCCAGCCGAAAACGACCGTCGACTCGACCAAGGCCTGTGTCGACAATTCATTTGATCCGTCCAAGACGTACGTCGGACTTTTCGAAGAGGACAAGTGGTATCGATGGGTGGATAGCATCCCGCAATGGATTAGCGGACGTGCGACCCCATACGTCAATGGAGATCAGGTCGTATCGGAAGGGATAGTCTACAGGGCAACCGAGGCTACGGGCAACATTTCCACCGGGTGGAGCGTCGAGGACGACACCGCGGTACACTGGGTTGCGGATTACTACATCCCCCCCTGGAGCAACGGCACCGTCTACGCCAAGGACAGTTTCGTCACATATGACAATCAGGTCTTCAGGGCAAGCGCCGCAGGCACCGCCAACGATCCCAACACCGCCGATGGTATCAGTGTTTATGGGGACACTGGGATCGTGTGGAGCCCGGTCGATTCCACCTGGGTTGCCGGCAAGGTATATACGAAAAATCAGCTGGCAAGCGATAGAGGTATGCTCTTTCGCAATACCACAGGTGTTTCCACGATTCGTCCTTCACTGGACAAGACCAACTGGGAAAAAGCCGAGGGGCATTTTGTCAAAGCGACCTTCGGGGACAGTGCTGGAGCCCTGACGGCCTCAGCCGGCCATTCGGGAGATGCTTATTCACAGCCCCATTTAGTGGTGAAAATCACCTCCGTAGACGTCAGCGGCTCAACGGTCCAATCGGGAGTCTCGTTCTTTGCGGCCAGTGGAAAGCTCCTCAACTGGGCATCAGCATCAAAGTTCGATATTGAAAAGAAAATCCTCACTGGGGGGAAGTTCGAAGAACCTCTTGAGGTCTTGATCGGCCAGGGACGTGGTTGTTCATCCCGCAATTTTATCAAAGAAGTCCCCGTCACCAAAAGCGGCGGAGGCAATCGTGTCCTGACCCTCGCTCATCGAGGTGCATCAGACGATGATTGGGTCGATACCCTGGATCAAACCAGCCGCCTCGCCATTCTCGGTGTCAGTGCCAGCGGTTTTATCGGCAGCGAACGACAGCAGGCCTGCCAGGCGGCCATCGACGAAGTCGGCAAAGGGGATCAGGCAAGTCTTGGAGTCATTAAAACAAATACCAAAACGTGCCTTGATTACAGCACGACGCTGAACAATGTCGCCGCCGCTTCCAATGCCGCCTTCAACCACTCGGTGCAATCCTGCTGGTTCTACGGCAAGAAACACTACACCTCTCCGGACCCGCATGAAAACATAAGTTCCATAGAACAGGCCTGTCAGCATATATACGACGGAGGCTACCCTCCCTCGGTGATTGATCCCTGGGACAGTGGCTATATGTGCTACGGCATCTACAACCAAACCCTGCCGGATGCATATGGCACCTGCCCAGCTGGACTGGGCAGCCCTCGCAGCGGGTATATCGGGCGCTGCTGGGAACCATCCGCCTTGCCCGTCGGCTGCCAGGGTGTCGCGTGCACAGGCCCAACCGGAACAGGAAACGACCCTCGATGTTTTAGCGGCTTGCTCTATGACTGCACCGGAAAGCTCGACAAAGACGGCGAGTGCCCAACCAACAAAAGCTGGCGGCTTGTGTTGGAGAACGACGGAGATCCTCTGACGCCCTCCTGTGATACCACTGCCATCGTGGGATCCGGAGGGTGGACGGATGACAACAACCCCAATAGCGCGGAAAACTGCATCCGCGAAGCCTTATGGGATTACTGTGGTTCACTGAAAATACCCGAAGTCATCGACCCGTCCGACCTTCTCTCCAATACCAACGAGACATGGGGGATGGTTGGCGCCATGATCGACTCCGGTGTGGCCGCCATGTTCGGTTCGGGCCACCAGTTGCTGGTAATGAAGAGTTATATCCGTGAAACCAGCACTCCACAAGGCATCCTCCATACGGTCGCCAAGGACATTCGTATGGGCGTCATGGCCTTCAACAACAACGGTTCCGAATACGAATGCGAGAATTTCGCGGCGACATCTCCAACCATCACCAAGTACTGCCCAAAGCCACCGGCCGTGAACAGGGATGGCGCCAAAGTCATAGCCGCCATTAAAGAAGGGGACGCCATCAACCCCAGCACGCAGAAACAGCACATCGAGGAGTTGGCAAAAGCGATCAACGACACGCGTGCAGCCACCTGGACGCCTCTCGCCGAGGCCTTCTTCAACGCGCTTGGGTACTACGGCCAAAATGCCAGCTATCGTCTCAACGAGACTGATTTCACTATTTCGGCCACGGCAGACCCGGTTCAGTACTGGTGCCAGCAAAACTACGTGCTGATGATCACCGAAGGGGCCTCCACCGCGGATCTCAACCAACGGATTCTCGAACGAATCAATCATTCAGGCCTGCAGGATCCGACTACTGAGAACACTGCCGAGAAAGAGTGTGTCAATACCGCGGGGCAGAGCGATCTTTTCGGGTCCACTTACCTCGATGACCTCACCTATATGGGGTATAACGCGAGTCATACCGATATTTACACCACCAGGACGATACAAAGCGATGACGGCATCTCCTACGACAAACGACCAATTACCACCTATATGGTGGTCACTGGTGCACCACGCGACGACGGCACTGCCGATGAATGCAACCCCGCGCTGCTGATGGCCAATGCCTCCAGCAACGGCGGCACCTCACTGCTTAGCGGAGAGGACCCGGCAGCACTGGAACAAAACCTGCTCAAGGTTTTTTCCGACATCCTCAACAGAGCCTCCGCAGGTTCTGCCGCCTCCGTCATCTCCAACTCGCGAAGCGGCGAGGGGGGTGTCTATCAAGCCATATTCTGGCCGGAAATCGACCGTGGCGTGGGCAAGGAACCGCTGCGCTGGGTTGGCGATGTCCATGCATTCTTCCTCGACGAACATGGGATGCTCTGGGATGATTACAGTGGCAACGCCACTTCCACCATAGGTGAACTGTGGAGCGAGGACACCAACGGCAACGGCCTTCTCGACCCGAACGAAGATCGAAACAACAATGGCGTCCTCGACGGCGATAGAAGAATTCGTATTTTTTACAACAACGACGACAATGTCGAGGCGACACAGATCTGCTTTAACCCAGAGGAAGCCTACGATGCGCAGGGAAACCGCATTTGCAAGAACTCGGACTATTACAACACCCCAGCGGCCGCTTTGGACCTCCGAGATTTCGACCGCTATCTCTGGTCTGCGAAAGTGCAGCTCGACAATATCACCGATATCAACACCAACAGGGCCGTGCTCGGTGATGGCACCTGGAATTTCTCGAGCAACAGACGCTATATCTTCACATGGAACGATCTCGATAACGATGGCGTTGTCGATACCGACCTCAACCGGGACGGTGCGGTAGACAACGATGGCGATGGCTTAGGTGATCAGGAAGAAGTTCTCGATGTTGTCCCGGGACTGAATACTCCGCCCCGTAGCGTCGCCAACGCTGTGAGCCCTCGCAACTTGCTGCACAGGGATTTCAATGCGCCCAGCACGACGTATCTTGATTATCTGGTTCGCTGGATACGCGGCGAGGATATTTATGAAGATGACAGCAATGGTAACAACGTCCTCGAGCCAGTAGAAGACCTCAATGGCAATGGCCTTCGCGACTATCTCTTTCGCTGCCGCAAGTATCCGAACTGTGACCCTGCAGCGGTGAACAACCCGCCTTGGCGCCTTGGAGATGTCATCCATTCAACCCCAACCCTGGTCTCCAGACCTTCCGAAGGCTATCACCTGATCTATGGCGATCAAACCTACGCGAATTTCTACAAGAAGTACGTCGGCAGGAGAAATGTCATCTACTTCGGCAGCAACGACGGCATGCTCCATGCGGTCAATGGTGGCTTCTATCAGGCAGGAGTCAACAAATTCCACGCTTGCCGGGAAGATCAGCGAGATCCTGCGACTCAAGCCTGCCTCGCCTCGGCGCCCTATGACATCAATCCCGCTCGAGCCTATCCTGCCCTGGGCGATGAGCTATGGGCATATATTCCCTATAACCTGCAACCACATCTCGCCTGTCTGACCGATCCCAACTATAGCCATAAATATTTCGTCGATGCCCCCCCGCGAGTCTTCGACGCACGGATCTTCCCGGATGACACGGTGCACCCGGATGGATG
Source organism: Desulforhopalus sp. (assembly GCA_024710585.1). Lineage (GTDB taxonomy): Bacteria > Desulfobacterota > Desulfobulbia > Desulfobulbales > Desulfocapsaceae > Desulforhopalus_A. The sequence continues at coordinate 41,047 of JANJUM010000044.1, forward strand.
GGGCACAATCCTGGTCGGCTACATGCGGTTCGGCGGAGCACCGATCCTCGCCGATTCAGCACCCTCGCCTGTTGACAAACGAAAGTTCATTTCCGCCTATTTCATTCTCGATATCACTGACCCGGAACGCCCCCCCACACTCCTCGCGGAGATGACTTCCACCACAGAGACCCTGACGCCCCCCCAGAAAGATACATCCAAATTCACCGAGATGGGCTTTACTACCGGGATGCCCACCCTCGTTGCCATGCGTGATAAAGCCACAGGTAATTCAGAGTGGTTCCTCGTCCTTGGCAATGGCCCGACAACCGTCAAGGGCGAAAACGACCTGCAAGGGAAGATAGCGGTGATTCCATTGAATGCGATCACCGGGGTTAACTGGAAACAGAATGGTGACGGAACCTACTTCCCCACCGCAAGAAAAGCTTTCCGCATTCCCAATGCTCTCCCAGGGGAGACCCCATCTCTGCCACACTTTGGCAGATATTTGATCGAACCCGACTCACAGGACAACAGCGTAAGCTTCGTTGGCGACATGGTTTCCGCCGACTTCAACATTCGCGAGCCACAGGCCCCGGGAAAAGGCGTTCCTTACAAAAGCGACGCCGTTTACTTTGGAACCACTGATGGCGAGGGATTCGACGTTCGGCCTACCACAGGGCATTCTTTCTGGAATGGCGGGGGCAGACTCTTCAGACTCGTCACCAGGGCAATTGAGCCCAGCGGAGAACAAGTCTATCTCTATCCAGAACATTGGCATCTGGAAAAGATGCTTGATGCCCAGGCCCCGATAACGGCAGCTCCCAACATCGGCTACGATGGCAGCAACATATGGATTTACGCCGGAACAGGCCGTTTCTTGGCCCCGGAAGACAAAACAGACGACAAAAAGCAGTATTTTTTTGGCGTCAAAGAACCTCGCGACACTGAGTGCCGCTACTCCTGGAACACTGTCGCCTGGTGGTCACCTGCAACTTCTGCTCCCATCGCCCCCAATCCTTCGGCCACACCTGGCAGTCAGGGGCTTTTCCGAACTGACCAGGCCAGAGTCATCGAAAGCGACCCGACCAACCCGATGCTCTTCAAGGGGAACTACCTCTATTGCGATGGATGCAGCTATCCTCAACTTTCCCCGGTTATAGGGGACGATGTGGACGATCATGGCCCATACTATGCGTTCGAGAGCCTGCGTGATTATATCGTCGGAGAAAATTGCGATGCGACGCAGGACAGTGCCATCGGGGTGGACGGGTGGTACAGGGAATTCACCTCTCTTCGCGAACGATCGCTGGGAATGCCTGCACTGCTTGGGGGAATTGTTACTTATACAAGTTACCAGCCCTCGACCGACGTCTGCCTGGCGGAGGGCCTCGGCTATTTATATGGGGTATACTATCTCACCGGTACGGCATGGCACGAAAACCTCTTTGGCACAGACTCCGATCTTTTCAACAGAGAAATCGTTCGTGATCGATTGGGGTTAGGGCAGGGGCTGGTAACCACACCCAGCCTGCAGAGTGGTGGCGGACCAAATGACGTCAATGCCTTCATACAAACAAGCACCGGAGCGATAGTCCCTATTGGTCAAAACAACTTGCCACTGTCTAATTACAAAAATGGCACAACGAGTTGGAAGAGGAAATAAGAGGCATCTGCCACAGATGTTGTGAAAGGTCGATGCGGCCGTCACCGTCGAAGACCACCCCCTCCTCCTCGAGCAGCAGGCGCTGCCAGTGTGCCTCTTCACCATGACGAAGCGACACCCGGCCTTGGCGGTTGACGACGCGGTGCCACGGCAGCCCTTCGGCTGTGGCCGTGGAGTGAAGAATCCAGCCCACCTGCCTCGCCGCCCGCGGGCTGCCGGCGAGGATCGCCACCATGCCATAGGTGGCGACTTTCCCGAATGGTATCTGCCGGACCACAACTTTGACCCGGCTAGTAAACTCACTGACCATGTCCGCCTCCTCCGCCTCCAGTCAGCCGCCATGCCTGACTCTGGCCTGTGCCAGTAGGTCCACGCCCGCCGGCCGCCATCACGTCGCCTTAGCCACAGGCAATCGCGTCACCTTGCCCAAGCACCTAAAAATTCCCTGCCCTGTCGCCAGCAGGTTGCAGCCAGCTGCGTTCGACACCCCACTTCAGCGTCTGACCGTCATCGCCACGCCAGGCAAACTCTGCGCTTTCACTTTTGTCACATACATGACATTTTGCCATCCCTCCTGAAACTCCCGTACCTCTTTCTTCCTCTTGCAGCGGCCGCGGCAGCTGCATGGAGCAACATTTTTTGCTATAGATACTTGCCATTACGATAAGGCTCCTTCTCTTCCCGCCCCATTGACAACGGACCGCTTGAGCACCGTAAAATTTCGTCACAAACGTGACAAAAAACACGCCCCGGACACCAAAGTCTTTCTATCGAGCCCCATTTTTTGTCACATACGTGACTAAATCCTGTCGACACGCTGGCAACCACGGAATTCTCTTGCCGCAAGGGGCAGCCATTGGTAAGGTCGCGGCAGATAAAATCCGCCACCCTCCACACAAGCGACATCATGCCACCAATTCTCGAGGTGCGTCACCTCAAAAAACGCTATTCCTCTGTCGAGGCGGTTCGCGATGTCTCCTTCAGCGTCTCCCCCGGCATCTGCTTCGGCCTGCTCGGTCCGAACGGCGCCGGCAAGACCACCACCCTGGAAATCATCGAGGACATCACCCCCGCCAGCGGTGGCGAAGTCCTCTATCGAGGCCGAGCACGCGGCCGCAATTTTCGCGAAGAAATTGGCATTCAGTTCCAGCATACCTCGCTGCTCAACTTCCTCTCGGTGCGCGAGACACTGGAGACCTTCGCCAGCCTGTTCAGCAAGCCCGCCGACATCGACGACATCAGCCGCCGCTGCGACCTCGTCACCATCGCCAACCAGCGCAACGACAGGCTCTCCGGCGGCCAGGGGCAGCGACTGACGCTGGCCCTGGCGCTGATCAACCAACCCAGCCTGGTGTTCCTCGACGAGCCATCCACCGGCCTCGACCCGCAGTCGCGACGCAACTTGTGGTCAATCCTCCGCGAGTTGAAGGAGGAGGGGCGCACCCTCATCCTCACCACCCACTCCATGGAAGAAGCCGAGTACCTCTGCGACGATATCGCCATTATGGACCGCGGCACCATCATCGCTTCCGGCAGCCCGCGGGAACTCATCGAACGCCATGGTGGCGGCAGCGCCATCATCCTCCCCGGCCACACCCCCCAGGGACCTCTGCAGGGTCTGAACTACAGCGTGCGAAAAAACGGTGCCGACATCGTCATCCACACCGACCACGTGCACCAGGGTCTCAAAGAACTCATCGACCGCCATATCGCCCTGCCGGGGATGTCCATCCACACCGCCAACCTCGAGGATGTCTTCCTTCACCTCACCGGGCGGGAGCTCCGGGAATAGGCATGCTGGCTTCATTCTTCCCCCAGAATTCCCTGCCATGAACCTGAAACGCATCTGGGTCGTCTTCAAGGCCCGCAACGCCGAGTTCTTCCGCGACCGTGCCGCCTTCGGCTGGAATTTCGCCTTCCCCCTGTTGATCATCATCGGCTTCGGCCTGATGTTCGACGGCCGCGAGTTCAAGCGTTTCCGCGTCGGCATTTTTCCACCCGCAGCCATCGAACACGGCGCCTCGGAAGCCCTGCCGCCGACGTTTCTCAAAGATCGCCATGTCATCGTCGTGCCGGTGGTGGATCGTGAGGATGGGGAAAACAGGCTCTCCCGCCATCGCATAGACCTGCTCGTCGATGGCACTTCAGTCAGCGGCGCTTACTGGATGAACAGTTCTTCGCCCAACAGCTCGCTGGCCGAAAAAGTATATCTCTCATCCTATATGGTCGGCAAGACGCCTCCACAGCGCGGGGTAACCAGCGGGCCGCAAATCCGCTATATCGACTGGCTGATGCCGGGGATCCTGGCCATGAACATGATGTTCTCGGCCCTGTGGGGCATCGGCTACGTCATCGTCCGCTACCGCAAGAACGGCACACTGAAGCGGCTCAAGGCCACACCTCTGACCGCCTTCGAGTACCTGACCGCGCAGATGCTGTCGCGCATCTTTCTCATCATCTTCACCCTCGTTGTCATCTGGGCGGGCAGCGACCTGATCTTCGACTTCCACATCACCGGATCGCCGCTGCTGCTGCTGGTAGTGTTCATTCTCGGCGGCCTCAATCTCTGCTCCATCGGCCTGATCTTCGCCGCCCGCGGCACCAGCGAGGAGTTCACCAGCGGCATCCTCAACTTCATCTCCTGGCCGATGATGTTTGTCTCCGAGGTATGGTTTTCCCTCGAGGGCTCCTCGAAGCTGGTCCAGGACTTCGCCCTCCTCTTTCCCATGACCTACCTGCTGCGGGCGGCGCGCAAAGTGATGAACGAGGCCGCCACCCTCGCCGACATCCAGGGGGAATGCCTCATTCTCGCCGTCACGACCCTGGTCTTCCTGGTCATCGGCGCCCTGCTCTTCTCGTGGAACGAATAGACACAGCCAAAGGAAGCCTGCCCATGAAACTCACCGTGCTCGTCGATAACAACGCCCTGGTCGGCCGCTATTTCCTCGCCGAAGCCGGCCTCTGCTTCCTCATCGAGAGCGAGGGGCGGCGCCTGCTCTTTGATACCGGCCGCTCCGGCATCTTCCTCGACAACGCCCGCGACATGGGCATCTCCCTGGCAGAGCTCGACCTGGTGGTGCTCTCCCACGGCCACCACGACCACACCTGGGGCCTTTCAACCCTGGCTCGCCATTTCTCCAGCCTGCAGGCGCAGGGGCTGCCCCACCGCCGCCCGCGGGTCTTGACCCACCCCAAGACGATGACCAGCATCGCCAACGACACCCAGGTCGAGCTCGGCCCGCTCTTCTCGACCGAAAAGCTCGTCCGGCACTTTGCTGTGGATTTCGTCAGCGGGGTCAAAGAGCTGACGCCCAGACTGTCATACCTTGGTGAAATCCCGCGTATCTTCGACTTCGAGGGGCGGCAGCCTCTCGGCCGAAAGGAGGGGGAAACGGAAGGAGACACCATTCCCGAGGACTCGGCCCTGGTGTATCGCAGCGACCACGGCCTGGTGGTCATCACCGGCTGCTCGCACTCCGGTATCTGCAATATCGTTGAATACGCCAGAAAGGTCACCGGAGACGCCCGCGTCGTCGACATCATCGGCGGACTGCACCTCCAGAACCCATCGCCTCAGCAGTTACAGGGCACCCTCGCCTACCTGTCCGAGGTTCGGCCGCAGCGTTTGCACGCCTGCCACTGCACTGACCTCAGGTCGAAAATCGCCCTGGCCGGCGTGGCCGATCTGGGCGAGGTTGGGGTCGGTGTGAAACTGGAGTATTGAGATGAAGGGGCACAGTCCCAGGGAAGGAGGATGCTCCCCCTGCGGCACAGGCCGCGGGAGGCTGCACTCCTCCCAAAAACCGCAGGTTCCCCCCTTTTCCCGGCGGGAACCGACGATAACGAGGTGACACATGTCAATGGAGATGGGCGGAACAGTCCTGGTCAACTGCACCCTGGCACGGCATGGCGGGGCCATCCTCGAGGTGTTCAATGACGCCATCCTCACCTCGACGGCACTCTACGATTACCAGCCGCGCACCATGGAGAGCATGACCGCCTGGTTTGCTGCCAAGGAAGCTGGCGGCTTTCCGGTGCTCGGCGTGGAGGACAGCGTCGGCACCTTGCTGGGCTTTGCCAGCTACGGCACCTTTCGCGCCTGGCCTGCCTATAAATATACCGTGGAACACTCGGTCTATGTGCACCGCGACTGCCGCGGCCGTGGACTTGGCCGGTGGTTGCTGCAGGAATTGATCGCCGCCGCCCGGAAAAACGGTCTCCACGCGTTGATCGGGGGCATCGACGCGGCTAACCCGGGAAGCATCGCTCTCCATGAGCGTCTCGGCTTCCGACACGTCGGCACGCTGCCCGAGGTGGGCTTCAAGTTTGGCCGCTGGCTCGATCTCGCCTTCTATGAATTGATCCTCGACACCCCCACCCATCCCATCGACGGGTAAAATGCCCCCCAGCCTACCGAGCTGCTGGAGAAAAATGACAGCCAGGGGCGCAAGGACGCCGCACGCTGTGGTCCCCTTCACACCCTGGTCAGGAGAGCACCTCCCGCATACGGCGCATATCGTGCTGCTTGCCGATGGCGATAATGACGTCGTTGGCATCGATGATCGCATCTGGCCCGGGATTGAACACCATCTCCGCGCTGGCCTTCTTGATGGCGACGATGATCACGCCGAAATCGCGCCGAAGATTGCTGGTCACCAAGGTCTTGCCCACCATGCTCGAGGTCGCGGAGACGACCGCCTCTTCGAGCTTCAGCCCCAGATCGCCGCTCATCATCGTCGTATCGAGAAAATCCACCACGGTCGGCTTGCGCAGGATCTGCGCCATGCGTGCCCCACCCATGTTATACGGGCACACCACCCGGGAGGCTCCTGCCCGTAGCATTTTCGCCTCGTTCTTGAGATCGGCGGCCCGTGACAGCACGAAGATATCCGGCTTCAGCCCCTTGGCGGTGAGGGTGATGAAGACATTGTCGGCGTCACTCGAGACCGCGGTGGCCAGGCCCTTGGCGCGCATCAGGCCCGCTTCGCGCAGCACGTCGTCGACCGTCGCGTCCCCAGCCAGGTAGAGGTAGCGCAGCTTCTCGAGCTGTTCCGTTTTCTCTCCTTCCTTTTCGATGACCAGGAATGGAATCTTTTCCGCAGCGAGCTCACCGCAGATCACTTCACCAATCCTGCCAAATCCGCAGACGATGAAATGACCGGAAATCTCCGCAATCTGTTTTTCCAACTTTCTCCTCCCTAGCAGCTTGCGCAGTTCCCCTTCGACAAAGATCTTGGCGACCTGCCCCAGGGTATATGTCAACAGACTGATACCGGAAATGATGATGCCGACCGTAAGCACACGGCCGGCCCGTGACAGCGGAGAGATCTCCCCGAAGCCGACGGTGCTGATGGTGATCAGCGTCATGTAGAACGAATCGAAAACGCTCATCCGCTCGAGAATGACGTAGCCAGCCGTTCCGACGACGATGATGAGCAGCAGCAGTATCGCCGAGACGCGCAGCTTAAAGAATTCCATGGGAAGTGCCGGTCACGGACGCTCTCGAAATCGACTCGAAGGAAGGATGCCCCCCTGGGAGGGCAGCGAACCAAAAAATACCGCCCATCAGGGTTGCCGCCCGGCTTGCTCGTGCAGCACCTGGCCTCGCGAAGTGAAGGAGATGCCCAGTTGCGATTGCGAGCCGATCATGACACTTTCGAAAATCGGCGGGTTGGTGGGGGCGTCTGCCTGCCAGGTGACGAGAAAATTGGCGCCTGATCCGCCCGCCTCGTCATCCTGGGCGATGACGTAGCGGTGCGAGCCGAGGGGGGGCAGCGTCAGCGGTCGGTCAAGGAAGCGCTTCAGCAGCTTTCCCTCGGTATTGAAATAGTCGATGGTGGTGATGGTGATGGAATGGCGCGTGTCCACATTGCGCAGGCTCAGGGTGACCGAGAGCAGGAGCCGTGCCTCGCGGTTGCCGTGGTAGATATGCGAATACGCCGGGACGTAGACATTCTGGCCCATGGACAGAGCGGGGCAGTCTTCGGCGCCCGCCGCACCCCTCCACAAAAGGCAGCTCAAGAGAACCAGTGACAACCGAAAAAGGGGGCGAACAGGCATAGCGACTCGACCAAAAGGTGGATATGAAGGCAACCGCAAAAATCGCCTCTTTCCGATGCCAAAGCTACCGTCTCGCTTTTCTTTGCGCAATTCCTTTTTCCATGCCGAAGGCCAAAAGCCACCGGCCTACATCACTGAGGGCAGCCAGGTGCTCATACCGGGAAAGACGATGGTCAGTATGAGGAAAAACACCAGCAACCCGATAAACGGCGCAATGCCCCTGATGGTATCGACCATGCGGATATCCTTGTCGAGCCCACTGATGACGTAGAGGTTCATGCCCACCGGGGGGGTCACCAGGGCAATCTCCATATTGACGGTGAGCACGATGGCGTACCAGATGGGGTCGATGCCCAGGGCGTGCATGATCGGCGCCACCAGGGGCATGGTCAGGAGGATGATGGAGACCGTCTCGAGGATGCAGCCGAGCAGCAGCATGAGGATGTTCATGGCGATGATGAACATCAGCGGCGAGAGCTTCCAGGCGATGATCGTCTCGGTGAGCAGTTGAGGTATCTCGAGGAGTGTCATCACCCTGCCAAAGAGCATGGCCCCGGTGATGATGAGGGCGATCATGCAGGAGGTCGCGGCCGATTTGATGCCGATCTCCGGTAGATCGCGCAGGGTCAGGGTCCGGTAAATGCACATGGTGATGAACAGGCTGTAGACCAGCCCGGCGGCCGCCGCCTCGGTTGGCGTGAACACCCCGCTGTAGATGCCGCCGAGGATGATCACCGGCAGCATGATGCCCCAGATGTTTTTCTTCGTCATCTGCAACCGCTCATGCCAGGAGGCTGGCTCAAGGCGCTGATAGCCGCCGCGGACGCTGCGGTAAGCCGCATAGACCACCAGCAGGCCGGTGAGCACCAGGCCGGGGATAACGCCGGCCATAAACAGCTTGCCCACCGATTCTTCCACCACTTCGCCATAGATGATCAGCGGGATGCTCGGCGGGATGAGGATACCGAGCGTCCCCCCGGTCCCGAGCAAACCCAGGGTGAACCTCTTATCATATCCTCTGGCCAGCATGGCCGGGTAAGCGACCATGCCGATGGTGGCGGCGGCCGCCGCCCCCGAACCGGTGATGGCGGCAAAGAAGGCGCAGGCGAGGACGGTGGCGATGGCCAGCCCGCCGGGCAGATGGCGCACCCAGACGTTGACGCTGTCGAAGAGATCGTCGCCGATCCTGCCATCGAGAAGGACCTGGCTCATCATCACGAACAGCGGGATGGCCAGCAGGACGAAACTGTCCAGCGAGCCGAACACCGTGGTGCCGATGATCTTCAACGGCAGGTCATAGAGATAGAGCAGCAGCACCGAGGCCGTGCCGAGGGAAAAGGCCACCGGCACACCGATAAACAGCAGCAGCAGGATAATGGCAAGAACGATGACGAAGGTGGTCATGGGGCAGGATCCATCCGGTGTTGAGAATCACGAAGGTCGACAGCGCTCTTGACGGCAATGAAGAAGAACTGGAAGGTCAGCAGGAAAAAGCCGATGAGCAGGGCCGTCTGAGGTATCCATAAGGGCACGCGCAGGGGCGTGGCCGAGAGCTTGCCGAATTTGATCGACAGCATCAGCATCTGGTAAGCCTGCGCGGTGACGATGGCGCAGTAGACCATGCCGATGACCCCGGTAACACCGTCCAGGACCTTGCGTGTCCTTGGCCGCATGAGGTCGAGGACCAGATCGACGCGGACATGCTTGTTGGTCTGCAGGGTATACGACGACGCAGCGAGCATCGTCCACATGAAGAGGTAGATGGAGATCTCCTGGGTCCAGATGGTCGGCGAATCGAAGACATAGCGACAGACCACCTCGTAGGAAAGGATCAGGCCCATCACCAGGATCCCCATCCCCGAGACGATGCCCAGGGCGCGGTTGCTCTTCTCAATGATTGTCCTGAGTTGCGACATCATGGGACGTCTCTCCTCTTGCGCTCCCCGCCGGGAGCGTGGGAAGCTCGGAAAGCATGGCAGGTTAGGTCGGCGGCTGGACGGAGCCTGCCGCCGATGACAGTGCCAGCGAGGGTGCGGCAGCTCTGCCACCGCACCCGGCGCTGCCTATTTGAGACCGAGGGCGATATCGATCAGCTTCTTGGCCAGCTCTCCGCCCTTGGTGGCAAAGGTGGTGCGTACCGGCTCAGTGGCCTGGATGAACAGCTTGCGGTTCTCCGGGGTCAGCTGGCTGATCTGCACACCAGCCTTCTCGATGACCGTCTTGGCCTGGGCCTCGGAATCAGCAATCGCGGCGCGAATCCATGCCTCGGCATCCTTGCCGGCCAGCAGTACCGCATCCTGCTGCTCTTTGGGCAGCTTCTTCCACACGGCGAGATTGGCTTGAACGGCGAACTGGGCGGTGGAGTAGTTGGCTTCGGTCATATACTTCTGCACTTCCATGATCTTGCGCGAGACGGCTGCCGGCATCCCGGTGGTGGCGCCGTCGACGGTGCCGCGCTGCAGCGCCATGTACATCTCGGAAGAGCTCATCACCGTCGGCGCGGCGCCGAGCGCCTGCAAGGTCTCCGCATCGCCGCTGCTGAAGGACCTCATTTTCAGCCCCTTGAAATCGGCGGGTGTCGCCAGGGGCCGGGTGTTGTTGAAGAACTGGATATAGCCATAGTCAACCCAGAAAAGGGTCTTGACGCCCTTCTTCTGGAACTCCCCTTCGAGGAGGTCGCCGGCGCCGGCGTCGATGAACTTCTTGATCGAGGTGAGATCCTGGAAGATGAACGGCATCTCGAAGGCATCGGCGGCGGGAATCATGCCCGACCATTTGTTGGTCGGCACCAGGCCGGTGTCGACATTGCCTTCCTGGAGCGCCTCGACGATCTCCGTATCCTTGAACAGCTGGGCGGAATCGAAGATCTTCACCTCCACCGCCCCCTTGGAGTACTCTTTGACCTTGTCGGCAAAGACCACCAGCCCCTTAGAGACATGGTGGGAGGGGGGAAACTGATTCGACAGCTTCAGTTCGGTGGCCGCCTGCGAAGACGACACGCCGGCAACCAGCGGTGCCACGGCGGCGAAGGTGACGGACAGCAAGAAGTTCTTCCAGCGATGACTAACCATGTGTACTCCTCCTTTTCAGTTCCTCTAGGTTGATTGACGTTCACGTCGCCTGCGCCGAAAGAGGCGGCAAACGATTCCTCTGGCGACATGCGCCACGTGCGGCCGGGCAAGGTGCTCAACCGAATGCGGCATCGGCCCCGGACGTGTCGCAGCGACGCGACTGCCCCCGGTTGAGTTTCACCGCCGCCACCTCCAGACGCGCCATCGCCACATGGACGCTGCCGTCGGCCTCGGGCGGATGGCTGCGCAGGTACTGGGCGACAATCTCGTCGAGGAAGGCCTGCCGGCGCGACTCCGCGACCCGCTGCAGATAGGGCAGCCAGGTGGTGCGGATCCAGGCGGCGAACTCGGCAGGGGAAGGGTGCCGCATATCCCTCTGCTTCAACTCCACCCTCTGCGGCGTCAGGCCAGCCGCAGCCAGCCAGCGGCCATACTCCTCCGGGCCATGGAAGCCATACGGAAAGGTGAAGTCGAAGAAATACTCCTGCCAGCCACGGGCGATGACGCTATTTAACACGGCGACGACTGCGGCGGCGTTGCCGTGGCCACCCATCTGCACAAGCACTCTCCCCCCAGGCTTGAGCGCGCCTGCCAGCCGTACCAGCACCGGACGATGGTCCCTCACCCAGTGCAGGGCGGCATTGGAGAACACCACATCGAAACGCTCGTTTTCCTCGAGCATGCGCACGTCGCGGTGGACAAAGCGCAGACGCCCGTCCCCAGCTCCGCCAAAGCGCTCGTTGGCCAGGGCGATCATCTCCGCCGAGCTGTCAAGGCCGACGACGGTGCCGCGCGGTACGCGGTCGGCGAGAGCGGCCGTCACCCTGCCGTCACCGCAGCCGACGTCGAGAATATCTTCATCCCCGCGCAGGGCCAACCTGGCGACGAGTTCCAGCCCCCAGGCGCATTGGGAGCCGGAGTGGCTGGCATACAGCCGGGCATCCCAGCTGTAGGCCTGGTCAGTGCCGCCCATCGTAGCGGGCCACCTCGGCATCGTAGGCATCGAACCCGAGGATTCGCTGCAGCTCACGAAACTCGGTGAGACCGTCGACCGGCCGTCCTTCCCTGATCGCGGCGAGGGCTTTGATCTGCGCCGTAACGGCGACATTGAGCAGGGAGAGGGCATAGACGGCGATCTTGAAACCCATCTCCTCGAGTTCGGCCAGCGGCAACAGCGGCGTCCTGCCGTTCTCGATGAGGTTGGCCATCTTCGGCGCTGAGACGCTGCGGCAGTACTCCTCCATCTCGGAGCGGCTGAGGGGCGCTTCGAGAAAGGTGATGTCCGCGCCGATATCGACGAAGGCCCGGCAACGCTCGATGGCTTCCTGCAGCCCGAGGGTGGCGCGGGCATCGGTCCTCGCCAGGATGAGGATATCGGCGCCCTCGCGGCGGGCGTCGACGGCTGCCTGGATGCGCTGGATGGCCATGCGGCGGTCGACCACTTCCTTGCCGGCGGTGTGGCCGCAGCGCTTGGGCATCACCTGATCCTCAATCATCACTGCGGCGAAACCGGCTCGGCAGTATCCGTCTATGGTGCGTTTGATATTGGCGACATTGCCGAAGCCGGTATCGCCATCACCGATGACCGGGATGGAAACCGCACCGCAGATGGAGCGTCCCTGGTCGAGCAACTCCCCGTAGGAGATCAGCCCGGTGTCGGGCAAGCCCAAACGGCTGGCGGCGACACCGAAGCCACTCATGAAAGTCACCGGGAAACCTGCCGACTCGGCCAAACGGGCCGACAAGGCGTCGTAGCAGGCGGGCATGAGGACGATGCCGGGTTTTTCGAGCAGCTGCCGCAGTTTCGCTGCGGCGCTGGGCATTGCATTGACCTGACTCATACGGGTGGTGCTCCTTCTCCTCCCTCTGGGATGACACGTTTCCACTCAGCCTTCTCAGCCTGTCAGGAGCCCTTCTGGAACGTGTACGCGAGGAAGGCCCGGTCAGGCGGCTTGCGGTGGGTTAGCGACGTCAGACCTGAGAACTCTGTCTCGTCTGCCGGGATTGCCTCCAGCCAAATGAACGGCCCGGCCCCTCATCTTGCCAGGGTCCGTTCTCATCGCCACCAAGACTTGAGAAACACTGGTTTTCGTCTGATACAACCCACCCGGCGAACAGTCAATATCTTTCCGTTCATGACGGCAAAACCTTTACCGCGCGAGAGAGCACTTAAGGAGGACCGGCGCAGGCACATGTCGACGCCCCACCCCGCCCGAAGCACCAGCCGGTCGGTGAAAATTGGCACCGAAGCAAGTGTTTGCAGGCCCCAGCCTGCTGAACAGGTAGCCGGCGCGACTGCCGACGCGCCATCATGCGCAGGGTGACTTCCTGGCAAGAGGCCGGCGAATGGACAAGGGGGAGTGATTGCGGTGAGAAACGAACTCTTGTGTCGCCTTGTTCGTGGCAGAAAGAGTCGAGGCGGAGGAAAGATCCCTTGCAGTTCTGCTGTTCAGGGGCGGAAAGTTAGCCATAACACCCCTGACTGGTGTAAGTTCCCGCTTCCTCTGAGAGCGAACGTCGTCAGCGCGGCATTTCCCTTTAAGCCTGCGCTCTTGATGATTTTACGAGCCAGGTCAATTGCAGGCGCGTAAGGACTCATCGCCACTGCATCCAGGACGATAAAGTCCAGCACCGCCTGCCTGTGCTGCAGAAGGGTGCGCCTTGTCAATGGACCAAGGCCGGCCGGATTGCCTTTTCGACACTGATTGGTTTGAGAGGATCGAGGCATGTGGACCTTAACCGGTGCGTTCATGCACCAGGAGGTGAATGTCACTTGACATTACACGTCCCGATTCATCTCGCTCATTCTTCTCTGTGCAATTCCTGGCGGTTATACTTCTCCTTGAGAAATTCAACCAGAAGTTCCTTATTGAAATGATCCTCAGGCAACTTGCGACGAAACTCTTCGAGAATTATCTCCTTTTGAGATTCTGAATAAAGTTCCCATCTTTTCCAAACAGTCGTTTGTAAAAGTATTGACGGCGGAATGCCATTTCTTTTGTTCACATTACCCCCCAATCTGGTACAGTTGCTGATTTAAGACAGCGCCCCATTTATCGAACATTCTGCTGAGCTATCGACGAGAGACTTCGTGGCTCAATGCGAGGTTTGTAATTCAATGCAAATATTTGCCGAACAATCTTCAAGACCGCAAATGCCAGCAATAGAGCCAAGGGAAGAAGGATTTGCATCGCGACAGGGATAAATAGCGAGAGAGCAACTGCGTGCGCCAGTTCCATAATGAATCCTCCGGAATCGTTGATGTTGACACTCAGACAGATAACCTGGACGAGATATCAGCGGATATGTGCATCGTAAAGATTCTGCAGAGTAGTCTTACAGGAATTGCGGCCTCTAATTTCAAAGATAGGGGGAAAATATTCCCGGTACAGGAGAAAACTGTAACCCACTGATCAATTTGAGTATGATCTGAGTATTCAACCCGCAATGCGAAAAATCGCCCCGTGGCGATGGAGGAATGCATGCTAAAAGCCATAACTGCGACCAGCACCAAAAACGCCAGCGATGACATCGTTGCAGACCTCATCATCCAGGCCAATGCAAAACTTGGGATTTACCGACCGTCGGTTGGCATCTTCTATGCCTCCTGCCAACACGACTGCAAAAAGCTGCGTGATATTCTCCAAGCTATTGTCATGGCCTTTCCTGGCGTGAAAATACTGGGGAGTTCGGTGACGGGCGGTTATAGCGAAGAGAGCGGGTATATCAAGGACGGCTATTTCCTCTGCTTGCTGTTGAGCGATACAATTCAAATGATCGCGGGATGCATGGAGAACATCTCCACGCTCACGGCCAACGGAACTTTTCGACAACAGTTTCGCACAAACAGCCTACAAAGCATGGGAGAGGGAAAGGACATCACCGCCTGCCTTTTCTTTTCCCCATACAACAACGTAGACGGAAACGAGCTCATCGATACCCTCCAGGGGGAACTGTCCGAACAATGCATTATCTTTGGTGGAATGGCGACTGATCATTGGACGGAGCAAGACCTGGCCACGTTCTCGAAGAAAACACCACCCGCGCAACAAACACTGAGTTTCTTCGCACAAGCCGATCAAGTCCATATTGGCAAAGATAGCTTGGTCTTTCTCTTGTTCAAAGGCGAACTCGTCGTACAATCCCTTATTTCTTACGGCTGGTCCGACATAGGCATGCTTTATCCCGGAAGAGCCGAAAACTTCTTTCTTACAGAACTCGATGGGAAGGACCCTTACCTTTTTCTCAAAGAAATGAAACATCCTCTCGCTGCGGATGAATATGGACACGCCGAATATTCATTATGGTTTCATGTTCCCGGCAAAGATCCATACATCAGAGACATCTTTTTTGATAAAGAACAGGGCAAGTATTTTACAAAAGGATCAACCCTGCCATGCCATTTCGACTTCAGCTTTTCTTATCCCAAGAAGGAAACCATTTTCAGGGAATTCCAAAACTGCCTCAACAAATTTTCCGGTAACCATGCGCTTGTCTTGGCGATAACCTGCTGCACGCATCAAGTCGTAATGAAAGATGAAATTGCTAAAGAGCATAAAGCAATAGTCGACAAATTTCCGGGAACGCCAGTATTGGCTGGCTACGTATTCGGCGAATACGGGCCTTCGCTCACCGACCAGAAGAGTTCTTTCCACAGTTGCTCAAGCGTTGTCACGACACTGAGCGAAAAACAGGCCGGTCTTGAAGAGGAGAGTGAGGAAGTCAACACCTTCCTTCACAAAACACTCAATGAACAGAGCAAGGAAATATCCTCTCTCAAGAAGCAGGTCGCCTTTTTGGAAAGTTGCAAAAGCAATAAGATGAAACTTTTCGCCGAAGATTGTCTCGGCATTATGCTTTGTCGTTCCCATAGTTCGTTATCGAACATCGGCGAAAAACTCAGCCAGACATTTCGTGAATACTACGCGGCCAACAACATTGCTCCACCCTATGCAATCAGCAGGAACAGAATCATTGAACACCTCACGCAATTCAAGAAACGAGGCGAAGTGCTGCTGCAAAAATCGAGCGACTAAATGCTTTAGGTCCTCAAGTTGAAAAAGGTTTGATTCCCCAGCGACTGGATTTCTTTCCCGAAGATCGCACAACGATTGGCCGAACTATTCGAACCTTGGCGGCGATCAACATCACTGCCACCTCAAGAAGGGGAAAGCCATGCTATGTGTGTCAATCAGCTTTGAAAAATGCCCCCCTTTCAGCGTCCAAAATTAACCCCCCAAAAAGCCAAAAAATGCTGTGTTCGTTTTCTGCTCCGTTCATCGGGGCACTGAGGTGAGCTCAAGGTCCTTTCTGGAGCGAGAATGGGCCAAAGTGTTGCTCGTCGGAGCGGGAAGAAAGGACCTTGAGCGGGGATTATGTTCGCTTCCGTTGCTCCCGATTTTTAAATCGGTAGCTCTCGTTGCCGGTTTCGATGATATCGCAATGATGGGTCAGACGATCCAGTAAGGCGGTGGTCATTTTGGCATCCACAATCACCTGCGCCCATTCGCTGAAGCTCAAATTGGTGGTCACAATCAGCGAGGTTCGTTCATAGAGTGCGCTGATCAGATGGAACAAGAGAGCGCCACCGTTTTTGGAAAAAGGCAGGTAGCCCAGTTCATCGAGCACGACACATTCCACTCTGGCGAGGCATGCCGCAAAAGCGCCGGCTTTGCCTTGTTCTTTTTCCCGCTCCAGTTGATTTACCAGATCGACAACGGTAAAAAACGGGCCCGGTAACCAAGTTTGACGCAGTGGGAAGCGAGCGCGATGGCCAGATGCGTCTTGCCGGTTCCGGTGCCGCCGATGAAGATCAGATTCCTGGTATGCCTGAGGAAATCGCCATCATACAGCTCGCCGATCAAGGGCTCATTGACCGGGGAGCCGGCAAAATGGAAGCTGTCAAGATCCTTGGCCACGGGAAAGCGGGCAACACCCATCTGGTAGCGGATGGAACGGGCTTTTCTCTCGACTATTTCTGCTTGGCAGAGTTGACCGAGGATCTCCTGGACCGTCAATTGCCGACGGATACCCTGAGTGACCGCCTCGTCAAAGGCACCGGCCATGCCATAAAGCTTGTGCCCCTTGAACCGGTCGATCAGTTCATGCCGCTGCATGATCCACCTCCAGACGGAGGGCATCGTAGCGGGCACAGTCGGCCACTGGTTCATGGTTGAGGCAAAGCCTATCCGGTGCCGAGATCGGACCCACGGCCGGTGGATCCAGTTCCCGGGCGATCAGGTTGAGGATGATTTCCCCACGCACGGTCCCACTCTGCAAGGCTTTGCCGCATACGGTCTCCACCAGGTCAATCCCATGCGTGCGGGCGGCACAGAGAATGGCGACAAACCCACGATCGCCGCCGACAGACGCCAACAGTCTGCGTTGTACCTGGGCAAGACCGGGAGGCAACTCCCAGTCCTTGAACGGCGCGCCGTCACGCAAGGCTCCGGGCTTTTGTTCGAGAAGGCCCAGGTAGTGCCAGGGATCATAGATCGTCCTGTCCCGGCCAAATTGGCGGGTATGTTCTCCGACCACTTTCCCGTCCTTGATCACCCGGATCAGGTCAGCCCCGGCCCTGATCGTCGCCGTCTTTCCAGCCACCTTGCTCTCCACGCTGTACTGGTTGCGGTCATAGGTGATCAGCGAGGTCCGTGTCACCCGGCATTCCCTCTCGATAGAGCCGTCAAAATGGGTACTGAACGGCAGCAGGCTTGATCGCTCCTCCTCATATACCTCCCGGACCGTCCGCTCCTTGTTCTCGGGATGGCGGCGGTTACGACTCATGTCCTGGCACCGGCCGGCAAGCCAGTTGTTTAACTCCCCAAAATCCTTGAACCGCGGGCGAGGGGTAAACAGCCATTCCCGCATACTCTTCACCTGCCGCTCAACCTGTCCCTTTTCCCAGCCTGAACCAGGAGTACAGGCCACCGGCTCCACGAGGTAATGGCTGCACATCTGCGCTAATCGCCGATTGAACAACCGCTCTTTCCCCGACAATACCTGATCAACCGCCGTCGCCATGTTGTCGTAAATGCCACGACGACAGCTGCCACCGAAGAAGGCGAACGCTTGGGCATGGGCACCAAGCACCATTTCCAGACTCTCGCGGGGATAGGCCACCACAAAACTATAACGGCTGTAGCACAAACGGAAATGCGCCACCTTGGCTTTCTGTACCACGCCACCGAGGATCCACTCATGGCTCCAATCGAACTGATACACGTCGCCAGGGGAAAAGCGCAGTGGGATAAAACCCGGTCCGGGATTACGCCCCTTTTCTTCCCTCCATTTCTTCACGAAACGCTGAATGCTGTCGTATCCACCGCTATACCCTTCACTTTGGAGCAACTCCAGCAGTCGTCGGCTCGTCAAACGCCGCTTCTTCGGCCGCTGCCAATCTTCTTCGAGCAAGGCGATCAGGCGAACACGGTACTCATCAAGACGGGGCATCGGCTGAATATCACGTTGGTAATGATGTTCCGTCGCACCACTTCGGATCACTTTCCGCACCGTATTGCGCGACAACCGCAGTAACCGGCTAATTTCTTTGATACTTTTGCCGTCAACAAAATGATGACGCCGAATCTTCGCTATTGTCTCCACTATCAACATCCTCCTTTCCCTCCGTGAGTAAGTAACCACGGAGTGGGTAACATAGTGGGGCCAATTTTCGACGCTGTTTTCTACATAACAGGGGTCACTATTCCACGCTGATCAACA
>JANJUM010000099.1 GCA_024710585.1 Desulforhopalus sp.
GAGGCCCTCGCCGCCCACCAGCCGCAAGTCGTCATCAGCCACTCCGGCGGGGCGACGCTGCCCGGCTTCGCGCCGATCATCATGGACATACCCGACACCCTGCGCCTGCTCGAAGCCGCCCCGGACACCACGGTGGTCGCCGTGCACCTCGAGGCCCTCGACCACTGCACGGTCACCCGCGCCGCCCTGCGGCAGGCGGCGGACAAGGCCGGCGCGGGCGGCCGGCGCCTGCTCATCCCCGCCGACGGACAGACCCTGCGCTTTGCCGCCAGCGGCCAGCCCTTAGATTGAGAGCAGCCTGATACGGCCCCCTTCACTCGAGCTTTGTCAGGAAGGCGTCTTTGGCCAGCCACAGCTCCTCCATGCGGTACATGTGCCAGTAGTCGTGGAACAGCATGTGGCGCACGAGGATCGCCGTGGTATAGCGGTCGTACTCGGGGTGGCTGCCGTGGCGTGTCCAGAAGCTCTCGCCGACGCCGAAGAGCAGCTCGAGCTGGCGACGGCGCACGTCGGTGAAAGCGGCAAGGGCCTCGTCCTCGGGGAGGCAGTCGCCCTCCAACGGCTGGCCGTCGGCCGGCGGCACGAAGGGCACGAAGCACGGCGCCTCCTCGGCGGCGAAGCGCTGCAGGCGCTCGAGCAGCATCGGCTGCACCCGGGCGAGGTGGTCGAGGTGGCGGGCGATGGTCCAGCAGCCCGGCCCACGCAGCAGCTGGCGCCGCTGCCCATCGATATCGGCGATGAAGGCCGCGAGAATCTTGGGGGTATTGGCGAGTCCGGCCAAAACGGCGTTCTTGTCGACAAACATCGTGTCCTCCCTCCGTAAACGTTTTTCACAGCACGGCGCTCCATGCTGGCGGCGCAACTGCCTCTTTTTTCAACCGGGCAAACCGGGTACAGTGGGTGCGGCCCCAGGGCCGCGGCAAACCATCCTTTTTCCCCTCAATCTGGAGAACCACCATGCCCTACGTCAGCATCCGCGTCGCCGGAACCCTCACCAAGGAGCAGAAAGAGAAGATCAGTCAGGGCGTCACCGATGTCCTCAGCCGCGAAGCCGGCAAGCCGCCGGAGTCGGTGCTGATCTTTATCGACGAAGTCCCCCACGAGAACATCGCCAAGGCCGGCAAGCTGCTGCAGCCGCCAAAATAGGAAACCCCAGCGCA
Organism: Desulforhopalus sp.; assembly: GCA_024710585.1. Taxonomy (GTDB): domain Bacteria; phylum Desulfobacterota; class Desulfobulbia; order Desulfobulbales; family Desulfocapsaceae; genus Desulforhopalus_A. The sequence continues at coordinate 1,161 of JANJUM010000099.1, forward strand.
TGGCCGAGAGGGGGAGTGGTGACCGTCGCCCCCTCCGGTCGCCGGCCTCGCCGCAGCCTGCGCCAGATCCCCGTCTGTTCAGCTGCGTGGCGAGCGGCGAGCGCCCCCAGGCGGCCCGATGAGAATACCGACAACCTCATGACGAGGCAATAAGGCGCAGATATTCCTCCTCGCCGACGATGCGCACGCCGAGCTTCTCCGCCTTGGCGAGCTTGGCGGCGCCAACCTTGTCGCCGCAGACGAGCAGGTCGGTGGCGCCGCTGACCGCCTCGCCGATCCTCGCGCCAAGCCTCTTGGCCTCCTTCTTCATGTCGTCGCGGCTGCCACTCTTCATGGTGCCGGTGAAGACGACGAGTTTGCCGGCGAGCGGCCCGCTGCCATCGCCCTCATCCGTCCTGGTGGCGACGAGGTTGAAGCCGAGGGCGTAGAGCTCGTCGAAGAGTCTGCGGTTGGCGGCCAGCCCGGCGAGGATCTCGTCGGCGGTCTTGTCGTTGAAGCCGCGGACGGTGACGATCTCCTCGCGGCGTAGGGAAAACACCCGCTCCAGGGGATAGGCGGCGAGAAGCTTCTCGCTGTTGCCGAGGCCGAGGCGATAGATGCCGAAGGCGGCGAGGAAACGCCAGTCCTCGATGGCCAGCAGGCGGCTGCGGGCGAGCTGCGCCACCATGTTCTCCGCCTGCTTGGGGCCGAAGCCGAGGTTCTGGAAGTCACCCTCGCCAAGGCCGTAGATGACCGGCAGGCTGGCTTTGCCGCCCAGGTAGAGCTTCTCCACCGCCGACGGCCCGAAACCGTCGATATTGCCGAGGACCTTGAAAAAGTGCTCTATGGCGCGGGTGATCTGCGCCGGGCAGTTCATGCCGTCGACACAGAGCAGGTAGTCGCCTTCCCACACCAGGGCCCCGCCGCAGCTGGGACAGCTCTCCGGCACCTCGGCGGCCACCGGCTCGACAACCTCCTCGATTTTGGGAATCACCTCGCCGCTGCGCGACAGGCGGATCATGGCCCCCGCCCCGATGCCGTTCTCCACCACCATTTTATAATGGTGAGCCGTGGCCCGCTGGATGAGGGCCCCGGAGAGCCGTGTCGGCTCGACTTCGGCCACCGGGTTGACCCGCCCCGAGCGCGAGGTCTGCGGCACCACCCGCAGCACCCGCACCATGGCGGTCTCGGTATTCCGCTTATAGGCCAGCTGCCAGCGGTGGTGGTGGCGGGTGGCGCCGAGGTGCTGGCGCAGTTCGTCGTCCAGCACCTCGATGACGATGCCGTCGACATCGTAGTCCACCGCCCGCCACAGGCTGGTCACGACCTCCTCGAAGTCGCGGGCCAGCTCCTCCCAGGGGCCCTGCCAGTCGGGCAGCAGGGCGAAGGGAAAGAACACTGCCTCGCCGGAGCGGATGGCGGCCAGCGCCGGCTCCTCGAGCTCTTTCTCTTTAATCAGGCTGGCCTGGAAGTTACGCGAATTGTCGAAGAGACCGGCGAGATGTTCCTGAAAATAGCTGCGCCCGACGACGATCTCGCCGGCACCGAGACCGCGTTGGCCGCCACGGGCGACCTGCAACCCGCGCTCGAAGACGCGACTGATGTCGGTGCCACGCCGCCCGTCGCCGCGGGTGTAGAGGGTGTTGCCATCGTCGTAGGCGGCAAAGCCATCGAGCTTGGGCATGGCCCGAAAGCGGAGCGTGGCGAAATCCTTGCCGAGTTCTTCGGCAGCCTTCTCGAGACGCTTGGCCCAGGCGGCGACGGCGGCGAAGTCGTAGGCCTTCTCGGTGGAGAGCATGCGCACCGGCAGTTCCACCGTCTTGGCCATGGCCAGCGGCTCCGGCTCGACGCTGTGCAGAAAGGGGTGCTGCGGCTGGCGCCGGCGCAGCTCGGCGAGGTAGGTGAAGTCGTAGGCGGCATCGTCAATCAGCGGTTCGCCGCCACGATAGAGGAGGTTGGCGAGCTCCAGGAAGGCCAGCAGCCGCCCGTCGTCGAGCCCTTCCACGGCCATCTCGCCCCTGGCGAGGGCCAGCGCCGCTTCCTCCGTCAGCCCCTGCCACTGATAGCCGGATTCCTCGACCAGCGCACGCTGCGCCAGGCTGAGTGTCGTCCCTTTTCCCATCGCTTTTTCCGCCTCCCTCCTGTACCCTGGCAGCGAACCGCCCGTCCTTTTACCATATCAACGCCGCCCCTGGCGGGCAAGCCCGCCCCGCGGCCATTTCCTGTGGAGAATGTTATGCCATCGCTCATCGACCTGCGCAGCGACACGGTCACCAAACCTTCCCCGGCGATGCGCCGGGCCATGGCCGAGGCCGAAGTCGGCGACGACGTCTATCGCGACGACCCCACCGTCAACCGCCTTGAGAGGCACGCCGCCCAACTGCTCGGCTGCGAAGCGGCGCTGTTCACCGCGAGCGGCACCCAGGCCAACCTCATCGCCATCATCAGCCACTGCCAGCGCGGCGACGAGTACATCGTCGGCCAGACCGCCCATACTTACCGCTACGAGGCCGGCGGCGCCGCCGTGCTCGGCAGCGTCCAGCCGCAGCCGATCGAGTTCGAGGATGACTCGACCCTCGACCTCGACAAGGTCGCCGCGAAGATCAAGCCCGACGACATCCACTTCGCGCGAACCCGCCTGCTCTGCCTGGAGAACACCCAGAACGGCAAGGCCCTGCCCCTGCCCTACCTGGCCCAGGCGGCGGCCTTCGCCCGAGGGCGCGGCCTCAAGCTGCACCTCGACGGGGCGCGCTTGATGAACGCCGTGGTCAAGGACGGGGTCGCCGTCACCGACATCACCGGCCACTTCGACTCGATCTCGCTGTGCCTCTCCAAGGGCCTCGGGGCCCCGGTGGGCTCGGTCCTCGCCGGACGGGGCGAGTTCATCGAGGAGGCCCGCAAGTGGCGCAAGATGGTCGGCGGCGGCATGCGCCAGGCCGGCATCCTGGCAGCTGCCGGGCTCTTCGCCCTGGAACATAACGTACAGCGCCTCGCCGACGATCACCGCCACGCGGCAATGCTCGCCAGCGGCCTGGCATCGTTTACTGAGCTCACCGTCGAGAACCACCCCGCCCAGACCAACATGGTCTTCTTCCGCTGCGACCCGAGCCGGGCCGCGGCACTCGGCCAGTTCCTCGCCGGGCGCGGCATCCTCGTCAGCGCCGGGGCGGTAACCCGCCTGGTGACCCATCTCGATGTCAGCGGCGACGATATCGCGCGAGTGCTGCAGGCGATCGGCGACTTCTTCGCCGGGGCGGCCGCCTAGCATCCCAGGTCTTTTCTGGGATAGCTGATTGCCTCTGCCCTGCCCGTTCCACCATTTTGGCGAAACGGGCGGCGCGCCGCCTCAAGCCCCCCCCCGCCGCCTTTTCAACGCTGGCCGGCGTGGGGCATCACACCATCCCCTGCCCCTTTTCCCCATCGTGCACCAGGCACACCGAGGCGGTGGCGTCGCGGTCGAGGCGCTCGAAGAAGCCCTCGACCACATCCGCCGACCACGCCTGCCTGCTCGTACTCGGGTCGCAGCTCCACAGCCAGTGCAGCGAGGGGTCGAAGAGCCTCCGCCCCTCCCCCGCACCCTCCCAGGGCGAGGGCAGCACGGTACGCAGCTCCTCGCAGGTCGGCAGCCGCCAGCTTCGGCAGCCCCCTTCGCCACGCTGGTTGACCTGCTCCACATACTGCTCCGCCTGGCGCCAGTCGAGAAGAAAGCCGGCCCCAAGACACTGCCAGACCAGCCCGGTGGTTTGGTCGAGCATGGTCTGTGGCCCGGCTTCGACCAGCCGCGGCCGGCAATAGGGCCGCGGCCGCAGCAGGTCGTCGAGGCCGAGCTCAGCACGTATCTCCTTATAGAGGATACGCCGCGGCTCCCGCCGCAGCGTCGCCGAGGGCCATGCCTCGCCGCCGGGGGCCTGGCCGCCGTGGCCCTCGGCTATCGGCAGCCCGTCGAGGGCGAGGCGCATCTCGCGGCTGTCGGCAAAGCGCTCCTGCGGGGACCGCGCCAGCCCCTGCGCGAGCCACTCCCGCCACCTCTTGCCACGGGTTGCCTGCACCTCGTCGAGCAGCGCGACCAGTTCCTGGCGATGAACGAAGAGCCGCCCGGTGAGCATGCGCAGAGCCATTACGGCGACGCTGTACAGGTCGGCACGTCCATCGACCCCTTGCGGGTCGCTGTTCTGCTCCGGCGCGGCGTAGAAGGGCGAGCCCACCTGCATGCCCGGCGGGCGGCCGCCCTCGCCACTTTCCTCACCGCGCACCCGTGACAGGCCGAAATCGATGATCTTGATGCGGTCGTCGCCGGTGATCATCAGGTTATAGGGCTTGATGTCGCGGTGGACGATACCGGCGAAATGCAGCCGTTCGAGGCCGAGCAGGGCCTGGCGCAGGTAATGCCGGGCCCTGGCGACGGACACCGGCCGCGACGGCGACTCGGCGCGGTAGGCCTCGCCGATGAAGGTGCCGAGGGAGTGGGCATAGTATTCGAGCACGAAAAACGGCCGCCCCTCATGGCTGTCGCAATCGAGGATCCGCGCCAGGTGGGGATGGTTGAGCCCCCCCATGATCCGTGCCTCGTCGAGAAAGGTCCGCCGCAACTGCTCCTCGCCGACGAGGTCGAGGAGGACATCGCGCGGGCGCAGCAGCTTGATCGCCACCAGGCGGCCGGTCACCGGGGCCAGGGCCTTGTAGACCGTGGCCATGCCGCCACGCCCGAGCCGCCCGGTGACCCGGTATCTGCCGATGGTCTCCACAATCAGCCCAGCCGTGAGGCGTAGATGTCCGGAAAGCCCAGCTCGCGGATCTTGCGCTGCGTGCTGGCGATGTCGTAGGCGACGGCGCAGACCTCGATGGTGCCGGCCTCTGCATCCCAGAGGAGGTATTTGGCGCGGCGGTCGCCGTCACGCGGCTGGCCGACGCTGCCGGCGCTGACCAGGTATTTCTCCTCGGGGAGGAGCTCTATGCGCTCCTCGCCCAGGCTGCGGCGGATTATCTCCTCACCCCGGCTATGGACGAGCTGCAGCCGGTGGGTATGGCCGACGAAGAAGATCCGCGAGGAGGACGCGGCGAAGAGGGCGGCGACGCGGCCGTCGTCCTGGCGGTCGAGGTAGCGGAACACCGACTGCGGCGGGAAACCATGCACGAGGTACGCGACGCCGACGGTGAGCGCCTTGGGCAGGGTGCAGCTGTAGGCGTGATTCTCCAGCGACAGCAGGCGGGCGGTGCGCAGGTTGTTCTCCCGGGCGAGGAAGTTCAGCCAGCGCCTGGCGCGTGGGTCGAGCAGGGCCATCTCGTGGTTGCCGAGCACCGAGTGATAGCCGAGGTCGCGCATGCGCCGCACCACCTCCTCAGGGTCGGGCCCGTAGCCGATATTATCGCCAAGACAAAAGACCCGTTCCACGCCACGGCGCCGGAGATCGGCACTGACCGCCTCGAAAGCCTCGAGGTTGGCGTGGATATCGGACAGGATCGCCAGCATCAGCCGCCCGGCTCCCCTTTCTTGGCTTCAAGCTCTTCCCAGCGGCGATAGAGGTTCTCGACGGCCGCGCGGGCCTCCTCCAGTTCCTGCCAGCACCTGGCAACCCGCGCCGCGTCGGCGACCACTTCGGGGAGCTGCATCTCCCCCTCCAGTGCGGCAACCCGCTCCTCGGCCAGGGCGATGCGCTCTTCGATGGTGTCGTAGTCGCGCTGGTCCATATAGGAGAGGCGCCCTTTGGGCTTCGTCGCGGTGGTGGCGGCACGGCGCTCGCCGGAGCGGGGGCGGCTCTCGCTCTTTTCCTCCGCTGGGGGCAGGTCGTCGAGCCACTGGCGATAGTCGGCATACCAGCCGACGCCGTTGGTGCCACCGAAGCCGATGAGACGGTGGCAGACGCGGTCGAGGAGGAAACGGTCATGGGTGACCAGCACCAGGGCCCCCGGGAACTCGACGAGGGCCGACTCGAGGACGTCGAGGGAGGGGATGTCGAGGTCGTTGGTCGGCTCGTCGAGGAGGAGGATATCCGCCGGCCGGCGCATCAGCGCAGCGAGAAGGATGCGCGCCTGCTCGCCGCCGGAGAGGCGGCCCACCGGTGTCTCCAGCTGGTCGGGGCGAAAGAGGAACTTCTTCGCCCAGCTGACCACGTGCAGAGAGCGGCCGGCGAAGACGACGCCGTCGCCATCCGGAGCCAGGGCACGGCGCAGGGTCAGGCTGGGGTCGAGGCTGCGGCGATCCTGCTCGAAAGAGACGATCTTGACGTTGTCGGCGACGCGGATGGTGCCTTCATCGGCGCACAGTTCCCCCTCGCCTCCGGCGGCGGCGATGATGCCCATCAGCGTCGACTTGCCGCAGCCGTTGCGGCCGACCAGGCCGAGGCGCAGGCCGGGCGAGAGGGTGAGGTCGAGGCCGCTGAACAGGACCCGGTCGCCGTAGCTCTTGGCCAGCCCCACCGCCTCGAGCAGCTTTTTCGTCTTGCGGCCGGTGGCCTCGAAGTCGAGCTGCACTTCGGAGAGGGCGCGGTTGCGGGCTTTGACCGCGGCCAGCTCGTCGGTCAGGCGATAGGCCTCGTCGATGCGGTACTTGGCCTTGGTGGCCCTCGCCTTGGGGCCGCGGCGCAGCCACTCGATCTCGCGGCGGGCGCGGTTGGCGAGCCGATCCTCTTCCTGCAGCTGTCCGGTGAGAAACTCTTCGCGCACCTCGAGAAAACGGCTGTAGCCCCCCGCCACCTGCAGGGTTCCCTCGGGATAGACGCTCGACAGCTCGATGATGCGGTTGCAGCAGTTTTCGAGGAAGTGGCGGTCGTGGCTGACCAGCAGGAAGGCGGAGGCGCTGGCGAGCATCCCTTCCAGCCAGAGGATGCCCTCGATGTCGAGGTGGTTGGTGGGCTCGTCGAGCACCAGCACATCGGGCTCGGCGAGCATGACACGGAGAATCGCCAGCCGCTTGCGCCCGCCTCCGGAGAGGTCGGCGACAGCCATTTCCTCGTCGACGAAACCGCCGCGGCCAAGGAGGGCGCGGACGCGGCTCACCCTCGCGCCATCATCGAGGTCGAGCTCGGCGGCGGCAGCCATCAGAGCGGCGAAAACGCTCTGCTGCGGGGCGAAGACGTCCTCCTGGGAGAGATAGCCGAGGCGCAGGAACTTGCGCGGCACCACCTCGCCGCTGTCCGCCTCCTCGAGGCCGCAGACGATCTTGAGCAGCGTCGACTTGCCGGAACCGTTGGGGCCGATGATGCCGATCCGCTCGCCCGCAGCGACGGTGAAGCTGACATTGTGAAAGAGATCCTGGGCGCCGAAGGCCTTGCCGAGGGCTTTGCAGGTGAGGAGCGTGCTCATGGTGGCGAAGAGGGTACGGGGCCGTCATCGAGGCGGCGATAAGCCCCCGATTCTTCTCGGCCACCAGAATTATTTTATATTATTACAATACGTTGCGTGATGTGCAAGGGCTATTTGCACCAAAGATTTCTTGTTGCGCAATTTGCCTCGCCTTAGTATAAACGATACACTTCGACGGAATCATCACAGCCGTTTCCCCGTCGCCACGCCGCCTCCGGGGCGGACGTCGCCGGCCGGGTGAGCGAGCGGCCGATCATGGCCGCCATCTTACTTTCTGCGGTTCTTCTTCACAACAGTTTTGGACCATGAACGAGTCTCTCCACATCATCATCGCCGGCAGCAGGGGGCGCATCTTCCGCCTGCCCCTGTCGCGCGGGAAGCTGTGGACCGGCCTCGCCCTGGGGGCCGTCCTTCTCACCACCCTGACCGTCTCCAGCCTGTTTTCCGTGTCGCTGTTCCGCGAGAACCGCGTCGTTTCCCTGCAGCTCGACGAGCTGCGTGAACAGTTGCGCACCAGTGCCGCGGTACTCGACGAGATACGCCGCGAGAGCGAACAGCAACAGCTGCGCCTGAGCCTCAAGGTGGCCAAGCTCGAGCTGAGCAATGTCCAGCAAGCGGTGGCTTTCAAGGAAGAGAAGGAGAACATCCTCTCCACCGCCGTCAACGAACTCACCGAGCGCAGCGAGCTCATCGAAAAGATGATCGACAGCATCGGCATCGAGCTTCCGGAGATTGCCCGCAACGACACCAGCAACAGCGGGGGCGTGTTCATCGCCCACCCCGAGGACAGCCGCGGGACCCTCATCAACCGCGCCGACCGTTATCTGAAGGCCATCCGCTTCCTGCCCCTCGGCAGCCCGGTGGATGGCCAGGTAACCTCGGAGTTCGGTCAGCGCTACGACCCCATCAACGGCAAGTCGGCTTTCCACACCGGTATCGATTTCCGTGCCAAAACCGGAGACAGCATCTACGCCACTGCCGACGGCGTGGTGCAGAAGGCCTTCTACAACGGCGGCCATGGCAACTACGTGCTCATCGACCATGACAATGGGTATGCCACCGCCTTCTCGCATATGAAAAAATTCCTGGTGCGCCCGGGGGACAAAGTGCGCCGCGGCCAGCTCATCGGCTATGTCGGCAACTCAGGACGCTCCACCGGACCGCATCTCCACTACGAGGTTCTCCTCGACGGAGAGCCCATCGATCCCGACACCTTCATGAAAGTCGCCGGCTCCAGCGAAGCTGCCGGCCCCACTGCGGAGAAACGCTAACCATGGGTATGTTCGCCAAGAATTCGCCACACGACCAGGATATGAAGAAGGTCGAAGCCGAGGCCATCTCCTCGATCATCGACAAGACGATGATCGTCACCGGCGGCATCACCTTCAAGGGCAAGGCGCGCATCGACGGCGTCATCAATGGCAATATCGAGGGGGAACACCTGGTGCTGAGCGAGACCGGACGCATCAACGGCGATATCGTCGTCTCCTCCTTCAACTGCTATGGCGTCATCGAGGGTAACATCAAGACGAGCATGCTGACGGCACGCAAGAACTGCTCGATCAAGGGCAAGCTCGAGGCGGGCAGCCTCACCGTCGAGTCGGGAGCAGCCATCCAGGGTGAAATCCGCGTGGCGGTGGACGGAGGAGCGGCAACCGCCTCCAACAGCTTGCACGACGCCCCACAACCCTGAGCCCGGTACACAAGGACAGCCAATATGCCCCAGCGAAAAGTCGGCAACCTGCTCCGCTGCCCGCACTGCGGCAACGAACGGAGCTTCTTCGAGATCGCCGACGACATCATCACCACCACCCATTACGTGCAGAACCCCGACGGCAGCTTTACCATCGAAGAGAAGACCACCCAGGCCCTCGGCGACGTCAAGCTCTTCTGCGGTAACTGCGAGGAAGATCTCACCGCTTTCCACCAGCGCTTCACCGAGATGATCTTTTAGCGGCGGCCGTCCACACCTTCCCCTCGGGTTCCGAACACTTCCCCGCAACATCCGCCACTGCCGTCGGAGCCTTGTACCTTTGCTCCCCTGTGCCCCGCCCCTTCCCGTTTGGGCCTGTGAAGCAGAGATAAAAAAAGGGGGTAAGTGGTGCAAGCCACTTACCCCCTTTTTTACGAACAAAAGGTAAAAACGTCGACGATCAGACGCAACCGGTGGGTTTCGGCAGACCGGCCATTTTACAGGCTCCCTTGCCAGGTCCGGAGGGGAACAGCTCGTAGATGCGCTTCAGCGGGAAGCCGGTGGTCTTGGAGAGGATACGAACCATCGGGGCGATACCGTTTTTCTTGTAGTATTCCTGCAGGGCGTCGATGACTTTGTTGTGCTCATCGGTCAGCTCGGAGATACCCTCGGAGCCTTTGACATAGTCGACCCAGTCGGGATTCCAGTCATCGCCTTTGAGCAGGAAACCATCCTCATCTACTTCGAAGCTTTTACCATTGTGAGTTATTGTGGGCATTGCAACCTCCTTGGTATAATTGTGTTTGGCTTGCGCCGTTGCGTTGTCTGATGCAAAAACTGAATGGTCTTATTACTATAGGGAAATGGTTTTGTCAAGCGAATGGCGATGCATTTCTTTGCCCGATGGCGATCTCCGT
>JANJUM010000054.1 GCA_024710585.1 Desulforhopalus sp.
GGCCCGTCTGCTGTTCTCCCGCTGGGGGGCGGACCTTAACAGGGATGGCGGGACGGTTCGCCTCATGCACGGCCTCGTCTGTCAGGCGGAGAGTGTCGCCACGCAGATGGCGTCGATGCAGTTAGGCTGCCTGTGCAGCGAATGCGCGTCCCGGCAGGGAGGTGGGTGCTGCAGCCTCTTCATGGCCGGGGAAACCGACCCCCTGCAGCTGCTGATGAACCTCCTCGCCGGGGTCGACATACGGCTGCTGCCCCATGACGACGACTCCTGCACCTTCCTCGCCGGGGATGGCTGCCAGTTTCTCGTCAAGCCGATGTTCTGCCTCAACTATCTCTGCCATAACATTCGCCATGCAGCCGATCCGCGCCAACTGCGCCTGCTCGAGCGGTTGACTGGACTGCAACTGCAGCAGCACTATGCCGTCGAGCGACATCTGCAGTCCTGGCTGCGATGCAACGGGGCGCTATGAGGGCAGCTTGTTATGGAAAGCGTGCGATATTAAGTGGTTATGACGAAAAAGGGCGCTGTTGTCGAAAGCCACGTGACCGTGGCGTGTTGGGGGAGGGGGGTGGACAGACAGCCCAGGCGAGTGGAGCGTGCCGGTCTCGCCGTTCTTCCGGCGCCGGCAATCGCGGCGGGCTTGCCCTCCTGTTGAGCAGGCCGTCCCCGCAAAGGCCGGTGCCTCTGCCAGATGCGCCGCTCAGGCGGGGTTGCGGATGCTGTTGACGATCTCCAGGCCGGTGCGGGTGTTTGGCGGCAGCTCGATGTCGGTCTGCGCCAGGGGCTGTGTGCGCAGGCCCCACTTGAGCAGGTGGGCGCTCCAGGTAAGGCCGCCGCCGAAGGCCGGCATGAGGATGGTGCAGCCGGGCGTGACACGTCCCTCCTCGACCGCCTCCACCAGGGCCACCAGGGCGGTGGCCGCCGACATGTTGCCATAGCGCTCGATATTGATGAAGACCTTCTCCGGCGGCAGCTTGAGCTTCTTGGTGAGGGTGTCGATAATGCGCAGGTTGGCCTGATGGGGGACCACCAGGTCGATGGCCTCGATGTTGATGCCCGTCTTGTCGATGACCCGCTCGCAGGCGCGGCTCATGCCGGCCACCGCCTTCTTGAAGATGTCCTGGCCGAGGAACTGCCAGGTGGTGTTGCCGAAGGGGCGCTTCTTGTCGGCGTATTTGGTCCCCCAGCCCTGCACCGAGAGGATGTCGCGGGACTCCCCGGAGCAGCCGAGGGACTCGGCGATGACCCCCTCTTCCCGGTCGCTGGCCTCGAGATAAATGGCGGCGGCACCGTCGCCGAAGAGCACGGCGACGTTGCGGTTGCTCCACTCCATCATTTTCGAGACGACCTCGGCGCCGATGACGATGGCCGAGCGGATGGCGCCGCACTTGATCATCGCCGCGGCGGTCGACAGGCCGTACATGCCGCTGGTGCAGGCGGTGTTGACGTCCATGCAGGCGGCGTTGCTCGCCCCGAGCAGGCGTTGCACGTTGGAGGCGGCGTTGGGGCACATCTCGTCGAAGGTGGTCGAGCCGAAGACGATCAGCTGTACGTCGGCGGCGGTCTTGCCGGCGGCGGCCAGGGCACGGGCGGCGGCGACGGCTGACAGCTCGGAGACCTCGACATGGGAGATGCGCCGCTCTTTCATCCCGGTTCGGCTGGTGATCCACTCGTCGTCGGTATCGAGAAAGGTGGCCAGGTCGTCGTTGGTGAGCACGGCGGGCGGCAGGCATTTGCCCCAGCCGGTGATGGCTGCATAGATCATGTCGCACCTTGAGGAGCTTGAGGTTAGTCCCGCCATGACTGGCGGTGGAATGTTTGAGGCTGGCCAGTGCGTGCTCGCCGCCTTTTTCGGAGGGATATGGTACCGGGTATGTCGGGGAAAGTCCATGGAAGAGTGGGGGCCGGCCAGGCCGGCGCACACTTTCCGGCTGCGGCCCCGACTACCCCCGCCAGGGCCGCAGCCGGGCCCTGGCCGCGGCGAGAAAACCCCTGCTGAACTCGTCCATCAGCTCCGACTTGAGATTCCAGCTGTGCCAGTAGAGCACCACGTCGACCCAGTGCCGCGGGCTGAGGTTGACGATCTTTCCGGCGTTCTCCAGCGGGGCACTCTGCTGCTCCGGCAAAATGCCCCAGCAGCGCCCCGCGGCGACGAACTGCCCGTAGATCTCCGTCGACGGCAGGTAGAAAGTTGGCGGCGTTTCCGCCGGAACCAGGCCGAGGGCCTGAAAGAGCCGCGCGTTGAGGTCGTCCTTGCGGTTGTAACGCGCCATGGGCGCCACGGCGAGGCGGGCAGGTTCGAGACCTTCCGGGAACCAGCGCTTTTGGAAGGGAGCGGTGGCGAACATGGCGTAGCGCACCGCGCCGAGAAGTTCGGCGCCACAGCCCTGCAGCGGTTCGGCGCGGGTGGAAATGCAACCCCACACATGGCCGGCGCGGAGCAGATCGTGGGTGGCGTCCTGGTCGTCGACCTGCAGGTCAAGGACGATGCGATGGCGGTCGAGCAGGTCCTTCACCGCCTCTGTCAGCCAGGTGGCCAGGGTGTCGGCATTGACGGCGATGGCGATGGTGCTGTAGCCCTCGTCGCCGCCGCGTGGATCGAACAGCCGCAGATCTTCCTCCAGCTGGCGTACCTTGCGGTAGTGGTGGAGCAGCGGCAGGCCGGCCTCGGTGGGCTCGGGCGGGGTGGAGCGCCGCAGCAGCACCTGGCCATACTGCTCCTCGAGGAGGCGCACCCGCTGCGACACCGCACTCTGGGTGACGTGCAGCTGACGGGCGGCCTTCTCGAAGCCGCCGTGCAGGATGACCATGGCGAAAGCCTCGATATTGCGATATTCGAACATGTCATTACGGATGCTAATGAATAATGAAATCGTTTAATTTTACTTTTCCTTCCTCCCTGTACTATGCTGGCGGCAACAAGGCAAGCAAAGGAGGGAAAGATGATCGCATTTTTACAGGGCATGGGTACCGGAGCTGGGCTGATCATTGCCATCGGGGCGCAGAACGCCCACGTTCTCGCCCAGGGGGTGCGCCGCGAGCATAACTGGCTGGTGGCCGCGGTGTGCAGTTTCTGCGATGCCGCGCTCATTTTCCTCGGCGCGGCCGGGGTGGGGACGCTGGTGGCGCAAAATCCCCTGCTGCGCGACATTGCCGGTTATGGCGGTGCCGTCTTTCTCTTTCTCTACGGCTGCCGCGCGCTGCGCTCGGCCTATGGCGGTGGCGTCCTCCAGGCCGACGAGCGCCTGGCCGGGCAGAGCCGCCTGGCGGTGCTGCTGGCGACGCTGGCCGTGACCCTGCTCAACCCCCATGTCTACCTCGACACCATCGTCCTGCTCGGCGGCATCGGCGGCCGCTTCGAAGGCCATGGCCGCTATCTCTTCGCCCTTGGCGCCAGCACCGCCTCGCTCCTCTGGTTCTTCGCCCTCAGCCTCTGCGGCCGTGCCCTGGCCCCGGTGTTCAGAAAACCGTTGGCCTGGCGGATTCTCGATATCGGCGTATGGCTGACCATGTGGACCATCGCCGTACAGATTCTGCCTCGGGACTGACCTTCTTCCATGCCCGGGCCGGCCGGCGAAAAGAGCGCTGGGGTTCGCGATAAAACTGGGCTATAGTGCATTCGCCCAATAATCCTGCAGTCACAGCACCCTTACCTGGAGGAGCAGCCATGGAACCCAGTACGGCATACATCGTCAGTTTCTCGCCGACCGGCACCACCCGGAAAATCCTGGTGGGCATCACCAACGGCTTCAACGCCGCCACGGTCGAGGCGGTCAACCTCACCCCGCCTGCCGAGGGACGCCCAACGACCCATCTTGGCGGCGACGGGCTGGCGATCATCGGCGCCCCGGTCTACGGCGGGCGACTGCCCGCAGAAGCGATCAGCCGCCTGCGCACGGTCAGGGGCGACAACACCCCGGCGGTGGTGGTGGTCGTCTACGGCAACCGCGACTTCGAGGACGCCCTGCTGGAACTGAAAGACCTGGCGGTCGAACAGGGCTTCGTCCCGGTGGCTGGCGCCGCCTTTATCGGCGAGCACTCCTTCTCGACCCGCGAGTTGCCCATCGCCGTTGGCCGTCCCGATGGCCAGGATCTCGATCGGGCGGCGGCTTTAGGGCAGGCGGTCCGGGGCAAGCTGGCCGGGCTGGCCTCCTTGTCAGCCATAGGCCCGCTGCCCATTCCCGGCCGCTTCCCCTACGAGGGCGGGGCCCGGGCGATGAACGTCGCTCCGGTCACCAACGAAGAGCGTTGCACCCTCTGCGGCGTCTGTGCCGGAGTCTGCCCCACTGCGGCCATTGTCGTGGCGGAGCAGGTGACCACCGAGGTCGCGCGCTGCATCCGCTGCTGCGCCTGCATCAAGAGCTGCCCGGAAGATGCGCGGTTGTGGGAAGACCCGATGATGCTCAAGATCTCCACCTGGCTTGCCGAGAACTGTGCGGCGCGCAAGGAGCCGCAGCTGTTCGGCGTCTCTGTCTGACGGAGTGGCGGGGTGGTTGTCGGCATGGTGGGAAGGAGGTGGCGCCGTGTAGCGTTCCGGGCGGCCGCAGGTTCGCTCGCCGCGGGCTTCAGGCCTCAGCGGACGCCTTTGCTGGCGCCGCTCGTGGCGCTGGCCCTCATGACCTTTTCCGGCTGTTCCTACCTGGAAAGCGGCCTCAAGCAGGCCGGCCTCATGCAGCGCTACCGCGAGGCCCCCAGCCAGAGACTCTACAAGCATATGCTGAGCAGCAGCACCTTCTTCGTCTTCGGGCGCGTCGAGAACGGCAGCGGCCTCAACCCGCAGGCGACGGCGCTGCTCGCCATCTCCGATAGGCACCACGAGGGCGAGGTGGTCGATGTCAGCCACCGCGCCAGGCCGGGCAACTACTATGGGCTCAATCTCCCCGCCGGGCAGTATCGGCTGATGGTGGTCAGCGACCTCAACCATGACGGCGCCTACACTGCCGACGAGGTGGTCGGCGGGCGCCCCCTGCAACTCGACCCGCAGGCCCTGCCGGGCAAGGTCCTCGGCGAATACCACATCGACCTGGCGGCGCCGCTGCCAGATCAGGAGCGCCGTCTCGCCGCGGATTTCCGGCTGGAGGTGAAGGACAGCCCCTCCCTGGCCGAGTCGCTCTTCTTCCCGCCGGGATCGATCAGGAACCTGGACGACGACCTCTTTTCCCCGCAGATGGCCAACCTCGGCATGTACGAGCCGGCGCTCTTCATGGAAGAGGCGCCGATGATGTTCTATGCCCTGGAAGAGGACCTCGGCTACAAGGTGCCGGTGGTCTTCGTGCACGGCATTGGCGGCAGCCCCCGCGATTTCGCCGCCATCCTTCCCCACCTCGACCGCAGGCGCTATCGCCCTTGGTTCTTCTACTACCCTTCCGGCTACGACCTCGGCCAGCTGGGCGAGATGTTCCATAAGATCTTTCTTTCCGGCAAGACCTTTTCCCTCGGCCAGATCGAGATGGTGGTCGTCGCCCACAGCATGGGCGGCCTGGTGGTCCGCGAGGCCTTCAACCACCTGGAGGGCAGGGAGGGGGAGAACCGCGTCGCCGCGCTGGTGACGGTCGCCAGCCCCCTGGGCGGCCACCCGGCAGCGGCCATGGCGGCGCAGGGGCCGGTGCTCATCCCCTCGTGGCGCGATGTCGACCCGTCGAGCAGCTTCATGCGCCAGCTGCGCCGCAAGAAGCTGCCGGCGGGGCTCGACTACCATCTGCTCTACGCCTTTGGCAACGAGAGCACGGTCAAGGTGGGGGAGAACAGCGACGGGGTGGTGCCCCTCTCCAGCCAGCTGTGCCGCGAGGCCCAGGAGGAGGCGACGAAACAGCTCGGCTTCGACGCAACCCACAGCGGCGTCCTCGCCGACCCCCAGGCCATCGCCACGGTCATGGCGGTCATCGAGGTGGTGCGCGTCCCCTATCCCGAGGAGCACATGGCGGAACTGTTCAAAGGCGGCTACGACCTGCCTCTCGTTGGCGACTACTCGCCGCTGGGGCGCTACTGTATCCGCCATGTCGGGCGCTGGCTGGATGCCCTGGCTGCGGGACGCATCGCGCCCTTCGACGAGCAGCACCGCCATTTCGTCGCCGTGGTGCGCGGCGAGGCTCAGGCGGATACCGAGGTGGAGAAGGACTGGCTGCGCTTTATTGCCGAATACCCGCAGCGCACCGGTCTGTAAAGAAGGGGAAGAATCAGCCGGTGGTTCGCGTGGCGCTGCGGCCGGCGGCGGCGTGGATGGGCTGCCGGGCGCGGCCATGCACCCCTTCCATCCACTGTTTGATGCGGTTGGCGTCGCCGACCCGGGTCATCGAGCCCACCGAGTCGAGCAGGACGATGACCACCGGCCTGCCGGCGAGGTGGGCCTGCATGACCAGGCAGCGGCCGGCCTCGCTGATGTAGCCGGTCTTGGAGAGGCCGACGTTCCAGGTGGTATTGCGCACCAGGGGGTTGGTGTTGCGGTAGATCAGTTCGCGCCCGTCGATGTTGATGGTCGACTCGGCGTTGGTGGTCAGCTCGCGGATGAGGGGATAGTCGTGGGCGGCGGCGACCATCTTCGCCAGGTCGAAGGCGGTGGAGACGTTGTGGCTGGTCAGCCCGGTGGGGTCCTCGAAATGGCTTTCGAGCATGCCGATGGCCCTGGCCTTTCTGTTCATCGCCGCGAGAAAGGCCGGCATGCCGCCGGGGTAGTGGCGGCCCAGGGCGTTGGCGGCACGGTTCTCGGAAGACATCAGGGCCAGCAGCAGGGCGGTACGGCGGGGGAGGATCGCGCCCACCGGCAGCCGCGAGCTGCTGCCGCGGAGATGGTCGACGTCGTCGTTGGTGATGGTGATCGGCGCGTCCATGTCCGGGGCGCTGTCCAGGACCACCATGGCGGTCATCACCTTGGTCAGCGAGGCGATGGGCATGATCTGGTCGGCGTTTTTCTCGAACAGCGGCCTGCTCGTCTGCTGCTCGAGGACCAGGGCCGCCCCCGACTTGAGATCGAGCCGATCGGCAACGCGCCGTGAGGATGCGACCGCCGCTGCACCGGCAACCGAAGATGCGCTTGCCGCCTTGACGACGATTTTGCTGGCGGCGCTTTTTATCACGCCGGCGTTCTGCACGGGGACAGCGGTGCGGGAGTTCTTCGCGATCTTGGCTGTCGCCGGGCCTGCGACGCTCCTTTTCCTCTCGTTGCCTGAATTGGCGATGGCGTCGGCTGCGGTGGTATTTGTCGTGGAGGCTTTCTTCCTGGCGACCGTTTTCTTTGCCGGCGATTTACCGACCGTCTTTCGTGCCGCTACCCTGGCGGGGCTGTCCTTTTCGACGGCCATCGCCCCGGTGGTATGGAGAGTCAGCCCCCCGATGAGGACTAACAGCATGACAAGTCGCAGGTAGGTGCTCATTTTCGCTGCCCGGCCGACGGATGGGGTCAGGGTTGATGGTGGGAATGACACGAGCCGGCGTCGTTTCGACGCCGCTTTTCGTTCCTGATGCCTCGCACATACCCTACTACCCTTTCGTGAAGACTTTGGCAACTGTCCTGTTGCATTTTCCCGAACTCGATGGCTGCGATCTGCGAGGTACCGGCCTGGAGGGGTGGTTGCGCAACGTGAACGTGCAGCTGCCGGCAGCGAGATGGCGGATGTTGGCGGGCAGGGATGCAGTTATCGGCAGAGCCGATGTGATTTGGAAAGTCGATTGGAACTTCCGATTTGTCAAAGCCATGGCTTGCGGGTAGGAGTAGACTCGATTCTCCGACCGCTCGGCGGCATGGTGGAGACGCCGTGTTTACATCATAGTTCACCTTCGCCCCCTTCATGCGCATCCTTCACCTCCTCAGCCAGCACCCGCAGAGCACCGGCAGCGGCATCTATGTGGGCCAGGTGATGCGCATGGCGGCCGCCGCCGGCCATGTCAACGCCCTGGTGGCCGGCGTCTCCGGCGATATGGAGCCATCCCTTGCCGGCGTCTCGACAGAGCTGCGCCGCTATGTGCGCTTTGCCACCCCGCCGCTTGAGTTCCCGATTCCCGGCATGAGCGATGTCATGCCCTATGCGAGTTCGCGATTTTCCGGCCTCAGCCCCGCGCAGCTCGCCACCTACCGCGAAGCCTTCGCCGCCGCCCTCGCCGATATGGTCAGCATCTTCCGCCCGGAGATCATCCACAGCCATCACCTGTGGCTGTTGACGGCGCTGGCCAGGGAGCGCTGCGCCGACATCCCCATAGTGGCCTCCTGCCATTCCACCGATCTGCGACAGTTCCGTCAATGTCCGCAGTACCGTCAGGCGGTCGCCCCGGCCTGCCGGCGGCTGCAGCGGGTGCTGGCCCTCGGGCCCAGCCAGCGGCAGGAGATTGTCGCCCTGCATGGCATCGACGAAGGGCGTATCGACATAGTGGGCGCCGGTTTCGACGAGGAGCTGTTCACCTGGGGCGAAAAAGCGCCGCCCCCGCCGGTTGAGCTGCTCTATGCCGGCAAACTGAGCCTCGCCAAAGGGGTCGACCTTCTCCTCGGCGCCTTCGCCGGGCTCTCCGCGAGCGGCCTGCATCTGCACCTTGCCGGTTCGGCGGCGGGTCCGGAGGGGGAGCTGTGCCGGGGGCTCGCCGCCCGCTGCGGCAGTGCCGTCACCCTCCATGGCCCCCTCGACCAGAGGAGGCTTGCCAAACTGATGCGACGCTGCCATATCTTCGTGCTGCCCTCGTTCGCGGAAGGACTGCCGCTGGTGGTGCTCGAAGCCATGGCCTCAGGCTGCCGGCTGATCGTCAGCGACCTGCCGGGCTGCCGGGAAGCGCTGCAGGGCTTCGACCCGCGGCGAGTCGCTTTTCTCCAGCTACCGCCGCTTGGCGGGGACGGTCGGCCGGAGCCGGCGAATATGGCCGCCCTGCAAGGCAGGCTTGCCGCTCTCATCGAGCTGATGGCGCAAGGGGTGGGCGAGGAAGGTCAGGTGGATGGGGCGGAGGCAGCCGGCATCGCCGCGGGCTATGGCTGGCGGGCGGTGTTTGCCCGCATCGAACGATCCTATGCCAGGGCGGTGGCCGGGTGAGCCATGGGCTCCAGGTCGATGGCCACGGCGGCGATATCGTCGTGGCACTTGAAGCGGGGGAAGGCGTGGCAGCGCGGGTCCTGCCGCTGGCGTCGACGCACTTCGTCGCGCAGGCCGTTCAGGCCTGAGCGGCGATAGATGGCGGCGAACTCCTCCCAGGAACCGGGCAGGCGCGGCGAGCGTCGTGGCAGGTGCAGGCCGTCGGTGAAGAGCAGCACGGTGTGTACACCGTCCAGGGACTGCCGACCGTGGTTGAGAAAGCCCAGCGCCCGCTCTTCGCCGTTGAGGACGCCGTAGGTGTGGTTCATCTCCAGGCGCACGCGGCGGATCTGTTCGCCCAGCGTCTCGTAGATGTCGGTGGCCCCGGCCTGGGCTGCCTGCTGCCACTGGGCGAGGGTCTCGCCGTCGATATCGACCTCGGCGGTGAGCAGGCGATGGCTGCCGTCTTCGTGGAGGAGGAGGATGGCGGCATCGCCGATCTGGCAGTAGGAAAAGGAATCCCCTTCAAGGCGCAGCACGGCCATGCTCGTCGACCACAGGCGGTGGCGCTGGCGGACGTCGATGCCGTGGGCCAGCTGAACGGTGGCGATGCGCCTGTTGGCTCGCGCGGCGAGGCTTGCCAGCGAGGCGTCGTTTTCGGCGAAGGTTCGCCGGGCGATGTCGGCGGCGAGCAGGCCGCCGCTCGTCGTCCCGCCGGCGAAGGTCTCCCCGTCGAGGCTGGTGGCGCCGTCGAAGACGCCAAAAAGGTTGCCGTCGAAAAGGACGACGTCCTCGTTGATGCGGCCGCTGCCCCGCTCGAGCAGGGTGCTGACCTGGGGACGCCATGGGTGAGGCGTGGCGAGGGGCGGGAAATAATGGTCGGTGGCAAGGTACATGGCGATGGCGGCTCTCGAACTCTTTATTTGACGGCAGTATAATGAGCCTGCAGCGGATTACCAATCGCTTGTTTCGATGGGATATCGACAGGCCCATAGGCAATTTCGATCGTTGACCGGAGTGACCGCCGATGACCTACAGCAGCCAACGCCCCGACCGCGAATGGGACGCCTATCTTGCAGGACAGCCCGGCGGGCTCTTCACCCACCGGCACGGCTATGCCCGGGCTCTTGCCGCCACGTATGGGCACCCTGTCGTCTTTTTACGCGCCACCTCCGCCGACGGGGTGCTCTGCGGAGTCCTGCCGGTGCTCCTCTTTGCCGTTCCGGGCCGGGAGAAGCGGCTGCTCTCCCTGCCCTTCAGCGACGCCGCCGGGATGGTTGCCGATCAGCCCCAGGCGGCGAGCGAGCTTCTGCATGAGGCCCTGGCCCTGGCCGAGGCCAGGGACTGTTCCCACCTCGAGCTGCGGCACTACGATGGCGGCGGCATTTCGTGGCCGGAGGCGCTACCCTCCGGCTGGAGCCACGAGGCCCACACCTTCAAGATCGGCCTGTGCCGCGAACTCCCGGCCAGTGCCTGCACCCTGTGGGCCGCGCTGCCCGACAAGGTGCGCAACCAGGTGCGCAAGGCGCGCCGCCACGGCGCCACGGTGCGGGTCGGCGGCATTGAACTGCTCGCCGATTTTTACGCCGTCTTCGCCGAGAACATGCGAGACCTCGGCTCGCCGGTCCACGATCCGCGCCTCTTCGCCCGTCTCCTCGGTGACGACAGCCTGGAGGCGGAGGTGGTGGTCGTCGACCTCGGCGGCAAGGCGGCGGCCGCGGCGATGGTCTTCATCCACGAGGGCACCATGAGCAACCCCTGGGCCTCCTCGCGGCGCCCGCTACGGCCATACTGCGTCAATATGCTGCTTTACTGGGCGATGCTCGATCTCGCCATCGCCCGCGGCTGCCGCGTTTTCGATTTCGGCAGGTCGACGGCCGATTCGCCGGCGCGCCGCTTCAAGGGCCAGTGGGGGGCGAAGGGCCGGCCGCTCTCCTGGCATGTTTTTTCGCGGTGGGGAGCGGTGTGGCGGCCAGAGCTGGAGCGGCTCGTCGACCCGCGCTGGCAGGGCCTCGACCTCGGCCAGGCCAATCTCAAAGGGCCGCTGCTGCGCCGCTTTATCAGTCTGTGAGGCAGGCGATGAACACTTTGCACTGTGGCCCGGCCCTCGTCACCCTGCCCATGCCGGTGCTGGTGGTGGTCGAGGATGTCGGCTGGTGGCGCGGGGAGGATGGGTCGCACCTTGGCCAGCCCTATCGCAACCGCTTTCCGCGCAGTCATTGCCCGGACGATTATCGCGCCCTGGCGCGGCTCGGCCGGGGTCTCGGCATGCGGGTGCCCGTCGGCATGGTGCTGGGCGAGTGGGACCGCGACAATATCCTCGCCGAGGTGCCCGGGGCCACCTGGCAGGGCCAGGGCTGGGACAACCAGGGCAATGTCGGGCCGCATCTCGACCAGGCGGCCGCCTGCCTGCGCGACAGCGGGCGCTGGCTGGAACTGGCCTGCCATGGTCTGTGCCACGAGTTCTGGCAGCAGGGGGCCATGTCGCGTTCCGAGTTTCACGACGAGGAGGGCCGCCTGCGCGACGAGGCGGTGGTGCGCCGCCATCTCGCCGCCTTTGACGACCTCCTCCGCGGCAATGGCCTGCCCTCGGCCCCGCGCCTCTTTTTGCCCCCGGCCCTCAACCACGGCTTTGGCGCCAGGCAGTCGATGCAGAGGTTGCTCGCCGACTTCGGCTACCGCTTCGTGGTGACGAGATTTGCCCGCATGCGCTGCCAGATGCCGCCGCAGACCCCCTGGTGCGCCTGGGAACATGGCGTCCGCCTGCTCGAGCGGGGCCTCGCCCCGGTGGCCTGGCACGAGGTGGCGGCAGCGCCATCCTGGGATTTTTCCGGGCCGGTCCTTCCCCTGCACTGGGGCAACCTGCTGCATCCCGAGCCGCAAAAAAACGGCGCTGTCGTCGACGCCTGGGTGGAGATGCTGCTGCGGGAAACCCGCGGGCCGGAGCGCCTCCTCGTCCCCGACCTTCAGGCCTGCTGGGACCAGTGCGTCGTCTGGTCGCTGGGCAGCCTGACCGATCAAGGTGGCAAGGTGGTGGTCGATCTGCGCCGCGCCTGGGAGGTGCCGGGGTTTTCCGGGAGCTTCTCCCTCAAAGTCTCCGCCCAGGGAGGAAGTGGCGCGGGGCCGGGGCTGGGCCCCTGCCGGGTCATCCCCCTGCGGTGCCGGGGGGCAGAGGTCACCGTCGACATCGTCGGCGCCATGGCCGGCTCGGGTGGGCCCGGGCAGAGGCAGGCGGATTCGCCATGGCGGGAAAAGGGAAATTTTTGAACTTTATGGAAAAGGTGCTATAACCCAGCGTGAGCGATTTGCGGTTACGGCATCATCGACGAGGAACACCATGAGAAGAGAAAGCGTAGTGATTGCGGTGGGGATCCTCCTGCTGGTCTTCGGCCTGGCGGAGGGAGTCAGTGCGGCGGCGGGAAGCGAAGTGGCGACGACTTCCCCGGCACCCCAGGTGGAAGAACAGGACAACGCCCCCCCGGTGGGCAGAATCGGCAGTTTCCGCATCCAGTCCTCGGGACAGAAGATCGTCGAGGAGGATGCCATCCGCAACAGCATCGCCCATCCGCCGTCGCAGACATCGCCCCCGGTGCCGATGAAGCGCAAAAAACCGGTGGTCATCGGTGCCTCGACGTCTTCCTCCAGCAAGAACGAGTTCCGCCCGGTGACTGGCGGCGAGATTGCCAGCGACGACAGCCTCGGCGGAACGGCGGAAAAAGCCAAGACGTCGAAGGGCAAGGCGGCCGGCAAGAAGGAAGACTCCTTCGATTAATCCCCCCGCGAAAACTTCTGGGTCCGCCTCCTGCCATGAAAACACGAAGGGGAGGGTGGGGGGCCCCTTGGCTCTCGCGTCGCCAACCGCTAGCGCGCCGCCAGACCCCTGCGCAGGATAACCGTGCCGAGGACGGCGGAGAGCAGGGAGCCGACGATGATCCCCAGTCGTTCGTCAAAGACCATACCCGGGTTGCCCTGATCGAAGGCCAGCGAGCCGATGAAGAGGCTCATGGTGAAGCCGATGCCGCACAGCGCCGACATGCCGTAGAGGCAGCCCCAGGTGCAGCCCGCCGGCATGGTGGCCAGTCGGAGGCGAATCCCCGCCCACAGCATGGCGAAGATGCCGAACTGCTTGCCGAAAAACAGGCCGAGGGCGATGCCCAGGGGCACCCCGTGGAGAAAGAACTCGGCGCCGGCGTTGGCCAGGGCGATGCCGCTGTTGCAGAAGGCGAAGATCGGCAGGATGTAGAAGGCCACCACCGGGTGCAGGTCGTGCTCGATCTCTTCCAGCGGCGAGTGTTCCGGGTCGCGGGCCGAGCGCAGGGGGATGAAGAAGGCGAGGATGACCCCGGCCAGGGTGGCGTGGACGCCTGACTTGAGCAGGGAGATCCACATCAGCACGCCGATGAAGATATAGGGGCTGATCGCCTCCTGCCCCCTGCGGTTCATGGTCAGGAGGATGAGCATGCAGCAGGCCGAGAAGCCCAGGGCGGCCATGGAGATGTTGTCGGTGTAGAAAATGGCGATGATGACGATGGCCCCGAGGTCGTCGAAGATGGCCAGCGAAGTGAGCAGCACTTTGAGGCTGTTGGGGACGCGGGAGCCGAGCAGGCTGAGCACGCCGAGGGCGAAGGCGATGTCGGTGGCGGTGGGGATGGCCCAGCCGCGCATGGCCAACTGGTCGTCCCAGTTGATGGCGGCGTAGATGAGCGCCGGGAAGACCATGCCGCCGATCGCTCCCAGGGCGGGCAGGGCGATGCGGCTTTTCTCGGCCAGCTCGCCGACGAGGAGCTCGCGTTTCAGTTCCAGGCCGACGAGGAAGAAGAACACCGCCATCAGGCCGTCGTTGACCCAGAGCAGCAGCGGCTTGGCGATCTCCAGCGGGCCGACGCGCACCTGCACGGGAAGCTCGACGAAGTACCTGTACAGCGCCGCCAGGGGGGAGTTGGCGGCGACCATCGCCAGCACTGCCGCGCCCACCAGCAGGATGCCCCCCGCCGACTCAGATTGGATGAATTCCCGCCAGTGCAGATAGACGCGCTGCATGATGCCCTGTTGGTGGAGGTAGTTGTCGCTCTGCGGCGGCCGCTCCGTTACGGGAACCTGTTACAGAAGGCAGGGCTGTCGATGCCCTGGCCAAAAACCGTCGCCCTGCCCGGCAATAGTAGGGGCTTGCGGCCAGGCTGTCAAGCAGAGCCTGGCTGGGCAGAGCTTTGGCGGAGGTCAAGATCCGCCAATGCCTGGGCGGCGGCTGGGGCAATGCAGGCGATGAGCTCGCCCACCTGGGTGGCCGGTGTCGGCCTGGCCATGGCCCCGGCAAGGCGGTTGATGCGCGCCGCCGCCTCCGCCGCCCGGGGGATCGGCAGGCGGCTTGCCACCAGGGCGGCGACGATGCCGGTGAGGGTGTCGCCGGTCCCGCCGACCGGCTCCATCGCCGCCACGCTCGGGGCGGCGATCTCGGCGAGGATCCCAGTGGGGCAGGCGACATAGTCGCGCTTCCCCTTGACCAGCAGGTTTCGCGCCGCGTTGCCATAGCGGTAGGCGCGGGCGATCATCTCCGGGACCTCCCCGTCCATGTGGAGAAGGAAGCCGCGGGTGTAGAAGGGGTGTGGCGCCTGGTCGTCGGCGAGAAAGGACAGCTCGCCGACATCGGGGGTGAAGAGGTCGTAGTCCTCCGCCTGGCCGCTCATCTTGGCCACGTACATATAGCCGGCGTCGGCGATCAGCAGCGGCCGCCGCCTCATCTCGCCGATGGCGAGGAGCACCCGCCCGTGCCAGTCGACGTCGGGCTGCAGGTAGTGGAAGACGAGCAGCTCATGGTCGCAGGCGGGGAGGGTGGCGGCGAGGTGGGCGTAGAGCCGCCGGCTGCCGTCGCCCAGGCCGATATCCCCGACCAGGTAGGCCATGGGCGGCGGCAGGCCGAGCACTCCGCCGGTGGCGATGGCGGCGGCGAGCAGGGCCGGGGTGCCGCGGTTGACGGCAAAGGCCCGCCCGGCGACGACCACCTCCTCGCCGACGAGCTCGGCCGGCCCGACGGTAATGGGCACGGCAGCATCGGGTACGGTGCCGATTATGGCGAGCATTGTCGTCTCAGCTCCTCGTAGGCCAGTTGCAGGGCGTAGCCGCACAGGGTGTGGCCGATGTCGCGCGGCTGCGGGGCCTTGTTCAGGTGTTGCCCGACCATCCGCGCCGCCAGGTGAGGAACGTCGGGGCAACCGCCTCCGGAGATGTTGACGATCACCGCGCTGCGCTTGTCGACGCAGATCTTCATGTTGGCGGCGCGCACCATGAGATAGTCCCCGTAGTCGACCGTATGGAAGAGGTCGACCGGCTGCAGCAGCGGGCCGCTCACCGGCACCACCTCCAGGGGCGGCAGCTGCGCCGACTGGAGGAGGCGGCCGATCTCCAGCCGCTCGATGAGCGGGAACTCGATGACCAGATCGCAGCCGCGACGGATCTCCGCCGGTGGCCCCATGACGCGGACCTTCCAGCCCGCCTCGCGGAGCAGGTTCTCGGCGGCGATGACCTCGCTGGTATTCTCGAAGACGAGAAAGCCGCGATCCCGCAGGGAGGGGTCGCTGGATGCGGCTTTTTTCCCCGTCAACGCCCCTTTCAGGCGGGCGAGCAAGGTCATGGGCGGCTTTTCGTGAAGGTCAGCCGGTAGCCGTCGTCCTCGGCTTTCACTTCGCTGCTCCTGTAGCCGCGGCTGGAGGCGGCGCGGGTGACATTCTCCCGCGAGGTGTCGGTGTCGACGAGGACGACGAGCTGCTCCTCGGCCCCGGCGCTGATCGCTTCCAGGGTGAGCAGTACCGGTTGCGGGCAGCTCAGGCCGCGCGCGTCTATGGTTGTTGCCATGGGGTTTTCCTCCTTATGCCGTTTTGCGCATGGTGAAGCCGATGAACAGGCAGGCGGCCAGGCCGACCAGCACCGCCGCCATGCCGTTGGGGCCGATGCCCGCGGGCGAGCTGGCCAGGCCGAAGTTATGGGCGAAGGCGGCGCCGACGATCATGCCGAAGACGAACACCGCGGCATCGCCGTCGCCTTCGCCGGCCATGAACAGCTGGCGACCGGGGCAGCCCCCGGCGAGGGCGAAGGCCAGGCCGGCCAGGGCCATGCCGGCGAAGTTCCACAGGTGCTGGCTATGGGCCACCGGCTGCTTGTCGAAGCCCCAGTGGAACTGGCCGAGGGCGAGGTTGGTGACCAGGGCGGCCACCAGCAGGGCGAGAAAGCCGCCAAGCAGGTGGGTGTGGCGGAAGAGCAGCAGGTCGCGGATGGCGCCCATGGTGCAGAAGCGGCTGCGCTGGGCGAGGACGCCGATGAGCAGCCCTGCCGCCAGCGAGAGGAACAGGGGGGCATGGGCCGCTCCCGGCCCCTTGAGGCTGTAGAAGAGGACGCCGCTCTTGGCCTGCTCGGCGACCTGGGGGTTGGCGAGCAGGAGAACGAGGAAGCCGACCATGATCAGCGGCAGCAGCCACCCGGCCGCCGCGGAGGTCTTCTGGGCGCGGCCGAGGGTATAGCCGTTCTTGAGGAAGAGGGCGCCGACGCCGATGCCGGTGGTCAGCCCGGCCAGGCCGAGGAGGGCGTTGCCGTCGCCGCCGGCAAGGCGCAGCACCGCCCGCCACGGGCAGCCGAGGAAGACCAGGGCGCCGATCATGGCGAAGGCGCCGAGCACGAAGCGCACCACCGGCGCCGAGCCGCCCCTCGGGCGGAACTCCTTGAAGGCCAGCGCCGCGACCAGCGAGCCGAGGACGAAGCCGATGATCTCCGGGCGCAGATACTGCACCACCTCGGCGCGGTGCAGGCCGAGGGCCCCGGCCATGTCGCGCTCGAAGCAGGCGACACAGATGCCCATGTTGGCGGGATTGCCGAATTTCTGCAGCAGCGCGGCGATGACGCCGATGGCCAGCCCGACGGCGATGATGCCGCGGCGACTGGCGAAGAATGCCTTGATCCCCTCCATCGTTTCCCCCTTTTTATGGTAACTTTGTGATAACGTACAGATAACGTGATTTCCCGTGAAGGCGCTATGGATGCTACATACCGGGAGATTTTCCGTCAGTCCAATCGTTTGTCCCGATGAATGCCGCGCCGTTCATGGGCGAAAGGGATGGGTGGCCGGGTTTTCACCGCCGGCCGGGGCGGGAAGGGGAGCTGGCGGGCGGCGGCGACCCTGCCGCAGATCGGCCGCCCGGGAGGGGTGGTGAATTTTCATGATGATGGCGGCCGTTGGGAATGGTGGGCGGGCCCTTTTGGGAGCCCAGTCATCGGAATGAGCGATGATACTAATCGTGATCCATAGGATCTGCGTATTTGACTTCAGGCCCGCAAAACGTCACAATCCATCGAGCCAACAGCGCAGATTTTCAGGAGGGACGACCATGATCACATCGCTGCATATTGCCCGTGGCATCGAGCGCCAGCTCGAGGCACTGCAGCGTTCCGGCAAGAAGGGCGAGAAGGCGGCCGAGAACTTCCGCGCCATCTGCCAGCAGTTGCGTCAGCAAGGCCCCGAGGCGCCTGAACTCCTTGCCAGGAGGACGAAAAACGGCGAGTTGCGCGTGAAGAACTGCATTAAGTATCATCTCGGCCATGGCTATCGGCTGGTCACCATCCGCATCGGCGACGGCCTCTACCTGCCGGTGCTGGGCAGCCATGACGAGGTCGATTTGTGGCTCGACCTGCGCCGCCGCGAGGGCTTTGCGCCACAGGAATCGGGCTTTACCCGCGAGCTGCTGCACTCTGCCGCCTGTGTCGCCGCCGCGACAGGCGAAGAAGACGGCCAGGAGGGCAGTGCCGATTCAGGAGACGTGGAGCATTTGCCACCTCTTGACGAGCGCCTCCTGCGCGAGGTCTTCCGGGGCCTCTGCCAGCAGCGCCAGCCGGGGGAGATGTCCCCGGCCCCCTGCAGTCGCTAACCTCTCACCCACCCGGGGCCGATGGCCCGGTTTTCCCTACACCATGACATATACACGACCCGCTCTCAGCAAGTGCGTCAAAGGCGCCGGATGAGCTGCCAAGCTCGCTCCAGGGGACCTGGACAACGTACTGCACGATTTGGTATTTCCGCGTGACGGCAACGTGCTGATTGGCGCCGACAGCGCCGATGACGCTGGCGTTTACCGCATTTCCGAGGACCTGGCGCTCATCCAGACCCTCGACTTCTTCCCGCCGGTGGTCGATGACCCCTACGATTTCGGGCGCATCGCGGCAGCCAATGCCCTGTCCGATGTCTATGCCATGGGCGGGACGCCGAAGACGGCGATGAATATCGTCGCCTTTCCGGCGCAGAGCATGGCGGTGGAGGTGCTGCGCGACATTCTCGCCGGGGGCATCGACATCCTGCGCGAGGCGGAGACGGTGCTCCTCGGCGGGCATAGCATCGTCGACGAGGAACTCAAGTACGGCCTCTCGGTGACCGGTTTCGTCCACCCGCAGCGGGTGCTCGCCAACCGCGGCCTCCTGCCGGGGGACTGCCTGGTGCTGACCAAGCCGCTCGGCGTCGGCATCGTCAACACGGCGGTCAAGGGTGGCCTGGCGGAGGAGGAGACCATCCGCCGCGTCACCAGGCAGATGGCCACGCTGAACAGGGACGCGGCTCGGGTGATGGCCGATTTCGCCGTTTCCGCCTGCACCGACGTCACCGGTTTCGGGCTGCTCGGCCATCTCGCCGAGATGATCGCCGGCACTGCCACCAGGGTGCGCATCGATGCCGGGGCGGTGCCGGTGCTGTCCGAGGCGCGCGACTTCGCCGCCATCGGCCTGGTCCCCGCCGGGGCCTATAAGAACCGGGAGTACCGCCGCTCCATGGTGGAGATGGCCGACGACTTCGACCCCCTGCTGCGCGATATCCTCTTCGACCCGCAGACTTCGGGAGGGTTGCTCATCGGCCTGGCCGAGAAGCAGGCCCCGGCGCTTGTCGCGCGGCTGCACGAGGCCGGGGTGGAGGCGGCGGCGATCGTCGGCCAGGTGGTGGCCGGGGATGGCATTATCGAGGTGCGCTGAGCAGGTGGCGCCCACCCGGCCGCGCGGCGGCTGGGATTCATATCTGACAGAACATCAGGAAAGGAAAAGATGAAGACACTCGATGCCAGGGGACTGGCCTGTCCGGGGCCGGTGCTGCTGGCCAAGAAGACCCTCGACGATCAGCGGCCGGAGCGGCTGGCGATGCTCGTCGATAACGATGCCGCCCGCGAAAACGTCGGCCGCTTCCTCGCCAGCCGCGGCTTTGCGGTGTCCGTGGAGCGTCAGGGGGACGACTACCTGCTCAGCGGGCTGCTGCAGGGCGGGGGTGGCGGCGACGTGGCGGCTGCGCCGACGGCAACGGCCACCGCTACCGCGGTCCAGGCGCAGCCGGCCGCCGCCCCGACGCGGGTGGTGGTGCTGATCGGCAGCGACCAGCTAGGGCGCGGCGACGAGCAGCTGGGCGGCAAGCTCATGGTCAGCTACCTCAAGACCCTCAAGGAAATGGGGCCGGAGCTATGGCAGCTCATCTTCGTCAATGGCGGCGTCCGGCTGACTCTCGATGACTCGCCGGTGCTGGCGGAGTTGCAGGAGTACGAGCGCGACGGCGTCATCGTCCTCGCCTGCGGCACCTGCCTCGCCCACTTCGCGGTCAGCGAGCGGCAGCGCGTCGGGCAGAGCACCAACATGCTCGATATCGTCACCGCTACGCAGCTGGCCGACAAGGTCATCGCCTTGTCGTGAGCGGGGATTGTCGGTCCCTGGAAACGTTATTTCTTGCAAGGCCCGCCGGACGAGGTAGGCTCAACTGGCGGGCGGCTCTATGCCCGGTGGAGGTGGCATCATCGAAACGCGACACCTGAAAATTTTCGTTGCCGTCTACCGCACGCGCAGCTTCACCAGGGCGGCCGAGGAACTCTACACCAGCCAGCCGACGGTGAGCGAGCATATCCAGAACCTCGAGGCGCGGCTCAACTGCCGCCTCTTCGACCGTCTCGGCCGCTCGATCCTGCCGACTGCCGAGGCCGAGGCCCTCTACCCGCGGGCCATCGCCATCCTCGAGGACCTGCGCCGCCTCGAGGAGGAAGTCGGCCTGGCCCGCTCGACGGTCAGCGGGCAGCTGCTCATCGGCGCCAGCACCATCCCCGGGGCCTATATCCTCCCCGGCATCGCCACCCTCTTCAAGCGCCGCTTTCCCGAGATCTCCTTCGAGATCCGCATCGAGGACACGGCGCGCATCGTCGCCGAGGTGGCGGCCAACGAGCTGCTCCTCGGGGTGGTGGGGGCGAAGATCCCCACCGCCCGGCTCAAGTACCAGCGTCTCCTCGACGACCAGCTGATCCTCGTCGCCGCCACCGGCAATGCCGCCCCCGCCGAGGTCAGCGTCGACGAGCTGTGCCGCCTGCCCTTCATCGTCCGCGAGCGCGGCTCGGGCACCCGCCGCAGCACCGAGGCCCTGCTCGCCGGGCAGCAGCGCTCCCTGGAGCAGCTCAATATCTGCGCCACCCTCGGCTCGAGCTCGGCGGTCAAAGAGGCGGTCCGGGCCGATCTCGGCGTCTCGGTGCTGTCACGGCTGGCGGTGCAGCGTGAGCTCGACAGCGGTGTGCTGCGCGAGATCGCCATCGCCGGAGTGGACATGAAGCGCAGCTTCTACGTGGTCACGGCGCAGAAGCGCACCCTGCCCAACCACTACCTCAAGTTCCTCGAACAGCTCCTCGAGGCCACCACAGAGGCCTAGCCGCGAGGCTGGCGCACCAGCCACTCCAAGGCTTCGTATGGCTGGGCGCCGACCAGGCGCTGGTCACCGACAATGAAGGTCGGCACCGCCGTCACCCCGAGCCGCCGCGCCAGCTGCCAGTCGGCATCGACCGCGGCGGCGAAGGAGCGGCTGGCGAGGACCTCTGCCGCCTCGTCCACGGGCAGGCCGCTGGCCCGGCAGATATCGAGCAGCACCTCTTTTTTGGCGACATTGCTGCCTTCGGCGAAATAGGCATGGAAGGCGGCGTTGTGGAACTGCCCCTCCCGGCCGAGCCCTGCCGCCCACTGGCCGAGTTCCTGGGCGAGGCGGCTGTTGTAGGTCATGGTGCGCGCCGCGAAGGGCAGTCCGAGCTCGTCCGCCGTCCGTCGCAGATGGGCGAGCATGCCTTCCATGCGCTCGCTGTCGGCGCCAAAGAGGCTCTGCAGCGATAGACCTTCCTCGGGGGTCTCCGGGTGGAGGGGGAAAGAGCGATAACGAACGTTCACCTGGTGTTCCTGCTGGAGTCTTTCAATACGCCCGGTAATGAAATAGCACCAGGGTCAGACGATATCGGTAAAAAGATCGAGTTCCACGGTTGACATGGCATTCCTCCGTTGCAATGACGGTGGGGCGGCCGTTGCGGCCGGCACTTTTCCACCTGCCCGTTGATGTTGTCCTTCTGGCCTGCCCACGGCCGATGTCGGTCCCTGCGGTTTTCCGGCAGCGGCCAGCTGGCCTGTTGTCCTCTATAAGGACGATTTCCCCGCCGGCAACGGTCCGCCGCTTGCACTTGACAGAGGCGTGGCTAAACTGTTTGCCAAGGGAAGGAGAAGGAGGTAGGTATAAGCCGGTCGGTTGCCGGGTCCAGCCCATGGGAGGGCATGGCCGCGGCGAGCGGCAAGGGAGCCTGTCATGCGCATACTTCTGCATAGCTGCTGCGGGCCGTGCCTGATCTATCCCCAGGGGGTGTTGCGAGACGAGGGCATGGAGACGACCGCCTACTTCCATAACCCCAACATCCACCCCTTCCGCGAGTTCCGCCAGCGCCTCGAGACCTGCGCCGCCTTCGCCGACAGCGTCGGCCTGGCGACGATCATCGACGGGGAGTACGGGCTGACAGCCTTTCTCCGCCAGGCGGTGTTCCGCGAGAGCGAGCGCTGCGCCGGC
The DNA here is from genome assembly GCA_024710585.1 of Desulforhopalus sp. Lineage (GTDB taxonomy): Bacteria > Desulfobacterota > Desulfobulbia > Desulfobulbales > Desulfocapsaceae > Desulforhopalus_A. The sequence goes on from JANJUM010000054.1 coordinate 21,847, forward strand.
TGTTACGAGATGCGCCTCGAGAAGACCGCCGCCCTGGCCAGGAAAGAGGGCTTCGACGCCTTCTCGACCACCCTGCTCTACAGCCGCTACCAGAACCACGAGGCGATCAGGAGGTCGGCCGAGAGGCTGGCCGAGGTCTACGGCGTCGCCTTCCTCTACCGTGATTTCCGCCACGGCTGGCAGCAGGGGATCGAGCGCTCGAAAGAGCTGGGAATGTACCGTCAGGCCTACTGCGGCTGTATCTACAGCGAGCGGGAGCGCTATGACAAAAGTCTGAAAAAACCTCAACAGAAGGATTGAACGATGTTTTCGGTACTGGTCATCGCCACGAGAAACAAGAACAAGGTGCGCGAGTTCCGCGAGCTCCTCGCCGACATGCGCTTCGAGATCCGCTCCCTCGACGACTTCGGGCCGATTCCCGAGGCCATCGAGGATGGCGCCACCTTCGAGGAGAACGCCTACAAGAAGGCCCTGCACACCGCCAAGATCCTTGGCCTGCCGGCCCTGGCCGACGACTCCGGGTTGATGGTCGAGGCCCTCGGCGGCGCCCCCGGGGTCTACTCGGCGCGCTATGCCGGGGACAAGGCCAGCGACGACGACAACTGCCAGAAGCTGCTGCGCGAGATGGCCGGCAAGACCGACCGCCGCGCCGCCTTCCACTGCGCCCTGTCCATCGCCGTGCCGAGCGGCCCGGCCCTGACCTACGAGGCGCGCTGCGAGGGCCTGCTCCTCGAGGAAAAGCGCGGCGCCAACGGCTTCGGCTACGACCCGCTCTTTCTCTTCCCCGAGTTCGGCAAGACCTTCGCCGAGCTCGACTCGGCCGAGAAGCACCGCGTCAGCCATCGCGGCAAGGCCCTGGCCGAGCTGAAGGCGGAGATCGACAAGGTCGAGAAGTGGCTCAACATGCGCCTCGCCGAGATGATGCCGCCCCACCCCGACCACGACCAGTTCATGGACAACGACTGGTCCGAGGGCAAGCGCT
>JANJUM010000118.1 GCA_024710585.1 Desulforhopalus sp.
GGCGCCGAATTGGTTGTAATTCGGCGCGCCTTGGACTACAATCACCCAATTTCTTGGCGCAGCGGCACGAGCCGCCGAGTATTTAAAACCATTTTCACGGTTTTCGCCATGTTGCTCGCACAACCCCAGGCATCCACAAAGGAGATCTCATCATGTCGCGAAAGATGGTAACGATCGATGGCAATCAGGCGTGCACCCACGTCGCCTATGCCACCAGTGAAGTCATCACCCTCTACCCCATCACCCCCTCGACCCCACTGGCGGCTGAGGCAGACTCCAAGTCGGCGGGTCTTCAAAAGAATATCTGGGGCTCTGTGCCCGTGGTCAACCAGATGCAGTCAGAAGCGGGGGTGGCCGGCTCCATCCACGGCTCCCTGACCACCGGCGCCCTGTGCACCACCTTCACCGCCTCGCAGGGCCTGCTGCTGATGATCCCCAACATGTACAAGCTGGCCGGTGAGCTGACTTCGACCGTCTTCCACGTCACCGCCCGGGCCATCGCCTGCCAGGGCCTGTCGATCTTCGGCGACCACGGTGACATCTACTCGGCGCGGCAGACCGGCTGGGCCATGCTCTGTTCGCAGAACGTTCAGGAAGCCATGGACATGGCGCTGATTTCGGTGCAGGCGACGCTCGCCACGCGCATCCCCTTCCTCCATTTCTTCGACGGTTTCCGCACTTCCCACGAAATCCAGAAGGTCGAGGAGATCAGCCACGAGCAGATGCGCGAGATGGTCGACGAGGACCTCGTCTTCGAGCACCGCAAACGCGCCCTCACCCCCGACCGCCCCAACATCCGCGGCACCGCCCAGAACCCCGACGTGTACTTCACCGGTCGCGAGACGGTCAACAAGTACTACAACGCCGCTCCGGCCCTGGTCCAGGAGGCGATGAACAAGTTCGCCGGCATCACCGGCCGCCAGTATCACCTCTTCGACTACCATGGCGCCCCGGATGCCGAAAACGTCATCGTCATGATGGCCTCGGGCTGCGAGACCGCCGCCGCCACCATCGACTATCTCGTCTCCCAGGGCGAAAAGGTCGGCATGATCATGGTCCGCCTCTTCCGCCCCTTCGACTGCAAAGCCATGGTCAACGCCCTGCCGGCTACCGTGGAGCGCATCACCGTGCTCGACCGTACCAAGGAGCCCGGCGCCGCCGGCGACCCCCTCTACCTCGACGTGCGCACCGCCATCGGCGAGGCGGCGGAGACCAACTCCACCATCTACCCGCCGATGATCCTCGCCGGCCGTTACGGCCTCGGCTCGGCTGAGTTCACCCCGGCCATGGTCAAGGCCATCTTCGATAACATGAAGGCCATGGCCCCGAAGAACAAGTTCTGCGTCGGCCCCCACGACGACGTCACCTTCACCAGCCTCGACTACGACCCCACCTTCAACATCGAGGGCCAGGACGTCTACCGGGCAATGTTCTACGGCCTCGGTTCCGACGGCACCGTCGGCGCCAACAAGAACACCATCAAGATCATCGGCACCGAAACCGACAACTCGGCCCAGGGCTATTTCGTCTACGACTCGAAGAAATCGGGATCGATCACCACCAGCCACCTGCGCTTCGGCAAGTCGCCGGTGGTCGCCCCCTACCTGATCAACAAGGCCAACTTCATCGCCTGCCATAACTTCACCTTCCTCAAGCAGGTCGACATGCTCTGCAACCTCGAGGAAGGCGGCACCTTCCTGCTCACCACCAGCTTCACCAAGGACACGGTGTGGAACGAGCTGCCGGCCCGCGTACAGAAAGACCTCATCTCCAAGAAGGCCAAGTTCTACATCATCGACGCGGTTTCCCTCGGCCTTGCTCTCGGCCTCGGCGCGCGCATCAACATGATCATGCAGACCGCCTTCTTCCTCATCTCCGGCATCCTCACCCAGGAACAGGCCATCGCCGCCATCAAGAAGGCCATCTACAAGACCTACGGCAAGAAAGGCGACAAGGTGGTGGAGATGAACTACGGCGCCGTCGACGCGGCGGTCAAGAACATCACCGAAGTCCCCCTCGGCGACAAGGTCGACGGCCAGGACATCCCCTCGGTGGTCCCCGCCCACGCGCCGAAATTCGTCAAGGAAGTCACCGCCAGGATCATCGAGGGCAAAGGCACCTCGCTCAAGGTCTCGCAGATCCCCGACGACGGCACCTGGCCCACCGCCACCACCCAGTACGAAAAGCGCAATATCGCCGTGGCGGTACCGCGCTGGCTGCCCGACAACTGCATCCAGTGCGGCCAGTGCGCCCTGATCTGCCCCCATGCCGCCAACCGCATCAAGGTCTTCCCGACCCCGGCCGAAGTGCCCGCCGGCTTCGTCATCAAGGAGGCCACCGGCAAGAACTTCAAGGGCAAGAGCTTCGCCCTGCAGATCTTCACCGAGGACTGCTGCGGCTGCACCCTGTGCGTCAGCGTCTGCCCGGCCAAGAACAAGGCCCTGGAAATGATCCCCAACAACGAGGAGGTACGCCGGGAGCAGGCCAAGAACGTCGAGTTCTTCCTCAGCCTGCCGGAGATCGACCCGGCCGAGGTCAGCCTGACCACCATCAAGGGCACCCAGCTGATGCGGCCGCTCTTCGAGTTCTCCGGCGCCTGCGCCGGCTGCGGCGAAACCCCCTATATCAAGCTGATCACCCAGATGTTCGGCGATCGCATGTATATCGGCAACGCCACCGGCTGCTCCTCCATCTACGGCGGCAACCTGCCCACCACCCCCTACTGCAAGCGTGACGATGGCCGCGGGCCGACCTGGGCCAACTCGCTCTTCGAGGACAACGCCGAGTTCGCCGCCGGCATGCGCACCACCGTCAACAAGCTGGCCGCACAGGCCAGAGAGCTGCTCGCCGAGGCCGTCGCGGCGAAGATCGTCGGCGAGGAACTGGCTGCGGCCATCCAGGTCGCGTCGCAGGCCACCCAGACCGAGATCGAGCAGCAGCGCGCCCGGGTCGAGGAACTCAAGGCGGTCCTCGGCAAATCGAGCGCCATCGTCGCCCGCCGCCTGCTCCATGTCGCCGATTTCCTCGTCAAGAAGTCGGTATGGGCCTTCGGCGGGGACGGCTGGGCCTATGACATCGGCTACGGCGGCGTCGACCATGTCCTCGCCTCCGGAGAGAACGTCAACATCCTCGTTCTCGACACCGAGGTCGACTCCAACACCGGCGGGCAGATGTCGAAGTCGACCCCCCGCGCCGCCACGGCGCAGTTTGCCGCCGGCGGCAAGAAGATGCCCAAGAAGAATATGGGCATGATCTTCGCCACCTACGGCAACGTTTACGTCGCCCAGATCAGCCTCGGCGCCAACCCGACCCAGGCGATCAAGGCCATCGCCGAGGCAGAGGCCTATGACGGGCCGTCGCTGATCATCGCCTACGCCCACTGCATCAACCACGGCATCAACATGGCCCTGGGGGTCGAGCAGCAGAAGAAGGCGGTGGCCTGCGGACATTGGCCGCTGTACCGCTTCAACCCCGACCTCGAGGCGGAAGGCAAGAACCCCTTGATCATCGACTCCAAGGAACCGACGATGAGCTTCGAGGAGTACGCCCTGGGCGAAAACCGCTACCGCACCCTGAAGCGGGTCAACCCGGAGATGGCCGACAAGCTCCTCGCCCAGTCGCAGAAAGACGTCCTGCGCAGCTGGCACTTCCTCAAGAGCCTTGCCGCCGCCCTGGAGCCTGCACCCCAGGCGGAATAGCACGCACGACAACAAAAAGCGCCTTCGCGAGAGCATAGCGGAGGCGCCTCCGGCACTGCAAACGGGAAAAGGCCGGGCGGTTGATAACCGCCCGGCCTTTTCCCGTTTTTGCCTGTTGTCGTCGTCCCCCGGCCTGGCAGCGCCACCACCGGGAGACCTTCCTGCTCCGCTGTGGGGTCGAGGTCTATTTCCCGCCCTTCGGCCCATCCATTTCGGCCTTGAGCTCCTCGTATTCCCTGATCGACTGCAGTACGCTCTCGTCCTGACGCTTTTTGATCTCGGCGATCTTGGCTTTGATCTTCTCCTCCCTGATCTTCAGTACCCTGGCGCCGAACAGCGTCGCCGCGAGGTATTTGAAGGAGAAGAGCATCAATTGGACATCATCCTCCTTGATGCTGGCGATGGTCTCCTCATCGATCTCGTAGGTGTCGAGGAAGGAGCTTTCGAAAACGAACTTGCGGAAGGTGGCGATATCGGTGGAGGCCATGAAGAACATGCGCTTGGCCTGTTCCGAGAGGGTGGCCTGGCCGCCGAAAGACTTGCGGCGCATGACCAGGCGCAGCCACTCCTTGTTCATCTCGTCGCGCACATCAACGCCCTGGTCGGCCCGCCATTCGCCGATGGTCCACTGCTTGTCCTCCTCGAAGCCCTTGCAATGCTCCTCGCGGACGAGGAAGAAGAACTTCTCTTCCTCCTTGGTCTCCTCGTTGCCGTCCTTGTCGCGCGTTCCACCCTCGTGGAAGTCGGCCATGCCCACCGGATAGTAACGACAGGCGGTGGGGCGGTCGGTGTAGACGGTACAGCCCTCGGGGGTGACAAAGGGGCACTTGTTGTCCTCCTCGCGCAGCTTGATGATCACCCCCGGCATGTCGGTGTTCTCGAGGTAGGTGGGGGTGGTATAGCGATGAAGGAACTCGTGGGCGGGAATGCCGAGCCTCTTGGTGAGCTGCAGGATATCGTAGGGGGTGAGGACGATTTTGATGCCGCCGCAGCAGGCGGTGAAGCACCTCACCCCGGGGTGGCAGCGGAACTTCAGCGGGCTCTCCAGGGAGAGCTTGCGGGGCACGATGGAAGTGGGATTTTTTTCTTTGCCGAAAATGGTTTTTTCTTTACCGCCTTGACCTGCTTCACTCATTACATCACCTCAGGAAAAAGTCTATCAGAACCCACAAGGGGGTGTTTGTCATCCACGGAACTTTGCATAATAAACGCCGCCGCCCGCAGTGTAAACCAATTTCCCCCAGAGGGGCGAGAAAGCGGAGATGGCACATTGTGGGCACGAGTTCCGCCGGGGCACTGGCCACCCCCCTTTCCTCACCCCCGCCATCCTTACCTGTTGCAGTTTGTCCGATTTCTTCGTATATGTCGAGCTGTCGAACTGCTTGTTTTTTCCCTTTTCCCACTGCCCGAGTGGCACGAGGCATTGCACTGCATGAAATTGTTTTGTCGTCCCATCGATTTAACCGGGGTGAGCACGGTGGTCTACCACCTGCCCAACGGCCCTGCCCTGAGCCTCAAGATCGAAGGGGTCGAGGAATATATCGACCTCGAACTGGAGATGGGCCATGTCTGCGACACCTCCGATATCGACGGCGTCCTGCACTTCTTCCCCCGGGGCAACGCCTGAGCCCTGCCCGAAGCCGACCCTCTGGTCTGCCACCGCCTTGCCTCACCGGCCCGACCCGACCTGCGACACCCATGTGCACACCCGCCTCTGCGGCCACGCCGTCGGCGACATGGAGGAGTACGTCCAGGCTGCCATAGCTCGCGGCCTGCGCCGTCTCACTTTTCTCGAACATCTCGAGGAAGGTATCGACAGCCCCGTCGTCACCTGGCTCACGGAGGCCGACTTCGACCTCTATTTCTCGGAGGGGGAACGTCTGCGGCGGCTTTACGGGGAGAAGATCGACATCCGGCTGGGCGTCGAGTGCGGGTATAACGAAGAGGCGGTTGAGAACTTGCGCCACCGGCTGGCCGCCCGCCCCTGGGACGCCGTCGGCATTTCCTGCCACTACCTGAGGACGGCGCCGTCCCGCCACCTCAACCTCTTCAGCCGCAGGAGGGAGAATGTCGAGGCTGCGGCCAGGGAGGGTGGCGACGCCCTTCTCAGCCGCTACTTCGCCCTCCTCGGCGAAGCGGTGATGGAACTCAGCGCGGGAACCACCCTCTGCCACCTCGACGGCGCCCTGCGCCATCTCCCCGGTCTTCGTCTTCTCGACCACCACCTCGAACAGGTCACCACCTTGCTCGACCTCATCAAGCAGCGGGGACTGTATCTGGAGGTCAACACATCGGGCATCGCCATCCGCGGCGAGCCCTTCCCAAGGCAGTCCATTCTCGCCATGGCCGTGGAACGCGACATACCCCTGCAACTCGCCTCGGACGCCCACAGGCCCGAGGAGGTCGGCCGCTCCTTCGCCCTCGCCGGCGAGCTCATCCGTTCACTTGCAGCACCTTGTTGATCGCCTCGCGGAGGATTTCGGCATTGAACGGTTTGTGGAGGATGGCGTCGATGCCTGCGGCATAGGCGGCCTCGTTGTCCTGACTCTCGTTCTGGGTGGTCACCATGATGATCGGCAAGCGCACCGCCGGATAAAGCTTGCGCACCCGCTCAGCCAGCTGAATGCCGGTGGTCTCCGGCATATTGAGGTCGGTGAGGATCATCAGCGGCTTTTCCGTGCGCAGCCACTGCAGGGCCGAGGCCGGGAACTCGAAGAGCACCGGGTCGTAGCCGAGCTCATGCAGGGTGGCTTTGTAGATGTTGAGGATCATGCGCGAGTCGTCGACGGCAACGATTTTCTGGCGCTTGCCGGTATCGACGGTGCCGGTGAGCTTCTTTGCGAAGTCGGCCCTGTCCGCCTGCAGCAGGAGACCGTGGTAGTGCTCGCGGATGTCGCGGTGGGTATGGGGCAGGTACTCGAGAGCCATCTGCTCGAAGACCTCGTCATCCGCGAGACTGAGAAAGATGTTGTCCACCTGGCCATTAACGATGATCTTGGCGATATGGCGCGCTTCTTTCTCGGGGCCGCGCAGCAGGTTCTTGATGCCTGCGGCAAGGATCGGAGAAAAATTGCGGTCGATGGCCCGTGCCGCGGCGATGCACACATGATCCTCGGGGTCGGTGAGCCCGGCGGTAAGGGTGTAGGCGCCCTTCTTCAGGGGCAGCATAGCCAGGGCCTCGTAGGCGGCGAAGCGCACGTTGGCACTCTTCGGCTCGCTGGCGAGGAGCTTGCGGATGGGGACGATGGCCGACTCGTCGCCGATCTCGCCCAGCACGTTGAGGGTGTGGATCCTGAAGTCAGGGTCGTCATGGAGGAGGTTCTCGATGAGAATCGGCACCGCCTTGGGGCCGATGCGCACCAATTCTGCCTTGGCGAAGGTGCGCATGTGGGCGTAGTGGGAACGGAGGGTGTCATTGAGCTTTTCCAGGGAGATCTGATCCTGCACCTCGGAGAAAATGGAGAGGATGAGGTAGTCGATCTCGTTGTCGGTGCCCATGCGCTCGGCGAGACGGTGCATGGCGGTGGGCGTGCCCACCTGGCCGAGGGCCTGGATAGCGGCGATGATCAGGGCCTTGTTGGCGGCGTAGAGATAGTCGGTGAGGGTGTTGATCGCCTCGGGGTCGCCGATCAGCCCGAGGCTCTCGATGATGAGGAGTATCTCGGCGTCGTCCTCGGAGGCAGCGATCATGCCCAGCAGCGTGGAGGTGGCCTCCTCGAGGCGCAGCTCGCCGACGACGCGGATGAGCTCGGTGCGGTCGACGATCTTCGGCGAGGTGAGATAGCCGATGAGCTTTTCCGGGTAGGCGACGAGAATCGACAGCAAGGTCTCGCGGATGATCGGCATCTCCTCGGCGACGTCAGCCTGGTGCCTGAGCAGGTAGATGAACAGCGGCACGGAGAAATCCGCGTCGGCACGGGTGAGCAGAAACATGAGGCGGTTGCGTGTCTTGTGGTCGACCTCGCGCATATGGGCGAGAACCAGCTGCGCCTTCATCAGGTCGCCGGTCTCGATGTTCGCCTGGATCTCCTCGATCATATCCTGGGGGTTGACTGTGGCCATGGGCGGTCCTCGCATTCGCGGTAGAGATGATAGCGACGTGTTGTCCTAACAACCTTTGCCGATTCTTGACACTCATCATAGCACGGCAGGACGAGCCTTGTCTAATCCCGAGGCAAAAAAAATCCCCTAGCCATGCAGATCATAGCAATGGCTAGGGGAAAACCCTTACGGAAAGGACGAGGTCAGCGAACTGGCAACCATTCCGGGCCCATACGACGGATGACGTTGAATCCTCCTGGAACCACGATATTATTCGTCACGCCCACAGAATCGAGAAAGACCTGCACTTCATAGGAACGCGATCCGGCATTGCAGAAAATGGCCAGTGTGCGGTCTTTGGGCAGCTCCGTGTAGCGGTCGCGCACCTCGTCGTAGGGCAGAGACAGCCACCGCGACGCGCCGAAGCGCTCCACGAAGGGCTCGGCCTGCTTGACGTGGCGCACGTCGAGCACGGTCCACTCGGGGTGACGCGACGGATCGTCCATGTAGAGGCAGAACTCCTCGATGGTCATCTGCCGCATGCGACCGTCGCAGAGGTTGTCGGCGACATAGGCGGCGGCGTTGAGGGGATCGATGGCCGAGGAGAAAGGCGGCGAGTAGGCCATCTCAACATTGGCGAGATCGTCGATAGTGGCGCCGCCGGCCAGGGCCATGGCGTCCGTGTCGAGGCGCGCCGAGAGGGCGTCGTTGACCGGGCCGGCCCCCTGAAAGCCGAGCACTTTACGGGTGCGCCGGTCAAAGAGCAGCTGCAGGCAGACGATCTCCTGACCGGGGTAGAAATGGGCGCGGTCCGAAGGCGCGGTCAGCGAGAAGTCGACCGCGAAGCCCTCGTCACGGGCCGCCACCGTGCTCAGCCCCACCGCCCCCACCGACATCTTGAAGGCCTTGAGGATGAAGCTGGCCACCCCGCCCTTGAACACCGAGGGGATCCCGGCGATGTTGTCGGCGGCGACCCGCCCCTCGCGGTTGGCCATGCTGCCAAAGGGGGCCACGAAGCGCTTGCCCGAGACGAGATGGGCGATCTCTACGCAGTCGCCGGCGGCGTAGATGCTGGGATCGGAGGTCTGCATCCTGGTGTTGACGACGATGCCACCGCCGGCCCCGACATGGAGACCCGCCTCGCGGGCCAACTCCGAGCGCGGCCGAACCCCGGCGGCCATGATCACCAGATCGGCCTCGAGCGTCCTCTTGCCGGTGCGCACCCCGGTCACCCGGCCCTGATCGTCGCGGAGGATCTCCTCCGCCCCCTCGCCGAGGTAGACGGCGACATTGTTGTCTCGCAGATGCTTCTCGAGCATGACCGCCAGCGGCCAGTCGATGATGCGCGGCAGCAGCTGCTCGCGGAACTCGACCAGCGAAGTCTCCACGCCCCACAGGTCGGTGAGCGCCTCGGCCATCTCGATGCCAATGGCGCCGCCGCCGATGACCACTGCCTTGCCCACCTGGGCCTTGGCAAGGCGCTCCTTGATGGCGATGCCCTGGTGAAGGTCGCTGATGGAGAAGACGCCGTCGGCGTCGTTGCCGGGAATGGGCAACACCACCGGTTTGCTGCCGGTGGCCAGCAGCAGGGAATCGTACGGCAGCCGGCTGCTCCGGCCACTGGCGAGATCGATCACCTCGACCTCCCTGGCTTTGCGATCGATGGCCACCGCCCGAGTGGAGGTCAGGGTTTTGACGCCCTTGGCCTTCTCGAAAAAGCGTTCATCGCGCACCATGTGAAAGCTGGTGGAGCGCAGTTCCTTCTCGTCGGCGACATCCCCCGAGACATAATAAGGAATGCCGCAGCCGCCATAGGAGATAAGACTGTCCTGGTCGACGACGGTCACCTCGTAATGGGGCGCCAGGCGCTTGATGCGGCAGGCGGCCTTTGGCCCGGCCGCCACTCCACCGATAATGACGATTCTTTTGCTCATCTTTCTGACCTCGTTTGGAGAAATGATCGCCGCCACCACGGCCCTGCGGCCTCTGCGGGCCGCGGCTGAGGCGACCTGGTTATCGACATATGAACACTATTGCCGCAAAAAGGCAAACGGCAAGCAGCCCGCGGCCCGAAACGCCATAGCCCTCAGGAGAGGGGCGGAAAGACGATGGAGAAGGTCGTGCCCTGGCCTTCCTCGCTGGTGACGACCACAGCCGCCCGGTGGCTGTCGAGGATATTCTTGGCGATGGCCAGGCCCAGGCCGGTGCCTTTGTGCTTTTCGCTGAAAAAAGGCAGAAAGATCTGCTCGAGCTTGTCGGCGGCGATGCCGACGCCATTGTCGGCGATGATCAGCTCGGTGCACCCCTCTCCGGCGAGACGGGTGCAGACGCGCAGCAGGCCATGCTCGGTCACCGCCTGGATACCGTTCATGAGGATATTGAAGAGGGCGCGGTAGAGCAGCTCGCCATCGAGGTTGTGGCTGGGCAGCCCCTCGGCAAGCGCCGTCTCGAGGGCGATGTCGCGGCGGCGCAGCTCCGGCGCGATGAACGTCAGCACCTTGCTCACCACATCGTTGACCTGTCCGGGGACGAACTCGGCCACCGGGGGTCGGGCGAAATCGAGGAACTGCACCACGATATTGTTGAGCCTGGCCGTCTCGTCGATGACGATCTTGGCGAGGTGCTCGTTGCCCGGGGCAAGCTTCTGGATGCGCTTTTCAAGGATCTCGGCGGTGCTGCGTACGATCCCCAGGGGACTCTTGATCTCGTGGCTGACAGTCGCCACCATGGTGCCAAGGTGGGCCAGGCGCTCGGCCTGGTTGAGTTTCTCTTCAAGACGCAGTCGCTCCAGGGCACGACGCTCCATGATAGAGCCGGCGCGGGAAACGATGAAACGGAGAACGAGGAAGAGAATCCCCATGATGCCGCTGGACACCATGATGATCCGCCCCTGCAGGCGGATGATGTTGGCATAGTTGTTGGTCAGGTCCTTCTCGATCTCGATGACCCCCATGATGAGGTCACCCGCTCCGTCGCTCTCGCGACGCACCTGGCGGAAGGGGATGAAGGTCTTCAACTCGCAGCTCACTTCGCTGGTGATGCCGAGCAGGCTGAGCACCGAGCCGCTATAGGTGAAACGCGAGTTGGGCACCCCCTTCAATGCCTTTTGATACTCGGCCGCGCCGACGCCCTCCTTGCCGACCAGGGAGGAGATGGTGGAATAGGAAATGATGTTCTTGCTCGAGTCGTAGATGGTTACCGAGTCGATCTTGAGGCCCTGGGTGACGCCTTTGACGATGTCGTCGAGGAGCTCGAACTGTTCGGGATTGCGCAGGGCGATGACGCCGTAGCGGATGACGGCGGGGAGCACGAAACGGCGGAAGACCTGCTGATTGAGATTCTCGGCGAGGAGCAGCGAATACTCCTCGTTCTGCTCGAGCATCACTTTACGGGCATTTTCCGAGATCAGCCAGGAAAGCAGCAGGGTAAAAACGAGGATGACGGCGAGACTGGAAAAGGAGAAGTACTCGACGAGCTTGAAGGGCTCGAGACCATCCGAGACCTTGTGCTTGGGCGGGCCGCCGGGGCCGGCCGGGGTCTTGTCCGCTGCTGCCATGGCCCGTCCGCTTGACATCGGTGCCACCTCGCCGCCACCGGCCTGCCCGCCGGGGAGAGTTCCCGGCGGGCAACACTGGCCCAAGAGGCGTCAGTTGGCGTTTTTACGAAGATAGGTGGGGGTCTCGAGGTAGTCGTCGTTCCAGTTCAGCGGGCTCTGGCTCTTGCCCTCCGGCGGGTTGGACGAGCCGAGGCTGTCGAAAGAGTCGAAATTGGAACCGGGCAGCCGAGACACCTGGGGGTTGCGGTTGGGTACCGCCGGGGCGCCCTTGAGGGGCGGCTCGGCCTCTTTGATCGGCAGCGGTTTCTTCTTGCGGGAATCCACGGGGGAGATGGTTTCCTTCTTGTCGAGCACCGCGCCCACTCCGGTGGCGATGACGGTGACATGCATCTCGTCGCCCAGCGAATCGTCGTAAAGGGCGCCGATGACCACCTTGGCATCCTCGTCGGCCTTTTCCTGAATCATCGCCGAAGCCTCCATGAACTCCGCCATGGTGAAGGTCTCCTGCGAAGCGGAGATATTGATGAGCAGGCCGCGGGCACCCTCGATGCCATAGTCCTCGAGGAGCTGGTTGTCGATGGCCTTGCGGGCCGCTTCCACGGCGCGATTCTCGCCGCTGGCCGAGCCGGAGCCCATGATCGCCGGACCGACCTCGCGCATCACCGTGCGCAGGTCGGCGAAGTCGGCGTTGATCAGGCCGGGAACGTTGATGAGGTCGGTGATGCCCTTGACCGCCTGCAGCAGGACACTGTCGGCCATGGCCAGCATGTCAGAGAGCTTGCTGTTCTTCTGCATTACCGACAGCAGGCGGTCGTTGGGGATGGTGATGATGGTGTCAGCGTACTTCTGCAGTTCCTGCCAGCCCTGTTCGGCGTTGCGGGAACGGAATTTACCCTCGAAGCTGAAGGGCTTGGTCACCACGGCAACGGTCAGGGCGCCGAGTTCGCGGCTGGCCTTGGCAACGATGGGCGCTGCTCCGGTGCCGGTACCCCCGCCGAGGCCGGCGGTGACGAAGACCATATCGCTGCCCTTGAGGGCGTCGCGGATCTCCTCGAGGGACTCGTTGGCGGCCATATTGCCGGTCTCCGGATCGGCACCGGCGCCAAGGCCCTTGGTGATCCCCGGTCCGAGCTGGATACAGATGTCGGCCCGCGACTGGTTCAACGACTGTCGATCGGTATTGGCGGCAATGAACTCCACCCCCTGCAGGCGGTGGGCCACCATGGTGTTGATGGCATTCCCGCCGCCGCCGCCAACCCCGATAACCTTCACAACTGCAACACCTTCCGACTCAGCCATCCTGAACGGCATATCTCTAACCCCCTGTCAACTCCTCGAGCGACATTGCGAAAAAGCAATAAAACGGAATATTATCGGCGCAATATATAGCACCAAGCGGGCGCCACTCAAGGAAAAAAAGGTAACGATCACATGATTTTTTTGAACCAGTCGCGCATCTTCGCAAAAACGCCGGGTTCCTGACGGGCCATCTCCTGCTGTTTGTTCCTGCCAAAGAGCACCAGCCCAGCGGCGGTGGTGCAGCGGGGATTGTAGAGCTCCTCGGTTTTGCCGGAGAGGCCTATCGGATAGCCGATGCGCACCGGCAGATCGAAGACCTGCTCGGCCAGCTCGACGATATTGGCGAGCAGGGCGGTGCCCCCGGTGAGCACCACCCCGCCGTTGATCTTGTTCTTTTGCCCGGAGGCGATCAACTCGCGGTCGAGAATCTCGAGAATCTCGATAACCCTGGCCTCGAGGATGTCCACCAGCACCTTCTGGGTAACCTTGCGTGGCTCGCGGTCGCCAACGGTGGGTACATCCACCACCAGGTTGGGCTTGACCACCGAGGCGATGGCCCCGCCATAATCTTCCTTGAGCCGCTCGGCATCCTGCAGAGGGGTGCGCAAGCCCACCGAGAGGTCGTTGGTGAGGTTGTGGCCGCCAAGGCCGATCTCGCAGGTGTGACGGATAGTGCCGTCGCAGAAGACGGCGAGGTCGGTGGTGCCGCCGCCGATGTCGATGAGGGCTACCCCCAGGTCCATCTCGTCCTTGCTGAGCACGGCGTTGGCCGAGGCGATGGACTCGAGCACCAATTCAGCCACCTCCAGCCCGGCCTTGTTGCAGCAGGTGACCAGGTTGTGCACGGCGCCGATATCGGCGGTGACGATATGGACATTGGTCACCAGCCGCACCCCGGTCATGCCGATGGGGTTCTGGATGCCGGTATGGTCGTCGACCATGTACTCCTGCGGCATGACATGGATGATGCGCTGGTTCTCGGAGATCTTCACCGTCCGCGCCGCGGCCACCACCTCGTCGATATCCGCCTGTTTGATCTCGCGGTTGTTAATGGCGACGATGCCCGGGCTGTTGAACCCCTTGATATGGTTACCGGCGATGCCGACATAGACATAGACCGAACGCAAATCGCAGCCCGCCGCCTCCTCGGCCAGGGAGACCGCCTGGCGGATGGAGTTGACGGTGCTTTCGATATTGACCACGACCCCTTTCTTGAGGCCCTTGGAGGGTACCGTGCCAACACCGAGGATATCGACGTGATCCTCGAAAATTTCACCGACCACGCAGCAGATCTTGGTGGTGCCGATGTCGAGGCCGACCACCAGTTCCCCCTGATCGTGACGCCCGGTTCCGCGCGTCACCGGAACAGGGGCGTCTTCTTCGTCCATGACCGCCAGTTCTTTCTTGTCATCCATTGGAATTTTGTCCCGCAGCGCTTTCCACCACGAGCACCTTGTCGCTCAAATAGTCCATCTTGATATAGGCAATCTGCGCCAGCAGTTCCTTGCCGTCCGGCTTCTTGTACATGGCGCGCAGCACCTGTATCAACCGGGAATATTTCTCTTTAGAGTTACCATTTCCAAAGAAAATTGGAAACGGGTATTCGACCAGGTAGAGTACCATTTCCCCGCTCCCGGTGATATGCAGTTCCGACACCGAGTGGGCGGGGAGATGGGGGTCGTTGCTCCGTACCTTGCGCAGGAAGGCGAGGATTTCGGTCATCGCCCGCGCCTTGACCTCCTCGTCGCCGAGTTCCGCCCAGCCGGTGATCACCGGGAAGTCGATGTCCCCGCTGGCGGTCACCTCGGAGAACACCGCGCCGCTGGCATCGAGGTAGCGCAGGGAAGGCCCGGAGGGACCGGGGGTGTGCACCAGGGCGACCGGCGCGTTCTCCTCGATGGCGATGACGACCTTGCCCGGCCAGTGGCGGCGCACCTCGGCCCGTGCCACCCAGGGGATGGCGGCGATGCGCTGGCGGCTCTGTTCGACATCGACCGCCAGCATGCTGCTCTGGCGCAGGACGATCCCCGAGGCCTCGACGACCTTGTCACGTGGCACGGCGGTACAGCCACTGACTTCGATCTTGTTGACGCGAAAGAAGGTCAGCCCGTCGATGTGGCGGCCGATCAACTCACCGCCGCCAAGAAACCAGCCCGCGGGCAGGAGGAGGACGACGGCAACCACGAGGAGGGGCCGCACGAGGGAGCGCTTGCGCGCCGCCGCTTGCCCATAGCCCTGGCTCTGCTCGAGCTTTTTCGCGCGCAGACGCTGCCGCAGGCGGGAGAGGGGCGAAGGACGCCGCGTCCGCCCACTTTCCGCCGCCGCGCCGCGGATGTTGAGATCGCTGGAAAAGCTGGTGAAGCCCGACTTCCTGCGGCGCAGGAGGCGGGACAGCCGTTTTTTCAGGTCCACGATCCTCATGGCATCTCTCCGAGAAGGTGCACTTCCGCCTCAAGGGCCACCCCGGTGGCCTGCAGGACCCGCTCCTGCACCAGTCGCATCAGCCGCAGCACCTCGGCGGCGGTGGCGCCCCCGGTGTTGACGAGAAAGTTGGCATGGAGCGGCGAGACCATCGCCGCCCCGACGCGCAAGCCCTTGAGGCCGCAGGCTTCGATGAGCCGACCGGCGCTGTCGCCAGGGGGATTTTTGAAAAACGACCCGGCACTGGCATGTTCTCGAGGCTGCTTGTCACGACGGAGACGGTCGTAGTCGGCGACGCGGGCGAGAATTTCCGTGCGGTCGCCTGGGCGAAGACTGATCTCGGCCAGGGTGATCACCCCGCGGCCGTCGACCGCAGCCGAGCCTTTCCACGAACGGTAGGAAAAATCCTCCGCGCTGGGGACGATATCCTCCGCGCCGTCTGCGTCAACGATGCGGATGGTGCGCAGCAGCGGGCCGATCTCGCCGCCCCAGGCGCCGGCATTCATGCACACCGCCCCGCCAACAGTCCCGGGAATGCCGCAGCCGAACTCGAGCCCGGTCAATCCCCTCTCGCAGGCCTCGCGGCACAGCCGGGCGAAGCCTGCGCCACCGCCAGCGCAGAGCGCCAGCGTGCCATCGCTGGCGGATTTTTCGCCACTGCCGGCGAGGTCACCGACCAGGCGCAGCACCACACCTTCGACACCACGGTCGGCCACCAGCAGGTTGGTGCCCCGGCCGATGACCCGCCAGGGAATGCCTTCCTCACGGCACAGGCGCAGCACCCCCTGCAGCACCCGTTCGTTGCCGGCCCGCACCAGGGCTTCGGCCGGCCCGCCGATGGCGAACGAGGTATGGCGGCTGAGCGGACACTGCCACTCGACCCCCTCCCCCGCCAGGGTTTCCAGGTGATGGCGCTGTCTGTCGTTCACCCGCCCTCCTCCCCACGCCCCTCGAGGAGTTCGAGGAGCTCTTCGCCGACCCTGACGATATTGCCGGCGCCAAGGGTGAGCACCAGGTCGCCGGGCTGGAGCATGGGCAGCAGTTCCGCCGCCATTCCCTCCAGCCTGTCGATATAGCGGGTATGGCGCTGGCCGTGCTGGATGACCGCCGCCAGCAGGCTGCGGCCGCTGACGCCTTCGATGGGTTCTTCGCTGGCGGCATAGATCTCGGTCATCACCAGCACGTCGGCACGATGGAAGCAGGTCTGGAACTCCCTGAACAGCCCCTTGGTACGGGTGTAGCGATGCGGCTGGAAAAGCACCACGAGGCGCTTCTCCGGCCAGCCCTTCTTGATCGCCGCCAGCGTGGCGCGAATTTCCGTGGGGTGGTGGCCGTAGTCGTCGACGACGGTGATGCCGCCGACCTCGCCCTTCTTCTGCATGCGCCGCTGCACCCCGGCGAAGCTGCGCAGCGCCTTCTGGATCTGCGGAAAGGTCAGCTCGAGTTCGAGGCCCGCCGC
Organism: Desulforhopalus sp.; assembly: GCA_024710585.1. GTDB lineage: Bacteria > Desulfobacterota > Desulfobulbia > Desulfobulbales > Desulfocapsaceae > Desulforhopalus_A. The sequence continues at coordinate 16,475 of JANJUM010000118.1, forward strand.
CACCACCGCCAGGGAGTTGTAGACATTGTGCATTCCCGGCGGGGCGACATCGATCTGCCCCAGCTCTCCGGAGCGGTCGCGGACGGTGTAGTGAACGCGGCCCTCCTTCCAGAAGACATTCTCGCCGCAGAGGTCGGCCTGCGGTGTCAGGCCATAGGTGATGGTGCGTTTCTTGATCGCCGGGAGGATATCGGCGACGCCGGGGTCGTCGAGGCAGATGATCGCCGCCCCGTAGAAGGGAACCTTGTCGATGAACTGCAGGAAGTTTTCCTTGATGTGATCGAGATCGCGGTAGTAGTCGAGGTGTTCGAGGTCGATGTTGGTGACTACCTCGAGCACCGGCGACAGCTTGAGAAACGAGCCATCGCTCTCGTCGGCCTCGGCGACGAGGAACTCGCCCTGGCCGAGCTTGGCGTTGCCGCCGAGGGCATCGACCTTGCCGCCGACGACGATGGTCGGGTCGAGACCGGCATCGGCGAGCATCCAGGCGATCATCGAGGTGGTCGATGTCTTGCCATGGCTGCCGGCGACGGCGATGCCGTACTTCTTCAGTCGCATCAGCTCGGCGAGCATCTCGGCGCGCATGATCACCGGGATGTTGTTCTCCCTCGCCCTCTTCACCTCGGGGTTGTCGGCGGAGATCGCCGAAGAGGTCACCACGACGCTGGCCCCCTCGATCCACTCGGCCTGGTGTCCCTGATGGATGATGCCACCCAGGCGAACGAGGTTTCTGGTGATGGCCGTGTCGTGCAGATCGGAGCCGGAGACCGTGTAGCCGAGGTTGAGCAGAAGCTCGGCGATGCCGCTCATGCCGATACCGCCGACACCGACGAAATGGATATGCTTGTTCTTTTTATACATCAGACCCCCCTCTTGATCAGCTCGAGGCAGCAGGCGACGATTTTTTCGGCGGCCTCGGGCAGGGCCAGCCTGCGCATGGCCTCACCCATGGTGGCGAGACGGGTTTGGTCACCAAGCAGTTCGCCCATGGCCCCAGCCAGGGTAGCGGCGTCGGTGTCCGCCTGACGAAGCAGCACAGCGCCGCCCCCGCGCCGGTAGTGCTCGGCGTTCTTCTCCTGGTGATTGTCGGCGGCCTGGGGGAAGGGGATGAGGATCGCCGGTTTGCCGAGCACCGCCAGTTCCGCCAATGTGGTCGCCCCGGCCCGCGACACGAGGAGGTCGGCGCGGGCGTAGACTGAGGCCATGTCGGTGAAGAAAGGTGCGACCTCCGCCACCAGGCCGAGCTGGCGATAGCGCTCGCTCACCGCGGGGAAGTCATCAGCCCCGGTCTGGTGGATGAGAGAGAGTTGCCGACGCAGGGGCTGGTCGAGAGCTGCCACCGCCTCGGGCAGGAGGCGGTTGATGGCCCGTGCCCCCTGGCTGCCGCCGAGGACCAGCACCGTTTTGCCCTCCCCTGCCCGCTGCGGCGTGGAGAGGGCGAGACGGAGGATGTCGCGGCGCACCGGGTTACCGGTAAACACCGTCTTGCCCTTGGCAAAGAACGCCTCGCTGTCGGGCAGGGAGAGGCACACCCGGTGGACGAGCCGGCCGAGCTGGCGGTTGGCCAGGCCAGGCACCGAGTTCTGCTCGTGGATGAGGGTGGGGATGTTCATCAGCCTGGCCATCGCCACCACCGGGCCGGTGACATAGCCGCCGACACCGAGGACCACGTGGGGGCGAAAGCGGCGCAGGATCTTCCCCGCCTGGAGGAAGGACAGCGGCAAGACCGCCGCCGCCTTCAAAAGCGACGGCAAACTCTTGCCCTTGAGGCCGTGGCAGACGATGCTGTCGCCGCTGAAACCATGGGCGGCGAGGGCGGTGCTGTCCATCTTGCGCTTCGTGCCGACGAAGAGCACCTGTGTGTCCGGCATCTGACGGCGGAACTCCTCGGCGGTCGCCACCGCCGGGAAGAGGTGGCCGCCAGTGCCGCCGCCGGTGAGCAGCAGGCGATATGCTCCGGCCGTGCTTCTCATCGTGTATCCTCTGGCTTGATGCCCGCGGCGGCAGCGGCCAGGGCGGCGACTTCTTTCCTGAACTCGCTGCCGCGGTGGCCGTAGCTGGTGAACATGTCGAAGCTGGCGCAGGCCGGGGAGAGCAGCACCGTATCGCCGCGCCTCGCCCGTGCAGCGGCCAGGGTCACCGCCTCGTGGAGCGAGAGGGCGCGCACCGTCTCCACGACGTCGGCAAGGGCCGCTTCAATCAGCCCCGCCGCCTCGCCGATGGTGATCAGCAGACGTACCGAGGCCGCTACCGCCGGTCGCAGCAGGCGATAGTCGTCGCCCTTGTCGCGGCCGCCGGCGATGAGCAGGACATTGCCGTCGAACTCCTCCAGAGCCCCGAGCACCGCCCCGGTGTTGGTGGCCTTGGA
>JANJUM010000130.1 GCA_024710585.1 Desulforhopalus sp.
CCGCAGTGTCGCGCCGAAAACCTGCCCAACGCCTTGTTCTGCAACGAGTGCGGCGTGAAACTGGCGTGATCGGATGGATCTGGTCATCGCCCAGAGCTGTCCGTCCTGCGGCGCCGAGATTTCGTTGGCCGAGGACGACCGGCTGGTTCGCTGCCCCTATTGCGATGTCTACAACTATCGCGTAGCGGGCAGCGCCCCGCGTTACCTGCTGCCGGGCAGGCTGCCGGCAGCGGTCGACCCGGCGGCGGTGGTTCATATTCCATATCTGCGTTTCAAGGGCACCGTCTACGAGGTTGGCGGGGAGGGGGTTCACCATCGCATCGTCGATACCACCCGCCTTGGCATCGAGGAAGACGACCTGCCCCCTTCTCTTGGTCTGAGGCCCCAGGCGATGCGTCTATTGCCGCTGATCGCCTCCCGACCCGGAAGCTATCTCCGTCAGTCGGTGCCGGGCGAGGAGGCCTTCAACCAGGCCGTGGCCGTGGCTGGCCTGTTGCGCCGGCGAGAGCGGCGCGCTCTCTACCATCGCGCCTTCATCGGCGAAACCCTGAGCCGCATCTACCAGCCTTGCTACCTCCATGGCGATACGGTCTTTGACGGCGTCGTTGCGCGCCCCCTGGGCGGCGGAGAGCTGTTCTCACGCCATCGCTCCGTGGCTGCCGACCCGGCCTGGGAGCCACGCTTCATTTCCAGCCACTGCCCGCGATGCAGCGGGGGACTGGAAGGGGAACGCGACACGCTGGTCCTGCGCTGCCGCGGCTGCCGCAGCGAGTGGCAGGAGGAGGGCGGGCGCTTCGTTCCCGTCTCCTCGACGATGGTGCCGACATCCATCCGCGACGCGCTTCACCTGCCGTTCTGGCGGGTGACCATCGTCACCGAAGGGGTGCGGCTGACCGGCTTCGGCGATTACCTGCGCTTCACCAACCAGCCGCTCGCGGTGCGGCCGGCCTTCGACAGCCTGCCTCTTTCCTTATGGGTGCCCGCCTTCAAGCTCAACCCCAGGTCCTTTCTGCAAGTGGCGGCGCAACTCACCCTCGGGCAGTGGCGCCTCCCCGCCGCAGAGGAAGGTTACGTCGACGAGGTCTATGGCGCAAACCTGCCCGCGCGGGAAGCGCTGCAGGCGGTGAAGACGGTGCTCGCCCACACTACGGTGAGCAAGAAAACCAGTCTGCCACTGCTGGCCGAACTGCGTATCGCCCGGCACGAAACCAGACTGATCTACGTGCCCTTTGTCGTCAGGGGGCTCGATTATGTCGAGGAACACAGCGGTGCGGCTCTGCTTGCCGCCGCCCTGCGCTTGGGCAAGACTTTGTGAAGAAAGAAGGGGTGGGTCGTGTCTGTGCGAAGTGAGGAAAAAGAGCATGTTAGCTTCATGGAACTGGCCCTGGAAGAGGCCGAAGCGGCTCTAACAGCCGGCGAATTTCCCGTCGGCTGTGTCATCGTCTCCGCCGGCAAAGTGGTGGCCAGCGGGCGGCGCAGCAGCACCAACGAGGTCATCAACGAACTCGACCATGCCGAGATGGTCGCCCTGCGGCGCCTCCTGGCCAGCGGCTTTTCTGGGGCCATGAGGGATGTCACCGTCTACGCCACCATGGAACCCTGCCTGATGTGCTATGCCACCCTCCTCGTCAACGGGGTGCGACGATTCGTCTATGCCTACGAGGATGCCATGGGCGGAGGCACAAGCCTCCCCCTGGAGAAGCTGCCGCCCCTCTACCGGGACCTTCGCCCGCTGGTTATCGGCGGAGTGCTGCGCGAGCCCAGCCTGGCCTTCTTCAAACGTTTTTTTTCGTCGCCGAGCTGTCGTTACCTTGCCGACACCTTCCTGGCCCGCTACACCCTGGCCCAGGGGGAGGGGGCAGGCGGGCCGGCGGCAACGACCCCTCGGAGCCACACCCCATGAGTATTTCTTCCAGAACCGTCGGCTTCAAGCCCGGCGAGCGCAACGTCTTTCTCCATATTCTCACCGCCTGCAATCTCTCCTGCCGCCACTGCTACATCAACCGGGGCCAGCATGGCACGGAGATGGTCGATCGCCTGCAACTGGAGACCTGGCTGGAACTCTTCGCCGATCCCGGGCGGCGCTCCAATCTCATCCTCCTTGGCGGCGAACCGACCCTGCACCCCGATCTGCCTTTTGCGGTCAGGAGGTCCAAAGAATTGGGTTACAGCGTAACCGTCGATACCAACGGCTACCTCTTCCATGATTTCCTCGCCCGCACTTCGCCGCAGGACCTCGACTATCTCAGCTTCAGCCTTGACGGCCCAGACGCGCAGACCAACGATCCCATCCGCGGCGACGGCGTCTTCACGGTCTGCACGAGGGGCATCGCCAGGGCGATCGCGGCGGGATTCAACGTCAGCCTCATCTACACGGTGAGCGAGAAAAACCTCGATGCCCTACCGCGCATGGTGCCCCTGCTGCAACAGCTCGGGGTGCGCCGCTGGTTCATCCAGGTGCTTGGCCTGCGCGGCAACTCGGCCAAGAGCGAGGGCGACGAGACCAGCCGTGTCAGCCGCAGGCGCTGGCTGGAGACGGTGCCGGAGGTGGCCGCACAGGCAGCGGCGGCCGGGGTGCACGTCATCTATCCCCAGGTGTTTCTCGAACAGGGCGAAACCTTCGAGTGCGCCGGCAACGTGGCGGAAAACTACTTCGTCTTCCCCAACGGCCGCGTCTATCGCTGCCCCCTGTGCGAAGACTACCCGGTCAATGCCCTGCGTATCGAGGAGGGACGGCTCCTGCCCAATGACGGCCTCACTGAGGACCGCTTTTTCGCCCTGGATATCCCCGAAGGCTGCGTCATGAACAAGCTCCTCCAGCCCGACACCCTCGAGTACGATGAGCATGGCCGGCCGCGCTACCGCATCTCCTGCTGCCTGCTCAAGCGCGAGATCGGCTGGCAGGGCGCTGGCTGAGATTCAGGCCGCGGAGCTCTTCTTGCCGGAGAAAAGCCCGGTAAGGAAGATGCCCGCCTCGTAGAGCAGGAAGAGCGGGATGGCGAGGAGCACGGTGGCGACGGGGTCACCGGCGGTGAGCAGGAAGGACAGCACGACGATCGCCACGTAGAATGGTGTGCGCCGCTTTCTGAAGGTGGCGGCAGTGATGAAGCCCGCCTTGCCGGACATCACCATGAGGAAGGGGATCTGGAAGGCGATGCCGAAGGTGAGGATGGTGCGGGCGACGAAGGTCAGGTAGAGGCCGAGCTTGGGCAGGGGTTCGAGGTGGTCGCTGGCGTAGCTCATGAAGTAGACGAGCATCTTCGGCAGGACGACGAAGAAGGCGAACACCGCCCCCCCGCTAAAAAGCAGCATCGCCCAGAACACCACGACCAGCGCCAGCCGTTTCTCTGATTTTTTCAGGCCGGGAGCGACGAACATCCACAGCTGGTAGATTGCCACCGGCATGGCGCCGATGACCCCGACGAGAAAGGCCAGCTTGAGGTAGGCGACGAAGGCCTCGGGCAGGTTGGTATAGACGAGGCGGTAGACCAGCGGGCTGGCGGCGAAGAGCGGGGCGATGCAGAAGGCCGCGATCTTCTCGATGAACAGGTAGGCGACGACGCTGGCCAGCAGTACCGTCAGCATCACCTTGATCACCCGCCGGCGCAGCTCGAGGTGGTGGGGACGGAAGAGGGCGAGACTCCTCTCGAGGAGGGGGATCGAGGTCTGCAGGTTGTAACCGCTCATTGCTGCGGGCCGCTCTCAGGCGGGGCGCCCCTGGTGTCGCGGACTTGCGCTGCCGGCATATCGGTGGGACCGGGGCCTGCCTCGGCTGGGCCTTCAGGGGGAGGCGCGTCGTTTTCCGCCTGCTGCTGCGTGCCGCGGCCAGCGGTCTCCTTGAGCAGCTCCTCGTAGGCGGCTGCCGCCATGGCGGCGGGGTCGGCAGGGGAGGCGACGCTGTCTGCCGGCCTCTCCTGGGAGTCGAGAAGATCGTTTTTAAGGGACTTGGCCGCCTCCTCGAGCTCGGGGCGGATTTCTTGCAGCACCTTGCTCTCTTCGGCCAGGGAGGACTTGAGGCTCTCGGCGGTTTTCTTGAGGTCGAGCAGCCCCTTGGCCATGGACCTGGCCAGGTCGGGGAGTTTGTCCGGTCCGATGACGATCAGGGCCAGGGCCATGATGAGCAGCATTTCCGGCAGACCGATGCCAAACATGAAGGGTGCCTCGCAGGGGTTTTCGAAGGGGGGGTGCCGTCGCCGGCCGGATCCCTTTTCGGCCGCAAGAAGGCAGAGAGACGGCGATCGGAACCACTCCGTGCAACTCGCTGCGCTGCTGGCCGTCGAAGAAAAGAAGATTCCGTGCAACCCGGCACTCTCCGCAGGTCGTGGGGAGAGATAAGGGTGTCAATTTACGGTATTGCAGACGCCGTGTCAATGGTCGACGCCACCTCAATGGAATGAAACGTCGACGGAAAAATCTCCTAACTTGCCATAATCATTCTTTTTTACCTTGCGGTAGCGATCCTTGCTCTTGTTAATAATGATTGACATAGGTGAAACTGTTTACTATAGTTGATTCCTTTGTCTTGCGCGTATTTGTTGCGATTTGCCGCGGCAATAGGGCGGGTCGCGACCTCGTTTACCAAATTTTGTGTGGAGAAGGCGGATGTCCAGTGTCGTTGTCGTCGGGACTCAGTGGGGCGATGAGGGGAAAGGCAAAATCGTCGATTTGTTGACTCGTTACGCCGACTATGTGGTGCGGTTTCAAGGGGGCAACAACGCCGGCCATACCCTGGTGGTGGAAGGTCGCAAATTCGTCTTCCATATCATCCCCTCGGGCATCCTCTACACCGACAAAAAATGCATGATCGGCAACGGCGTGATCATCGACCCCGGGGTCCTGCTCGGGGAAATGGAGAAGCTGCGCCAGCAGGGGCTTGCCGTCACCCCGGGGAGGCTGATGATCAGCGAGCGGGCCCATCTCATCATGCCCTATCATGCCGCCCTCGACCAGGCCAGGGAAGCGGCGCTGGATTCTGGAAGAAAGATCGGTACCACCGGGCGCGGCATTGGCCCCTGCTACGTCGACAAGGTCGGCCGGGTCGGCATCACCGCCGGTGACCTCGGCGATGACCAGTTGTTCCGTGACAAGCTGGCGGCCGCCCTCGACGAGAAGAACTTCCTCCTTGTTCAGCGTTACGGTTGCCCGGCCATCGATTTCGACACCGTCTACCGTAGTTTCATGGAGTTTGCGGAAAAATTGCTCCCCTACCTGGGAAATGTCTCGGTGGAGCTGGACAAGGCGAGAAAAGATAATAAAAATATACTCTTCGAGGGAGCACAGGGGACGCACCTCGATATCGACCATGGCACCTACCCCTATGTCACCTCCTCCAACACCATTGCCGGGAATGCCTGTGGCGGCAGCGGGTTCGGGCCGGTGCACATCGATCGGGTGGTGGGCATCATGAAGGCCTATACGACCCGCGTCGGCGCCGGGCCCTTCCCGTCCGAGCTCTTCGACGAGACTGGCAACCAGCTGCAGGAGAAGGGGGCGGAATTCGGGGCCACTACCGGTCGCCGCAGACGTTGCGGCTGGCTCGACGCGGTGGTTGTCGGAGATGCGGTGCGTCTCAACGGCCTCACCGGGCTGGCCATCACCAAGCTCGACGTGCTGAGCGGCCAGAAAACGGTGAAGATCGCCACCTCCTATAAGCTGGGGAATGAGAGCCTGACCGAGATGCCCGCCGCGGCGAGCCGCGCCGCAGCCGCGGTACCGGTTTACGAGAGCCTCGAAGGGTGGCATGAAAGCATAGAGAAGGTACGCAGTTTCGACGAGCTGCCAGCCGCCGCCAGAGACTATGTGCGCCGGGTCGAGGATCTCGTCGGCGTCAAGAGCGATATCGTTTCGGTGGGCCCGGACAGGGAAGAAACCCTGCTGCTGCGCAACCCATTCGAGAAAAACTGAGGAGTGCGCGCTCCCCGTGGGAGCGCCTCCGCATCAACGACTGAGACTTACAAAGAGGGGCTTGATGGCAAGAATTACCTGTGAAGATTGTCTGGAAACGGTCGGCAAGCAGAACCGGTTCAAACTGATCCACCTCACCGTGCAAAGGGTGAAGCAGCATCGTCAGGGCGAACCGTTTCTCGTCGAGGGAAAGAACAAGGAGATCGTCATGACCCTGCGCGAAATCGCCGCGGGCAGCGTGACGTTCGACAATATCCACTCGCTGCCCGACAGATCCGAGCAGGCGAAGAAAGATGACCAGCAGGAAACCGAGGTTGTTTCCGACCTTTCGTAATTCCGCAGGCACTGTCGAAAAACCATGAGCAACGATTATTACGATATCCTCTCCGTCGAGAGAACCGCCACGGCCGCAGAAATCAAGAAGGCCTACCGCAAGCTGGCGATGAAATACCACCCCGACCGCAATCCGGGTGACAAGGAGGCCGAGGAGAAGTTCAAGTCATGCACCGAGGCCTACGAGGTATTGAGCGACGAGAACAAGCGTAAGATCTATGACACCTATGGCCATGACGGTCTGAAAAACAGCGGCTACCGAGGACCGGGCAGCGCCGAGGACATCTTCTCGAGCTTTGGCGATATCTTTGGCGACCTCTTCGGTTTCGGCTCCGGAAGGTCGACCATGCGCCGCGACGGGCCGATACCCGGCAACGATCTGCGCTACGACGTCGAAATATCCTTCATGGAGGCGGTACACGGGGTTTCCAAGGAAGTTCAGCTGACACGGCGCGACACCTGCTGGACCTGCGAGGGCAGCGGCAGCCGCCCCGGCTACCAGAAGAAGACCTGCCCGACCTGCAACGGCCGCGGCCAGGTTGTGCGCTCCCAGGGCTTCTTCCAGATGAGTTCCACCTGCCCGCAGTGCCACGGCGAAGGGGCCATCGTCAGCCACCCCTGCAACGACTGCCATGGCAGCGGCCTGGTGGAAAAGACCAAGAAAGTCGCTCTGAAAATCCCCGCCGGCGTTGATACCGGCGCGCGCATGCGGCTGCGTGGCGAGGGTGAGGGGGGGCGGCGCGGCGGGCAGGCCGGCGACCTCTATGTGGTTGTCCATGTCCGCGAGCATGAGTTCTTCAAGCGCGAAGGCGACACCATCTATTGCCGTTACCCGGTGTCCATGGCCAAGGCAGCCCTGGGGACGACGGTGGAGATCCCCACCGTGCACGGCAAGAAGGACCTCGACATCCCCGCCGGCAGCCAGTCCGGGCAGCTGTTCACCCTGCGCAACGAAGGGGTGCCGAGCCTGCGCGGACGCGGTCGTGGCGATATGATCGTCGAGTTGCAGGTGCTGACCCCGACCAATCTCTGCGAAGAGCAGAAGAAGGTGCTGCGGGAGTTCGATACGCTCTGTCAGCAGCACGGACAGCACAAGGAGGAGGAAGGCTTTTTCAAGCGCCTCTTCAACGAGGTTCTCGGCAAGTGAGCGGGGGCGACACCATGGCAACGGAAAAAGAGGCCGTACTGACCCACTTCGATAACGCCGGCAACGCCCGCATGGTCGATGTCGGCGGCAAGGTCGAGACCACGCGAGAAGCGACGGCGGCGGGGACGGTGACCATGTCGCGCACCGCCTTCGATCTCGTCAGGAGCGGCTCCATGGCCAAGGGCGATGTGCTTGGCATCGCGCGGGTGGCGGGGATCATGGCCGCCAAGAAGGTCGATCAGCTCATCCCCCTGACGCATCCCTTGCTGATCACCAAGGTCGATGTGCACTTCGCCCTGCGTGAGGAGGAAAACGCCGTCGATATCTTCGCCACCGTGGGCATCTGTGGCAAGACCGGGGTGGAGATGGAGGCGCTCACCGCTGTTTCCGTTGCCGCCCTGACAATTTACGACATGTGCAAGGCCGTCGACAAAGGTATGGTCATCGGCGACGTTCGTCTCCTCAAGAAGAGTGGGGGCAAGAGCGGCATGTATGTTCGGGAGGAAACGGCTCCGCAGGGGGTCGTGTGATAGAGAAGGAGATGAAGGAGGTTGGCCATGGATAAAGAACAATTGGAAATGTTCCGGCGGCAGCTGCAGCAGAAAAAGCAGGAGATTATGGCCGAAGCCGGCAAGACCATGACGGAAATGACCGATCAGACCACCAATGTCCCCGACCCCAACGACCGGGCGACCCTGGAGTCGGGACGGAGCTTCGAACTGCGCATTCGCGACCGCGAGCGGCGCCTGCTGGTGAAGATCGATGAAGCCATAGGCCGCATTGACGAAGGCACCTACGGCATCTGCGAGGATTGCGGCGAGGAAATCGGCATCAAGCGTCTGGAGGCGCGGCCGGTGACTACCCTGTGCATCGACTGCAAGACCCTTCAGGAAACCCGGGAAAAGTCCGTGGGGCAATAGATCCCCATGCCGGAACTGCGCAAGGATCCCGTTCTCGGGCGATGGATCATCATCTCCAAGGAGAGGAAGAAACGGCCCACCGACTTCCCCGTTGAGGTCAACAGCAGCATCGGCGGCTTCTGCCCTCTGTGCCCGGGGCATGAATCCTTCACCCCTGCCGAGGTGCTGGCCTTCAGCGAAGCAGGCCGCCAGCCGAACGGCAGCGGCTGGCAGCTGCGGGTGGTCCCCAACAAGTATCCGGCGCTGATCATCGAGGGCGAGCTGGGCAAGGAGGGGCTCGGCCTTTACGACCGCATGAACGGCATCGGTGCCCATGAGGTGATCATCGAGACCCCCCGGCACGAGCACAACTTCGCCGACTTCGCCATCGAGGAGATGGCCAGGGTCTTCACGGCCTACAAGGAACGGATCATCGACCTCGAGAAGGATCAGCGTTTCCGATACGTCATGGTCTTCAAAAACCATGGCCGTGCCGCCGGTGCCTCGCTGGAACATTCCCACTCGCAACTCATCGCCCTGCCCATCCTGCCGCGGATGATCGTCTCCGAGCTCGATGGCGCCCTGTCCCACTTCAAATACAAGGAACGCTGCATTTTCTGCGACATCATCCGTCAGGAGATGCAGATAAAGGAGCGGGTGGTGTGCGAAAATGACGGCTTCATCTGCATCATGCCGTTTGCGCCACGCACCCCCTTCGAGATGTGGATCCTCCCCAAGCGCCACAGCTCGTCCTTCTACTGCCAGAACGAACGCGACCTCCATAGCCTGGCGGCAATCTTCTCCGACGCCCTGCAGCGTCTGACGCGCTGTATCCCCGACGTACCCTACAACTACGTCCTGCATACCGACCCCTTGCGTTCCGGCGGCCTGGAGTATTACCACTGGCATTTCGAGATCGTCCCCAAGCTCACCTCCATCGCCGGCTTCGAGTGGGGATCGGGGTTCTATATCAACCCGCTGCCGCCGGAAGAGGCCGCTCATTTTCTCCGTCAAGCCCTCGAGGCACCCTAAAAGGAGGAAATCGTGAAGAAACTCCTGCTCATCGACGACGAGGAAGCGATCCGCATGATCTACCGCGAGGAGTTCGAGAGTGATGGCTATCAGGTGGTCACCGCCGCCGATGGGCAGAGTGGTCTTGACCTCTTTCGCGTCGCTCAGCCCGATCTGGTCATCCTCGATATCCAGATGCCGGGGATCAACGGCGTCGAGGTGCTGCGGCAAATGAAGATGCTCAACGCCGAGGTGCCGGTGATCCTGTGTAGCGCCTACCAGGAGTTCAAGCGCGACCTCGGCACCTGGGCCTCTGACGACTATGTGGTCAAGTCCGGCAATCTCGACGAACTCAAGGCCACGGTACGGCGCCTGCTCAAACTCTAACGAGGATCTGGCGGCAGCCGCATCGAGGAGCGTTCACCCATGAAAGACATCCAGAGCCAGCGTGACAGCCGGAGGATCAACATCCAGAAGGTTGGCGTCAAGACCCTCTCCTATCCCATCACCGTGCGCGACAAGGCCCAGAAAAGGCAGCATACCGTGGCGACGGTGAATATGTACGTCAACCTGCCGCACCGCTTCAAAGGCACCCACATGAGCCGCTTCGTCGAGATACTCAACGAGTTTCACGGCGAGGTGGACATCAAGAGCTTTAACAAGGTCCTCGGCAAGATGAAGCAGCGCCTCGACGCCGAGGCTTCGCACCTGGAGATCGACTTCCCCTATTTCCTTTTCAAGGCGAGAAACGGCGAAGGCGGGCATCTCGCCCGCTATCGCTGCCAGATGCACGGCTCGCTGGAGGACAGCGACGACCTCAAGCTGAGCGTCGAGGTGCCGATCAGCCTGCCCCTCACCGAGAAGACGCCACACCGCCTGCCAGGCTCTCTGGGGCGCTGGGGCAAAGCGATAGTCAGCCTGCGTTTTAGCCAGTTCTACTGGATCGAAGACATCATCCTGCTCATCGAGGAGGCGGTGGAAGCGGAGCTCTGCAGCCTTGCCGAAAAAGAGCGCCGGGTGATGTCGGTGGAGGCACTGACGCGCCGTGTCGGCGCGCTGCTCGACAAGATCGAGGCTGTCAAGTGGTTCTCCATCTGCATCCACAATTTCGGCGACGAGTGTTCGACCTTCGCCGCCATGGAATCCTGCTGAAGTCTCGACCATACCGTCGCCACCCATAACCCTTCGAGTGTAAAATCACCATGCGAGACCTACTCTTTGAAATTGGAATGGAGGAGATCCCGGCCGGTTTTCTCGAACCGGCCTTGAGCTTTCTGCAAAAACGGTTTGTCGACAAGGCGGCCGAGCTGCATATCGGCTGCGGCGCCACCAGGGCGATGGGCACGCCGCGCCGTCTCACCCTGATGGTTGAGAGGCTGGCGGAGATGCAGGAAGACACCAGCGAGGAACTCCTCGGACCCTCGAAAAAGGCTGGCCTCGACGATCAGGGACGGTTTACCCGCGCCGCCGAGGGCTTCGCCAGGTCGAAAGGCGCGGCCGTCGAGGAACTGCAGGTGGTCGACACGCCCAAAGGCGAGTACCTGATGCTTCGCCGCCGCCAGGCCGGTGTGGCCACCATCACCTTGCTCCCCGAGCTGCTGCATGGGCTGCTGCTCGACATTCCTTTCGCCAAGTCGATGCGCTGGGGCAGCAACCGCCATCCCTTCGCCCGACCCATCCAGTGGCTGGTGGCGATGTTCGGCGACGAGGTGGTTTCCTTCGAACACGAGGGCATCGTTTCGGGCAGGACCAGCGGTGGCCACCGTTTCCTGGCGCCGCAACGCTTCGCCGTCGAGTCCATCGCTCTCTACGAGGAGCAGTTGCGTCAGCGCTTCGTGGTCGTCGATACCGCTCGGCGGCGGCAACAGGTGGTGTCGGCCATCGAGCAGGCGGTGGCCGGAGTGGAACGGCTCGCCGGGGGCCGCGTCGCCATCGACGAAGGCCTGGTGGATACGGTCAACAACCTGGTGGAGATGCCGTTTGCCGTATGCGGCACCTTCGATGAAAAATTCCTGCAGCTGCCCGACGAGGTGCTCATCACCTCGATGCGCGAGCATCAGAAGTATTTCCCCGTTGTCGACGACAAGGGCCGGTTGCTGCCCGGTTTCGTCGCCGTCAACAACACCAGGGTCAATGACTTGGCGGTGACACGCAAGGGCCATCAGCGGGTGCTGCGGGCGCGCCTCGAAGACGCCCTGTTCTTCTTTGCGAGCGATCGCGAAAAGTCCCTCGCGGCTCGTGTCGAGGGCCTTGGCGGCATCATCTTCCAGGCCAGACTGGGGACGATGGCGGAGAAAAAGGATCGTCTTGTCAAGCTGGTCAAGGCCCTGGCCGACAAAATCGATCCGGCCCTGGCGGAAGACGGCTGTCGGGCCGCCCTGCTGTGCAAGGCCGACCTGCTCACCGACATGGTTGGCGAGTTTCCCACCCTGCAGGGGATCATGGGCGGGGCCTATGCCCTCCATGACGGGGAGAAGGACAGCGTGGCCACGGCCATCGTCGAGCACTATATGCCGCGTCGCGCCGGAGCCGACATTCCCGCCGGCGATCTCGGGGCGATCCTCGCCCTTGCCGACCGCTTCGACACCCTTGCCGGTTGTTTCGGTATCGGCCAGGTGCCCAGCGGAACCGTCGATCCCTTTGGCCTGCGGCGCATCTCGCTGGGCATTCTCAATATCATCGCCGGGAAAGGGTACACCCTGTCGCTGCAGGAGATGGTGCACAAGGCCCTGGCCCTCTATGGCGATAAAGTCGCCGGGGGAGCCGAGACGGTGGCGGCGGTGATGGCTTTCATCAAGGGGCGCTTCGTCAACGACTGCGTCAGCCGCGGCATGGCGGCGGACGCGGTGGAGGCAGCCACCGCAGTGGCCTTCGACGATGTCAACGACTGCCTGTCGCGGATCAACGCCATCCTCCGCTTCCGCCGTGAAGCTGCCTTTACGGTCCTCGCCGCTTCCTACAAGCGGGTGAAAAATATCGTCAAGGACAATCGCCTCGTCACTGTCGATAGCCAGCTCTTCGCCCATGCCGCCGAAAAGGCTTTGTACGAGCTCTTCCTCGAGGTGGAAAAGGAAATGCAGGCATATCTGGGAAGAAAAGAGTACGAGGCCGCCCTGCAGGTTATGCTGCGCATGAAAGAACCGGTCGATGCCTTCTTCGACGGGGTGATGGTCATGGACGAAGATCTGGCGGTGCGCCAGAACCGGCTCAATCTGCTCACCGCCCTGGGCAACCTCATCCTCGAGATCGGCGATATCTCGCTGCTCCAGGAAGGTTGAGCGGCGCCGTCCCGGTCGGGGAAAGAACCGGGGGCCATCCGCTGATGCGGTTGGCCCCCGTCGTTTTTGTCTTCCTATCTTTTTCGTATCTTACCCGAATGACTCGCCTGCGGGGATTTGCGAACTCGCCACTCCGCTTTGGCCCGTCGCAACTACCTTTTCAACCCAAGGGCTATTCCTTGGCGTGACAGGTATCGCATTTGTCGATTTTCTTTGCCTTGTAGGCCTCGTCGTTCTTCTTCGCCTTGTGACATTCCTGACAGTTTCCATGACCGGCACCCTTCATGGTGTCGAGCTTATGAGCACCTTTGACCTTGCCGGCCAGCACTTTCTCGTTATGGCAGGAGGCGCACTTCTTGATCTCCTGGCCATCGCTATAGGCAAGCTGTTTTCCCGCGGCGTCCATGCCATGGTGGCAGTCGCCGCAGGTGCTGAAGGCCTGATGGGCTTTATGGGGAAACTTGGCCGGTTTTTTGCCGCCCTCGCCAACCGTCATATCGGCCGGACCGGGATCGGCGGCGGCAAGGGTTGAGGACACCGAAGCAAACACCATACAGAGAGACAACAGACTGCAGGCAATGAGTTTTTTCATCGTGCGTTCTCCTTTTCGCGGTTGATGGTGTGGAATGCGGCATGGTGCCGGGCCCAAGTCGATAAGAAAAGTATATACCGTCCCCTCTCTTCTTTGTCAAACCCACCAGACGAGGTAATTAATCAATACTTCGACGAAATATGTCAGTGCTCATAGAGAGTGACTCAACTCGCGCCATAGCTGTGCAGGCCCGAGAGGAGCAGGTTGACTCCCAGGTAGGTGAAGAGCACCGAGGCGAAGCCGCACAGGGCGAGCACCGCCAGGCGGTCGCCGTTCCAGCCTCTGGTGTAGCGGGCGTGCAGGGTAATGGCATAGAAGAACCAGGTGATCAGCGACCATGTCTCCTTGGGGTCCCAGCTCCAGTAGGTTCCCCAGGCGGAGTTGGCCCAGATGGCGCCGGTGATGATGCCGACGCTCAGCCAGATGAAGCCGAAAATCATCGTCTTATGAATGAGGTCGTCGAGAATTGGCAGCGGTGGCAAGAGTGTCGTCCGGGACGCCGTATTCGCCTGGTCGCGGGTCTTGAAGAGGTACATGAGGCCGAGAGCGGCGGCGATGGCGAAGGCGGCATAGCCGATGAAGCAGGTGACCACGTGGGCGACCAGCCAGTTCGATTGCAGGGCCGGCACCAGGGGTGAGATACTCTTATCGATGCTGCCGGCGAAAGAGGCGTAGGCCATGGCAAAGAAGGCCAGGGGTACGGCGAAGGGGCCGATGGCCCTGGTGGCGAATTTCCACTCGATATAAAGGTAGAGTGCGACGATGCTCCAGGCGAAGAAGACCAGCGATTCGTACATGTTGGTCAGCGGGGCGCGGCCGATGCCCATCTGGTAGGACTCCACCCAGCGCAAAATGAGGCCGATGGTCTGCACCGCCAGGGCAACGGCAGTGAAGCCGGTGGCGACGCGTGCCAGCCGCTGGGTGTTGAACACCAGCAGGAAGACATAGAGCAGCGAGGAAAAGAGATAGGTGAAGGTGGTTATGCCGAGCAGCTGTGCGCTATCCATGGCTTTGCTCCGAGGTGATTTGGGGCCTTGCGACAGTCATTGTTCAAGGGTGGGCCGTCAGCCTGCGGTCCCTGTCCGCCGCTCGATGTCTTCCGCCAGTTGCTCGAAGGTTTTGGCGAAGGCGAGCTTGTTTTTATTGGTGACGCCGGCCAGGATGATGGCGACGCAACCGTTTTCCTCCTTGCCAAGCGACAGCCAGATACGGCGGTGGGAGAGGAAGAAGGCGACATAGAGCCCGAAAACGAGCAGCAGGCAGCCTCCGTAAACGATCCATACCCCAGGGTCCCTGGCGACCTGCAGCCCGGTGGAGTAGAGCTGTTTGATGCGGATGGCGTAGTCCTTGCCTTCGCTGGTCATGGTGACAGTCTCGTTGTCGGCCAGCCAGCGGGTCACTGGCTCGCCATCCCCCACCTTGAACCACAGCTTGGCCCGCACGGCACGCTGGCCGGAGCCTTCGGCGTTGATGACGCCAAAACGCAGGCCGCGCTCCTCCCACACCCTCTCCTCCTGGAAAGGCAGGGTGAAGAGCTTCGCGGCGCTGCCCGCCGGGGCGATGTCGACGATGAATTCGGGGTGCGGCTTGTAGCTCGACTGATAGAAGGTGATCCCCTTGTACTGCAGGGGGCTGTTGACGACGATGTCTCTGGAGAGGACCTCGCGACCTTCTTCGAGGATGGTCAGGCGGCTGCGGTACTCCTTGACCATGCCGCTGTCGTAGTAGTCGATGGTGAACGACTGGCAGCGCACGGTGAAACCTAAGGGGATCGGGGCCGAGTCGGCAGTGGCGAAGACACGGTCGGTTTCGTTTTGTTCGGGCAGCATGACGCTGCCCTTGAAGCCGAAGAGCTGGCCGATGCCGGCGCCGACGAAGATCACCAGGATGGAGAGATGCACGAGATAGACGCCGAGCCGGCTGTAGCGGCCACGTTCAACGAGGAAGAGGCTGCCATGCGCGTTGCTGGCCTCCTGCGCCCTGCCAAAGGGGCGAAGGAACTGCTGCCAGTTGATGGTGGCGGCCACCGGGGCCTTGATGACAAAGTGTCGCACGCTGGACATGGCGGCGAGGCGCGCCGGGCTGATGTCGAGGCTGTTGGCGCGTATCAGCCGCCATGCCGTCGGGAAGCGGTCGATGCTGCAGACGACGAGGTTGATGGCCAGCATGGTGAGCAGGGCGTAAAACCACCACGAAGAGTACATCCTCGGAATATCGAGGATGTGGAAGAAGGTGGCGGTTTTCTCGCCAAAGCGCGCAAGGTACTCGGCGTGGGTCTCGCCCTGGGGCACCACGGTGCCGATGATGGAGGTGAGGGCGATGCAGCACAGGCTGAAGATGGCCAGCTGCACCGAGGCAAAAAAGGTCCACATCTGTTGCAGGAGCTTCATGAACGCAAAGGGCGGGAAGGGGTTGGCAATTGTCGGTCGGCTGTGGCGGCGGGCCACCGCCCACGGACGGAGCAGAGTGATGATAAACATGTTTTCCCCGGTAGTACCACTTTTTTCTACAAATGGTGGCATTCTCCAGGCGTCGGCTGCCGGTTGCCGGCTTCCGGTACAACTCGCCTGCCCGGCCTCTGCGGGGGAGGAAAAGCGGCATACGAAGGAGCATGGACCGATGGCCGCTTTGGGGTGCGAACGGTGGCGATTCCGGGGGCTTCGCCGGGATGCCGGGGAGTGATGTTCAGTGTCGTGACATGATGGAAAATCCTTGCCAATCTATGGAAAAGGGGGTATTAAACCAAATTCTTGTGATGTGTTTGCCGATAAACCATTCAGCCATCCCTTAGCCCTATTGTGGCAGGGATGCCATAGAAGGAGATCAACATGGCTAAAGTATGCGAAATTTGCGGCAAGGGGCCGGTGACCGGCAACAATGTCTCCCATGCCCACAACAAGACCAAGCGGCGCTGGCTGCCCAATCTCAAAACGGTCCATATGGCCGCGGGTGGTGGCACCACCAAGAAAACCAGGGTGTGCACCAGATGCATCCGGTCGGGAGCGGTGGTCAAGGCTGCCTGATCTGGTTCGACAGCAGGCTGTGAAAGGCGAGGGGAGAGTGTTCCTGCTCGCCTTTTTGCGTTTTAGCCGGTCCATGGGCCGGAGCTGACGTCATGGAGGAGCGAGATGAGTGCGGATGAGATCAAATATATCAGTTATGACGAGGCGATTAACCTGGTAGGGGCCATCCAGGAGGAAGAGGATGTCGACAACCCGGAGAAGCGGGTTCTGATGGTCTACAGCGTCGATGACAAAGAGCTGTGCTGGTTCGATTTCGACGAGGTCATGGCGGCTGTCGGCACGGTCGAAGCCGGTGAGCGCAAGCTGGCGGTGCAGAACTACATCCTCAATCGCATTCCGGAGTGGGTCAGGGAGGCTTAGGCCCTTCTTGCTACTCGGCGCCAGCCAGCCATTCCTCCAGGGTGAGGGGATAGAGATCGCACTGTGTGCCCAGCTGGGCACCGAAGCGGTTGGTGATTTCCCGGCCGTGGCGAAAGGTCGATACCGGGCGGTCGGCGGACACCACCACCACCAGGGTGTCGCGGTGCTGGGCGGTGAAGCGCAGGGCGGAGTTGTACCTCGCCCCGCGGGAGCGGTCTTCGTTTTCGACCCGGTGACCGTCGAGCAGGCAGGCGAAGGCGTGCAGGTGCAGGTCGGCGCGCAGGTGCAGGGCGCCATCGACCTTGGCCAGGCCGGCCGCCAGGGCCAGCTCGCGTGGCTCGCGCAGGTCGATGGGCGGGCTGAGCAGCTGCCCTGAGGTGGTTGTCGGCACTGGCGCCAGGTCGATGACGAACGAGCAGCCATACTTGTGCTCCTGGGCGAAATGCACCAGGGAGGTGATGATGGCGAACATGGCGGTGCCGACCTCGATGCCCAGCTCGAAATCGAGCAGGGCCTCTTCGAGTTCGAAGAGCTTGGCGCGATGGGTGTCGGAGCTGTAGCGGCCGTCATGGAAGCTGCACAGAGTCTCGCCGTCGACGGAGAGGAAGCCGAGCTTGCCGCGATAGTCGGCAGTGATATGGAAATGGTCCATTGGCCCGTCGGCGATGCCGATGAGGTATTTGCCGTCGGCGATCAGGGTGCGCTGTGAGTACTCCACCGCCTGCAGCAGCTTACGGACGTGCTTGTAATTTTCGAGAAGCGGCTGCTCGCCGCTCTTGAACTTGGCTATCCACGGGATGTCGTCGAGGAAGCGCGGCTCGATGAAGGTCAGCAGCCCCTGGGGCCTGACCTGCTCCTCGTTGGTCTTGGACACACCGAGCACCGTCTCGAGGATGGGGTAGACATGGAAGTGGAAATCGGGGCCGAGGGCTGCCCCGGCTTTGTCGAGAATGCAGTCGTGAATGGCGTGGGTGGCGTATTCCCGTAGAAAATTTCCGGAAATGCCGGTATAGAGGGTGCTGTCCTTGGCGATGTCGTGGGAGAAGCGCAGCACGACATGCTCCAGCCAGCACAGGGTCGGCAGCACCGAGCAGAAATGGGGGTGGTGCTCGGTAAACCACATCTGGTAGAAGACCGGGGCGGAACTGCCACCCATGCACAACATGCCGTCGAGGCGCAGGTTGTCCTGGGGCTCGATATAGTTGTAGACGGAGCGGAAGGCCTCGCCATCGAAGGGGCGGCACCACTCCCGGCGCTCCCCGTAGAAGGCCTTCAGTTTCACTTCGTGGCCGCGCAGAAGGTTCTGCGGGTCGAAGATGTACAGTTCGTCTTCCTCTTCCAGGGAGAAGATGACGGCGGCCCGACTCGGGCCGGAGAAGAGTGACAGGCCATCGCGAAGGCCGGTCAGCGTGTCGCGCAGGCAGCGGACGACGAAGGAGTTGAGGCGCACAGGCATACCTTGAGAGAAAGGGAATGGGCGACCAGCCGGCAGCGGCAGGGCTCTTGGCCATTCCTACAGTATTTCCACCGTTCTTTCAATCGCCTTGGACGCTTGGAGCGGGGTGGGCGGATGCGACCGGGCCGATTTTTCTGCTGCCGGTCCTGTCGATTCTCTGGCGGGGTCGATGGCCTTGCCGCCAGAGCCCCGCAAGATGTACAGAGACAATTTCTAACACTGAGGAAAGGGATGAATGTAACGGTATTTGGCGTGGGCTATGTCGGCCTGGTGCAGGCGGCGGTACTGGCCGATGTCGGCCACAGTGTCTGCTGTGTCGATGTCGACGAAAAGAAGATCGAGGGCCTCAAAAATGGGGTCATACCCATCTTCGAGCCGGGGCTGACCGAACTGGTTCGCGAAAATTACAAGAAGGAGCGCCTCTTCTTCACCACCGATGCCGCCAGCGGTGTCGACCATGCCGAGGTGCTGTTCATCGCCGTCGGCACGCCCCCCGATGAGGACGGCAGCGCCGACCTGCAGTATGTCCTGGCGGTGGCCGGGACCATTGCCCGGACCATGCGCGACAGCAAGATCGTCGTCGACAAGTCCACCGTGCCGGTGGGCACCGCCGACAAGGTGCGCAACCATATGGCCGCCATCCTTGCCGAGCGCCAGGTTGACATTCCCTTCCATGTCGTCTCCAACCCCGAGTTCCTCAAGGAAGGCTCGGCCCTCGAAGATTGCATGCGCCCGGAGCGGATCATCATCGGCACCGAGAGCGAGCAGGTCGAGGAGGTGATGCGCGAGCTCTACGAGCCGTTTTCGCGCAATCACGACAAGATCATGATCATGGACGTGCGCAGCGCCGAATTCACCAAGTATGCCGCCAACTGCCTGCTGGCCACCAAGATCTCCTTCATGAACGAGATGTCCAATCTCGCCGAGCGCCTCGGTGTCGATATCGAGCAGGTGCGGCGCGGCATCGGCTCGGATTCGCGCATCGGCTACCAGTTCATTTATCCCGGCTGCGGCTATGGCGGCTCCTGTTTCCCCAAGGATGTTCAGGCGCTGGAGCGCTCGGCGCGGGAGATCGGCTACCAGGCGGAGATCCTTCAGGCGGTGGAGCGGGTCAACAAAAGGCAGAAGGAGAAGCTCTTCCAGCATATCTCCTCCTTCTACCGTGACGGCGTGGCCGGCAAGGTCTTCGCCGTGTGGGGGCTGTCGTTCAAGCCCAATACCGACGATATGCGCGAGGCCTCAAGCCGCGTGCTCCTCGAGGCCCTGTGGCGGGCCGGGGCAAGGGTACAGGCCTACGACCCCGAGGCCATGGAAGAGGCGCAGCGCATCTACGGCAGCCGCGACGACCTTACCCTCATGGGCACCAAGGAGGCGGCTCTGCACGGGGCCGACGCCCTGGCCATCGTCACCGAGTGGAAGAGCTTCCGCGTCCCCGACTTCAAGGCCCTGGTGCGCGAGCTGCGCGACCGGGTAATCTTCGATGGCCGCAACCTCTATGACCCGGCGCGGGTCGAGGCGCTGGGGCTGGCCTACTACGGCATCGGCCGCGGCCGCTCCATCCGCCTCGAGGGCTGAGCGAGAAGGGTCGCGCGGCAACTGGCGACAACGACATACATAGAGGTAACATGGCAACGAAAAAAGCTCTCATTACCGGCATCACCGGTCAGGACGGCGCCTATCTCGCCGAACTGCTCCTGCACAAAGGCTATGAGGTGCATGGCATCAAGCGCCGCGCCTCGCTCTTCAATACCGACCGCATCGATCATCTCTACCAGGATCCCCACGTCGGCAACCGCCGCTTCATCCTCCATCACGGCGATCTCACCGACAGCTCGAGCCTCATCCATATCATCGGCAAGGTCCGCCCGGACGAGATCTACAACCTCGCCGCCCAGTCCCATGTCGCGGTGTCCTTTGAAGAGCCGGAATACACCGCCAACTCCGACGCCCTCGGCACCCTGCGCGTGCTCGAGGCCATCCGTATCCTCGGCCTCACCGGGAAGACGAAATTCTACCAGGCCTCGACTTCCGAGCTCTACGGTCTGGTGCAGGAGATTCCGCAGACCGAGAAGACCCCCTTCTACCCACGCTCGCCCTATGCGGTGGCCAAGCTCTACGCCTACTGGATCGTGGTCAACTACCGCGAGGCCTACAATATCTTCGCCTGCAACGGCATCCTCTTCAACCACGAGTCGCCGCTGCGCGGCGAGACCTTCGTCACCCGCAAGATCACCCGGGCGCTGGCGCGCATCCTGCTCGGCCTGCAGGACTGCCTCTACCTCGGCAACCTCGACGCCAGGCGCGACTGGGGCCATGCTCGCGACTATGTCGAGATGCAGTGGCTGATGTTGCAGCAGGACAAGCCGGAAGACTTCGTCATTGCCACCGGCGTGCAGCACTCGGTACGCGATTTCGTCGACGCGGCGGCAGCCGAGCTTGGCGTGCGCCTGGAGTGGCGCGGCAAGGGACTGGAGGAGGTCGGTGTCGTTGCCGCCGTGCCGCCGGGGGCGGTGGAGGGCGGAGGGATGAAGGTCGGCGATACCGTGGTGCGTGTCGACCCCCGCTACTTCCGCCCCACCGAGGTGGAAACACTCCTTGGCGACCCGACCAAAGCGCGCGAGAAGCTCGGCTGGGTGCCGCGCACCACGTTTGCCGATCTGGTCGCCGAGATGATGCGCGCCGACCTCGAGGAGGCGCGGCGCGACGAGCTATGCCGCAACGAAGGCTTCCAGGTGCTCAACCATCACGAGTAGGGGTGCTGCCATGGCCGATGCCGATCTCCGCCGACCGCTGAACCCTCGTGAGCGCATCTACGTCGCCGGCCATCGCGGCATGGTCGGCTCGGCCATCGTGCGCCACCTGCAGGCCATCGGCTGCAGCAACGTGGTGACGAGAAACCATGGCGAGCTCGACCTCACCGACCAGCGGGCGGTAGGTCAGTTCTTCGCCACGGAAGGCATCGACCGCGTGGTGCTGGCCGCCGCCAAGGTCGGCGGCATACATGCCAACAACAGCTATCCCGCCGAGTTCATCGCCGTTAACCTGCAGATCGAAGTCAACGTCATCGATGCCGCCTACCGTGCCGGGGTCAAGGATCTGCTCTTTCTCGGCAGTTCCTGCATCTATCCCAAATACGCCACGCAGCCCATGGACGAGGGGCAGCTGCTCACCGGCGTGCTCGAGCCCACCAACGAGCCCTATGCGGTGGCGAAGATCGCCGGCATCAAGCTGTGCGAGGCCTACAACCGCCAATACGGCACACGCTACCGCTCGCTGATGCCCACCAATCTCTACGGGCCGGGGGACAACTACCACCTCGAGAACAGCCATGTCATCCCGGCGATGATCCGTAAATATCACCTCGCCACCCTGGCGGTGAAGGGTGATGCCGCCGCCATCCGCGCCGACGAGAAAGTCTATGGCGCCATTCCCGGCGACGTCGCCCGGGCCATCGGCTACCTGCCGGAAAGCGGCACGCTCGACATCTCCCGGCCTCCCAGGGTGCTCCTCTGGGGCAGCGGCTCGCCGCGGCGCGAGTTCCTCCATGTCGATGACATGGCCGCCGCCTCGGTGCATGTCATGACCCTGGCCCAGGAGGAGTTCCTGCCGCCGCACCCCTCCTTCGTCAATGTCGGCACCGGCAGCGACCTCACCATCCGCGAGGCGGCGGCGGAGATCGCCGCCATGGTCGGCTTCGCTGGCGAAACGGTCTATAATCCCCAACAGCCCGATGGCACGCCACGCAAGCTGCTCGACACCAGGCGTCTGGCAAGCCTCGGCTGGCGGCCGCGCCTCAGCTTCCGCGAAGGCCTCGCCGACGCCTACCGCCACTATCTCGCCCGCCTGGGACGAGCCTGAGTCGTCAGCCCCTGGCCTTCGCCGGGGGCCAGTCCCCGCCATATTCCTTGCCATCGACGCCTCCGCCACGCTGGTGGAGCCTCATACGGAGATGGGTCGGCTTGCCATTTCTGGCGGCAGGCGGCCTACGCCGGCCTTCAGGCCCTGAGCCGTGCCTCCTCCTCGATGCGCATGCGGCAACGGCGGATCATGTCGTCGCGGATGAGGTCGTGCTGCAGGCGGAAGATGTCGCGGGGAAAGAGCAGCTCCATCACTCCCGAATCAAAGATGCGCTTGATCTCGTATTCGTCGTGGGCGACGTCTTTCTGGTACATGTAGTTGAGCCACGAGCGGTTGGTGTGAATGATGAACTCGACCCGCATTCCGCCGAGCCGAGCGAAGAACTTGAGCATCTCCGTCCGTGGGCTGGAGCCGACGGCGGTGGCCTTGTAGGGGGTCGTGCCGGTGAGGGTGTCGGAGATATCCTCGAGCACCATGAAGCTGTCGGCCTTGGCGGCGCTGCGCGTCAGGTGGTTTTGAAAGGTCTTGATATCAGCCACCGAGTCGAGCACCGCCATCAGGCCGAGTTCGTCGTCCACCGCCACCGCCGGGTTTTTCTCGTTCTTGCGCAGGAGCTTGAGAACCTTGGCCTCCGGCGGCTTTTTGCGGATGGAGACATAGATGGGAATGTCGCGGCTGCCCACTGAAAAACGGCGCCGCTTGAGCAGGGTCAGCTTGCCCGCCTCCCCGGGAGGAAGCTGTTGCGCCTCTTCCGGGGTGAGGATGTCGAGGGCGGTGCAGTGGAAATCGACGGGATCGTGGTGTGAATGGAGGTAGACGATGTCGTGCTCGCCGATCTTGAGTGTCTTGCTCCACACGTAGTCGTTAAGAAAGTGCAGGAAGTTCGAAAACTTCTGTTCGATTTCGGTCTCGCGCTCGCGCTGGTCGATGCTGCCGGCGAGGTTCATCAGCACCAGCTTGCGCCGCGCCTCGAAGCGGGCTTTCTTGTGGTAGCGGTTGTCGAACATGATGAGCAGCAGCGTCACCGGGTCGTTGGCCACCTCGATTTCGTTGGTGGTGGCGATGGACGAGGCATAGGGCTTGAGCATCTTGCCGCTCAGCGAGTTGACTACGGCATCGGCGGTGCGCGCGTATTCGTAGACCCGCGCCTCGATTTCCCGCGGGGTGCCCTCGAGGCCGAACATGTTGCCGAGCAGGGCACAGGCGCGGTGGCTGCGCTCCACCTGGAGGCGCGGGTCGGCGAGCAGGGAGCCCAGCTCGGAAAAGTCGCCGATGCCGAGAAACTCGAACACCTGGCTGCGCAGGGCGCGATACTTGGTGCAGTTGATGCGCTGGCGGCAGAGGTTGCCTACCCAGAGGCGGGTTTTGCGGGAAAAGGGGGAGGTCAGGTCGATTTCCTCCTCCACCGCCAGGGGGCCGTGCTGCTGCAGGGATGTGAAGACGCTGTCTTCGCTGATGACCGTCATTGCCGTTCTCGTCAGAGGAGAGTTGTCGGGGTGGGAGGCGGCGGTCGCCACCTCCTCGTTGTCTTGGTGCGATTTTACTCGCTCGGGTGCCAAAGGCGAGGAGAAAAGACAGGACCGGGGCCTCGCCGGAGCGGAAATCCCCCTTGAGTTTTACAGGAATTTTTGTTACGGGAACGGGATGCGATGGCGCCCCGGCAGGCGGTGGCGCCCACGATAACTATTCCCTTTACGGTAACGATATGTATAGAAATTTCAGTATTGTCCCGAAGATCATGTTCGGCCGCGGGTCCTTCAACCAGCTGGGCGATATCCTCGCCGAGCACCGCACCGGGCCGGATTCCTATATGGTCTTCGTCCTCGACGACGTCTTCATCGGAAAGCCGCTGGAGGGCCGTCTGCCCCTGCAGCCGGGTGACATGCTCCTCCCCGTCAACGTCGACGACGAGCCCAAGACGAGCTATATTGACCAGCTGGTGGCTAAGATCCGCGCCTATAACGGAGTGCAGCCGGCGGGCATCGTCGGCATCGGCGGCGGCAGCGCCATGGATATCGCCAAGGCCATCTCGCTGCTGCTCACCAACCCCGGTTCCTCCGCCGACTACCAGGGCTGGGATCTCATCAAGAACCCTTCGGTCTACCATGTCGCCGTGCCGACCCTGGCCGGTACCGGCGCCGAGATCTCGCGTACCGCCATCCTTACCGGGCCGGTGAAGAAGCTGGGCATCAACTCCGATCACACACTCTTCCATCAGATCGTCCTCGATCCGCTGCTGCTCGCCGGGGTGCCGAAAGATCAGTGGTTCTATACCGGCATGGATTGCTATATCCACGATATCGAGTCGCTCAACGGCACCTATATCAACGAGTTCAGCAAGGCCTATGGCGAGAAGTCCCTCGAGCTGTGCCGCCAGGTCTTCCTCGAGGATCACCCCGACAGCGACGACAAGCTGATGATGGCCTCCTACTTCGGCGGCATGTCCATCGCCTATTCCCAGGTCGGTGCCTGCCATGCCCTGTCCTACGGGCTCTCCTACGTGCTCGGCGTGCACCATGGCATCGGCTGCTGCATTGCCTTCGACTATCTCGAGGACATCTACCCCGAAGGGGTGGCCGAGTTCCGCCGCATGATGGCGCGCCATGACATCTCCCTGCCGCGCAACCTCACCGCCGGCCTCAGCGACGAGGCCATGCAGCTCATGGTCACCACCGCCCTCAACCTCGTGCCGCTGTGGGAGAACTGCCTCGGCAAGGACTGGCAGCAGCAGATGACCCGCGAGCGCTGCCTGGCGATCTACCGGCGGATGTAGCCGCAGACCATGGAAACCGGTCGTCGTCAGACCCTGGCCGCGATTGGCAGGGGGGTGCGGCGGGCTCTGCCCATCGTTCTCGGCTATGTGCCCATCGGCTTCGCCTACGGGGTGCTGGCCGGCAAGAGCGGCATCTCCGAGGCCAACACCCTGCTCATGTCGCTGGTCGTCTTTGCCGGGTCGTCGCAGTTTATCGCCATCGGCCTGTTCGCCTCGGGCAGCGGGCCTGCGGCGGCGATCGTCACCACCTTCGTCGTCAACCTGCGCCATCTGCTCATGGCGGCCTCCCTGGCCCCATTCCTCTCCGGCTGGAAGAAGCGCCACCTGGCGTGGTTCTCCTTCCAGCTCACCGACGAGACCTTCGCCCTGCACAGCTCGGCGGCGGGCCGGCTCGGGCAGTGCCGCCCGGAGGCCCTGGCCCTCAACATGACTGCCCAGGCCTCATGGGTCCTGGGAACTCTGCTGGGCATCCTCGCCTCGGGGCTGATCGGTGATATCGGCCCCCTGGGTCTCGACTACGCCCTGGCGGCGATGTTCATCGCCCTGCTCGTCGGCCAATGCGAGAACCGTGCGCGGGTGGTCACCGCCATCCTCTCCGCTGCCGTGGCCACCCTGCTCAACCTCGCCGGCTGGCAGCAGTTTCATGTCATCGTCGCCACGGTCATCGGCGCGAGCCTCGGCCTTTTCTACGAACAATGGACCAAGAGCTGATCTTCTGGACAATCCTCGGCATGGCGGTGGTCACCTATGTGCCACGGCTGCTGCCACCGCTTTTTCTCAGTGGCCGCAACCTGCAGCCGCTGCTGGTCGCCTGGCTGCGTCTCGTGCCGCCGGCGGTGCTGGCGGCGATGCTCGCCCCCTCGCTGCTCGTCAAGGGCGGCAGCATCGAACTCGGCTTCGACAACCTCTTCTTCTGGGCCGCCCTGGTCGCCTTTCCCGTGGCCTGGAAGAGCGGCAGCCTTTTTCTCACCGTAATTGTCGGCATGGGCCTGGTGGCGCTCGGCCGTTTTCTCGGCATCGGCCTCTAGGCGCCCATGGGCCTGAATTCCCGCGCCAGCCATAGCGAGGATAGCGGCCAGCAGCTGGCGCCCCGGCTGCTGCAGTGGTTTGCCAGCCATGGCCGTCCCTTGCCCTGGCGGAAGACCTACGATCCCTACCAGGTGTGGCTCTCCGAGGTGATGCTGCAGCAGACGCAGATGGAACGGGGCGTAGCCTATTTCAGACGCTGGCTGGAGCGTTTTCCCAACGTCGAGGCGGTGGCCGCGGCCTCTCGCGAAGAAATCCTCAAGGCTTGGGAAGGGCTGGGCTATTACGCCCGGGCGCGGAACCTGCACCAGGCCGCGCAGTGCATCGTCCGCGATCATCAAGGTCTCGTGCCCCGTTCCTACGAGACGCTGCGCAGCCTGCCGGGTATCGGCCCCTACACGGCGGCGGCGATTGCCAGCATCGCCGGCAACGAGGACGTGGCGGCGGTCGATGCCAACGTGCTGCGCGTCTACGCCCGGCTCTTCGACATCGACAGGCCGGTCGGCTCAGGTCCCGGTCGCAGGCAGGTGGAGGAACTGGCGGCAAGGCTGCTTCCCCCCGGTCGGGCGCGGCTCTACAACCAGGCGCTGATGGACTTCGGCGGGCTGGTCTGCCTGCCGCGCCTGCTGCGCTGCGCCAGCTGCCCGCTCTCCTCCCTGTGCCGTGCCGCGAGGGCGGGAACGGTGGCGCAGCGTCCGCTGGCGAAAGTGAAGAAGAAGCTGGTATGTCTGCAGCGGGCGGCGGCGGTGATTGTCGGTCCGGGCGGGCTGGTTCTCTGCCAGCGGCCGGCGGGTGAGCTCTGGGGGGGAATGTGGGAGTTTCCCGGTGGCAAGTATGGTGAGGAGGGTGCGGCCGAGGCCTTGCCATCCCTCATACGGCGGCAGACCGGCCTGGTGGTGCGCGTCGAGCGGGAGATCGTCACCGTGGTGCACCACTATACCCATCACCGTGTGCAGTTGACGGCCCTGCTCTGCGCTGTGGTGGGCGGCGAGGCGCTGCGAGGCGGGGAAATGGGCACGGCCAGCCGCTGGGTGCCTCGCAATGAGCTGCATCGCTATGCCTTTCCCGCCGGGACGCGCAAGATCCTGGCCCATATCGAGGCTGTCTGCCCGGAACTGCTCCTTGGCCCGCAAGACGCCGCCGGTTGCGGCTGCCCGTCACTCTTCTGACTCCCCATCGGGCGCATCCTTGCCTGACCCTTGCGACAAATTTCAGGGCGAATTACAGCCCCGGCTATGTCATCTTCCGCGTGTTCTGGCGTAGCCCGGCGCGTCATGGCAGGCCTGCACCGCCCGTTCAGCTCTCCAGGGCGAGCTCGATGCTCACCGGGCAGTGGTCCGAGCCGGTGATCTCGGGCAAGATGCCGGCGCTGTGCACGCGCTGCCGCAGTTCCTCGCTGACACAGAAGTAGTCGATACGCCACCCGATGTTCTTGGCGCGGGCGTTGAAGCGGTAGCTCCACCAGGTGTACTGGCCCGGTTCCTGATTGAAGATGCGAAAAGTGTCGACATAGCCGGCAGCGACGAAGCCGTCCATGGAGGAGCGCTCTTCGGGGGTGAAGCCGGCGTTCTTGACATTGGCCTTGGGGTTGGTGAGGTCGATCTCCTTGTGGGCGACGTTGAAATCGCCGCAGAGGACCACCGGCTTCTCTTTGCGCAGCGTCTCAGCGTAGCGAAGCAGGCTGGCGTTGAAGCGCAGCTTGAAGTCGAGGCGCTTGAGCTCGTCACCGCTGTTGGGGAAGTAGATATTGACGAAGAAACACCGCTCGAGCTCGAGGGTGATGACCCTGCCCTCGCAGTCGAACTCGGCCTCGCCGAGGCCGTAGCGCACCGCCAGCGGCGCGACGCGGCTGTAGATGGCCACCCCGGAGTAACCTTTGCGCTCGGCGCTGTGCCAGTAGGAGGTGTAGCCGGGGATGTCTTTCAGCTCGGCGGAGAGCTGCTCGACCTGGGCCTTGGTCTCCTGGATGGCGACGATGTCGGCGTCGAAGGAGAGCATCTGCTCGACAAAGCCCTTCTTTTCCACGGCCCGGATGCCGTTGACGTTCCAGGAGATGCATTTCAAGAGGGATGACTGGGCCATTTTTCCTCCAGGAGGTTTGCGGGGGCGCACCCCGTGTTGCGGACAGAGCCCCTGCAGCGGGCAGCGGTCGCAGTGCGGCGACACCGGCCGGCAGATGCTCTGTCCGAAGGCCACCAGCAGGGAGTTGATGGGGATCCAGTGGCGCTCGGGGAGGGTGGCGCGCAGGGCCATCTCGGTCTGCAGCGGGTTGGCGGTGTCCACGTATCGCCAGATATTGGTAATGCGGTGCACGTGGGTGTCAACGCAGATGGCCGGTTTTTTAAAGGCGACGCTGCGCACCAGGTTGGCGGTCTTGCGGCCGACGCCGGGAAGGGTGACCAGCTGCTCGATCTCTTCCGGCACCTTGCCGCCAAAGGCCTGCAGGGTTGACGGCAGGCGATGCAGGTGCTCCGCCTTGGTGCGGTAGAAGCCCACCGGGAAGATGAGCCGGGCGATCTCCTCGACCCCAAGCACCGCCAGTCCGTCGATGTCCGGTGCCCGGGCGAAGAGGCGGGCCGAGGCGGCGGCTGTGGTCTCGTCCTTGGTGCGCGCCGAGAGGATGGTGGCCACCAGGACCTTGTAAGGGTCCTCGGTCTGCACGGCGATGAGGTCGACCACCGGGGTGGTGGCATGGCGCACCGCCTCGGCAACGAGGTGGAGAAAACGGTCGATATCGACGTTCATCGCTTGGCCTGCCGCCTAGGGCCGAAAGACGTCGGGGCCAAAGGAGAGGGTGGCGAAGTAGTCGTCCACCGTCTCGGCGCGACGGATCAGCTCGGTCGTGCCATCGCTGCGCAGGAGCAGCTCCTTGGGGCGCAGGTTGCCGTTGTAGTTGAAGCCCATGGCGATGCCATGGGCGCCGGTGTCGTGGATGACCAGCAGGTCGCCGTCGACGATCTTCGGCAGGGGGCGTTGAATGGCGAATTTGTCGTTGTTCTCGCACAGCGAGCCGACAACATCCACCACCTCCGTTGCACCGCCCTCTTTGCCTACCACGTCGATATGATGATAGGCTCCGTACATGCCGGGGCGCATCAGCGAGCTCATCGAGGCGTCAACCCCGACGTAGGTGCGATAGATCTCTTTGCGGTTGATGGCGGTGGTGACCAGAACGCCGTGGGGGCCGGTCATGAAGCGTCCGCTCTCCATGTAGAGGGCAGGCTGGTAGCCATGGCGCGTCGCGAAAGCCTGGAAAAGGTCGGCGATCTCCCGGCCCATGCTGACGAGGTCGAGGTTCGCGGCGTCGGGACGGTAGGGGATGCCGAGGCCGCCGCCGATGTTGACGAACTCGAAGGTGATGCCCAGCTCGGCGGAGATCTCCTCCACCAGTTCGAGGAGCATGGCGGCGGTCTGCACCATGTAGCGGTAGTTGAGCTCGTTGGAGGCGAGCATGGTATGCAGGCCGAAGCGGCTGGCTCCCATCTCCCTGGCCTGGCGGAAGGCGGGGAGCAGCTGCTCGTGGCTGACCCCGTACTTCGACTCCACCGGGTTGCCGATGATCTCGTTGCCGCTGCGCCGCTCCCCGGGGTTATAGCGGAAACAGATAAGTTCCGGCATCTCCGGCACCTTGGGGAGCAGGCTGATGTCGTCGAGGTTGAGGATCGAGCCGCCCTCGGCGGCCGCCTCGTCAAAGTCTTCGGCGCTGGTGTTGTTGGAGGTGAACATCAGGTCCTCGCCGCGCGCCCCGACGCGGCGGCTGAGACGCAGCTCGGCGATGGAGCTGCAGTCGAAGCCAAAGCCCATTTCGGCCATGACCGCCAGGACGCGGGGGTTGGGCAGGGCCTTGACCGCATAGTATTCGCGGAAGCGGGCCACGCCGGCAAAGGCCTCCTTGAGGCGCCGGCCGGTGTCGCGGATACCCTGTTCGTCGTAGATATGAAAGGGCGTGCCGTAGTGGGCGGCGATGGAGGGCAGGAGGGGAAAGAGTCGCTGTCTGAAGGTCTCGGGCATCGGCATGGTGGTCAGTCCTTGAAGTGTTCCGGAAGGGGGATGCGGCTGGTTTCCTTGATCGTCGCCAGTACGGTTTCGGTGGAGGTGGAGAGCACGCCGGGAATGGTGGCGAGGCGCTCGCCGAGAAAGGAGTGCAGGGACAGGGTGTCGGCGGTGCGCACCTTGATGAGGTAGCAGTCGTCGCCGGCGACGAAGTGGATCTCCTGCACCTCGCCCATCAGGCTGAGGGCATGGCCGACCGCTTCCCGGGCCGCCGCCGTCGTGCGCACGTGGACGAAGGCCACCTGGGCGAAGCGGAAGCGCTGCGGGTTGAGGCGTACCTCGTAGCCGTCGATAATCCCCTGCTTCTCCATCTTGCGGATGCGCTCGAGCACCGCCGAGGGGGCGAGCCCCACCTGGCGGGACACCTCGATATTGGGGATTCGCGCCTTTTCCTGGAGAATCTTGAGGATCTCCATGCTGATGCTGTCCAACATTCCCTTTGTCCTCCTGAGGGCAGGAATATATTCTCTGATATGGATCAGGTCAAGAATATCGTTCTGTGGAATTTCAAATAAAGAGAAAATAATCTTGATCTCGGTGATGATCGGAAAATGCCTTGGGCTACGTTGAGGAAGGTATACAGCCGCCATCCCTTGATTTGTCGCCTTATCTTTGATACCAAAGGAAGAAAGGCCGATGCTGCCATGACGGCGGCGTCGAGCCGCTTGTGCAGGGAGCGCGCTATGCAGACCTATTCGATCACTCCGCTCTTGACCGGGGTGCGCAATCCCGATCAGGGAATCATGACCTACCAGAAAGGCTACGGCAAACGCATCTGGCTGCCGATCTGGGCTTTCCTGCTGCGGGGCGGCGCGCGCAATATCCTCGTCGACACCGGGCTCGACGAGAACGAACTCATGGTGCCCAGCGGTTTCTTCGAGGAGACTGGCATGGTGCCGCGTTCCATCGTCGACTGCCTGGCGGGCGAGGGCCTCGCCGTCGACAATATCGACACGGTCATCAACACCCACCTCCATGACGACCATTGCGGCAACAACGGCCTCTTCCGCCGGGCGAAGTTCTATGTACACGAAAGCGAGACCGCGTTCTGCCATCACCCCCACCCTATCGACCACCGCTACGACCCCTATTTCGTCGAGGGCATCGACTTCGTCGCCGTCGCCGATGGCGCGGAGATCGCTCCCGGCATCACCGTGATCCATTCCCCTGGCCATAGCCCCGGCTGCCTCTCGGTCCGCGTCGAAACCGGCGAGGGTCCGGCGGTGATCACCGGCTTTTGCTGCAACGCCGAGAATTTTCCCGCCCATGGGCCGGCGGTCTGCCCCGGCGTGCACCTCGACGCCATGGCTGCCTGGGACTCGATCCAGAAGATCAAGGGCCTGGGGGCGGTGATCCTCCCCCTGCACGAGCTGTCCCTGAAGCGAATGGCCGGGTGAGCGCGACATGGTTGCCGTAAACGATGGCTTTTCCGGGGAGGTTCAGCGGGCGGAGGGCAGGGCGGTGGTCACGGTGATCGTGCCGACCCTCAACGAGGAGGGCAACGTCGACCTCCTCCTGCAGCGGCTATTGCCCGTGCTGGCCCGGTGCCCGCTCTTCTGCGACGTGCTCTTCGTCGACTCCGCCTCGGCCGACCGTACCTGCGACAAGGTGCTTTCCTGGCGGGAGCGGGGGCCGGTGCGGCTGCTCTGCCGGGATATCAACACCGGGCTCGCCGGAGCGGTGCTCGCCGGGGCGGTGGCCAGCGAGGCGCCATGGGTGGTGGTCATGGATGCCGATCTCAGTCACCCACCGGAAAAAATCCCCGAACTGCTGGAGCCGCTGCTCCACGGCCGCTGCGATATGGTGCTGGGCAGCAGGTATGTGGCCGGCGGGTCGATGCCCGATTGGCCTCTGGCGCGCAAGCTCTCCTCACGCCTGGCCACTCTTCCCGCCCTCTTCTTCTGCGATGTCAAGGACCCCCTGGCTGGCTTTTTCGCCCTGCGTCGCGAACTGCTGATCTCCCTGCCCGGGCCCGTGCCCGGTTTCAAGATCGCCCTGGCCGTGCTCGCCGAGTATCATCGGCGTCTGCGGGTGATGGAGGTGCCCATCGAGTTTCGCGACCGCGACTATGGCGAGTCGAAGATGACGCGGCGGGTGGTGTGGCAATACCTGCAGCAGCTGGCCGGCCTGGCATGGCGACGGTTGGCGCGGCGCCCAGCGATGCTATAGCCTGCACGACATCCTGCCCAACGACAGGAGGGGGGAACTGGTTGCGGAGGTGGGCATCTTGCGGCCAGCCTGGCAGGAGCCGGTTATCGCCGGCCAAGGGTCAGAGCCCTGGAAAAAGCAGCCTCCCCGACCTCTTCTCGTCGGGCCTTCTTTCAGCCGCCGTCGGCGAGCCGGGTTGGGTCGAGAAGACGCTCCAACTCTTCGCGGTCGATGTCGGTCAGTTCCGCCGCGACTTCGAGGATCGGGCGGCCCTCTTCCTGTGCTTTCTTGGCGATTTCCGCAGCGCGGAGGTAGCCGACTTTCGGGTTGAGGGCGGTAACGAGGATCGGGTTGCGGGCCAGCGCCTCGCGGCAGGCCTCCTCGTTGACGACCAGGTCCTTGATCGCTTTCCACCACAGGGCGGCGGCGCTCTCGGCAAGAAGCACGATGGATTCGACAATCTTCTGCGCGGCCAGCGGCAGCATGGTGTTGAGCTGGAAATTGCCGCCCATGCCGGCCAGGGAGAGGGTGACGTCGTTGCCGACAATCTGCGCGCAGGCCATGCGTACCACCTCGGGAATCACCGGGTTGACCTTGGCCGGCATGATCGATGAGCCTGGCTGCAGGGCCAGCAGCCGCACCTCGGCGAGGCCAGAGAGCGGGCCGTAGTTCATCCAGCGCAGATCCTCGGCGATCTTGTTGACCGCCATGGCCCCGGCCTTGAGGTGTCCGGAGAGTTCCACCACGGTGTCGAGGGTGGCGATGTTCTTGTAGCGGGATGGGGCGCTGGTGCAGGGGATGCCGGTGCTGATGGTGAGCAGGTTCAAGACCAGGGGGGCGAAATCGGGGTGGCAGTTGACCCCGGAACCGACCGCCGTGCCGCCGAGAGGCAGGCGGGCGAGACGCGGCAGACAGCTCTCGAGCCGCTGCACGCTTTCGTCGAGCTGCGCCGCCCAGGCCTCCATTTCTGCTTCGAGGCGGATGGGCAGGGCGTCCATGAGGTGGGTGCGCCCGGTCTTGATCACCGTGGGATGGCGGGCGGCGACTTCGCGAATGCCGGCGGCGAGGGAGGACAAGGTATGTATCAGCCGTTTCTTGACCATCTTGGCGGCGGTGAGGGCGATGGCGCTGGGGATGACGTCATTGCTGCTCTGGCCGAGGTTGACATGGTCGTTGGCGGAGAGGCTCACCCCCTCGAGGCGCGCCAAGCCGACGATGACCTCGTTGACGTTCATGTTGGTGCTGGTGGCCGACCCTGTTTGATAGGCAGTAAGCGGAAAGTGTTCCACGGCGCGATCAGCGAGGAGCTTGGCTACTGCCTTCTCGATGGCTGTCGCCCGCTGGGCGTCGAGCAGGCCGAGGCGCCGGTTGGCGGTGGCGGCGGCGCTCTTGATTTCGAGGAGGACTTCGATGAACTGCCAGGGAAGCGGTGGCGCGGAGAAACGGAAATTATTGAGTGCGCGTTGTGTCTGCGGGCCATAGAGGGCCTGGATGGGTATCTCCACCTCGCCCATGCTGTCCATTTCCTTGCGGAACGCTCTTTCTCTCATCATGCACCCCCTTATGTATCGCGATCGCCGTGGGTCGGAAGGGAAAACGAATGTACTCTGGTGAGAAACTACGGTTGTTACCGCGGCTTGTCAAGAAGCCTGCCGCAGCGGCTACGGGAGGAGGGGGAGCGTTTCCTGTGACAGGGTGAAACCGGCGCCTGTCTGGAATAGCCCGCGTACGGCGCTGGGGTGTGACAGGGGTCTGTGACAGGAGGAAGCGTCGGTGGCAAGGGGCGCCAGGGGAGGAGGAAAAAGGCAGAAGGGCGGCACCGTGTGAGGCAACGATTCGGTGCGATAAGGTGGCAACCTGCTGGCAGGCGGGTCGGCTGCAAGCGATGCGGGGATATCAGGTGAGAGGAGGAAAATCAGGTGCCGCGAAATGTTGCTGCTGGCAGGAGGAAAAAAGCGGGGCGGGATGCGAGGACTGCCGCCGGACGCCAGTGGCGCCCGGCGCTTACAGCAAGGAGTCTACTTCTTCCACAAGCCGTGCAGGTTGCAGTAGGCGCGGGCGCTGACCGCATCGCCGGCCACCGGGAAGAAGGCGGTCGGTTTTTCGCCGGGATTGAGGAACTGCCGATAGACGGCATTGCCGAAGGAGAGCTCGATCCACTCGATGAAGTGGGCGTCGGTCATCGGGTGCTCGACACTGCCGACAGTTACCTGCCAGCCGCCATCTTTGCGTTCCAGAGCGGGAACATGCTTCTCCACGGCGGCATCGGTGGTGTTTTCTGTCTGCAGGACCATCGGCTGTCCGCAGCACATCATGTCGGCGCCGCCGGCGGTGAGAACTTCGACGATGTTGCCGCACACGTTACACTTGTAGACTCCGAGTTTTTTTGCCATTCGTCTTCCTCCTCGATGGTTTTTGTGGGGTTTGCCGCCGCATCGCCGCCACGGGGGCCGCTGGGGCCTCTTCCGGGGCAGCCTGGGCACGGCCGCTGTTTGTCAACGGCCATTAGAATAAGCACCTTTGGCCGAGGTCGCAAATCTTTTCCCGAGTTAGATGAAAAAAATTCTCATTAGCACAATTCGGGAGAGAAAAGGGGGCTCGTCGCTTTCTTTGAGTGGCAGTCTGTGCTACACTTTTCCAGCTGAAAGAGGTTACACTGAAAATCGCCGGGCATGCTGTGACTGCAGGTTGCGAGTCACCAGCCACAGCTTCGCCGGCAAACAACGAACAAGGAGATGATATGCGAGCAAAAGCATGGTGCGGTGCCCTGGCGGGCATGGGGATGATGCTGCTGACGGCCAGCGCGGTCGTGGCGGCGCAATACGATCACGAGATCAAAGAACAGAAAATGACCTTCGCCTGGAAGGTTGACGGCAACACCCTGGCGGTGAAGATGAGCGCGCAGACCGAAGGCTGGGTGGGAGTGGGCTTCAACCCCAGTAAGGAGATGAAGGATGCCAATTATGTCCTCGGCTATGTCAAGGATGGTAAAGCGACGATCACCGACGAGTTCGGCGACTCCGAGACGTCCCACGTCAGCGACGAGAGCAGGGGCGGCAGCAATGACGTCACCCTGGTGGGTGGCAGCGAGAGTGGCGGGGTGACCACCATCGAATTCACCATGCCGCTCAAATCGGCCGACAAGCAGG
Source organism: Desulforhopalus sp. (assembly GCA_024710585.1). Lineage (GTDB taxonomy): Bacteria > Desulfobacterota > Desulfobulbia > Desulfobulbales > Desulfocapsaceae > Desulforhopalus_A. The sequence goes on from JANJUM010000130.1 coordinate 35,011, forward strand.
ACGGGGCCATCGACGGCGGTGGTGAAAACGTTGTTCTGCTGGCCTATGGCGGCGGACGTGACAGTTTCAAAACCAAGCACAATTACCGCACGGCCCTGAAGGTCAACCTGGCCACAGGATCCTCGCAGAAGGCCAAGTAGGACGTGCCTGTGAGCGTTTTTCCGCGCCTCACCGCACTTTTGGCGGCGCTGGCGCTGGTGCTAGCCCTGAGCATGACCCCTGCCGCCAGCGAAGACCGCGGCGGGGGCCTGCTCGAGGCCACCAAGGGCCTCCTGCAGTCTTCCGGCCAGGACGATGCTTCTTCCTGGGTGGTGGAAAAGATTGGCGAGTATCTGCCCCTGGACATGGAGTTCGTCGACGAGGAGGGACAGCGGGTGCGACTCGATGAACTCATCGACCGCCCGACGCTGTTTCTGCCCATCTACTACTACTGCCCCAACATCTGCAGCAAGAACCTCGCCAACCTCGCCGTGGCCCTCGGCGGCCTCAGCGCCCTGCCGGGCATCGACTACCAGGTTGTCGCCCTGAGCTTCAACGATGTCGAGGGCCCCAAGGATGCCGCCGCCGCCAAGAACAACTACGTCAAGATCCTCCCCGAGGGCTGGCCGCACAAGGAGTGGCGCTTTCTCACCGGCGATGCCGGGGCCATCAAGAGAGCCACCGATGGGGTCGGCTTTCGCTTCGAGAAGGTCGACGACGAGACCTTCATCCACCCTGCGGCGCTCATTGTCCTTGCCGGGGACGGCAAGATCATTCGCTATGTCTACGGCAGCTTCCTCGCCGGCGACATCGATCTGGCTCTCGCCGCGGCTGCCGCAGGCACACCGATGATGTCGGTCAAGCGCCTGCTCGGCTTCTGTTTCAACTACGACCCCCACGGCGGTGGCACCTCGATCTTCGAAATGGTGAAAATCATCGTTCTAGCGGTTTTCGCCGTGGCGCTCGGGGCGGTTTTTCTCTACTATAGGCGCAGAGGGCGGTCAGCACGGGCTGCCGCCGATGGCAACGAACAGTCCTGACGGGATATCTCCATGACCGCGATACCATCCTTCTTTACGCAATCGTCACCCCCCGGCCTGACCGGCATCAAGGCCTGGCTGCTGACCCACGACCACAAGCGCCTCGGCCTGATGTACCTCTACGCGGTCCTCTTCTGGTTCGTCGTCGCCATGGTCATCGGCCTGCTCATCCGCACCGAGCTGATGAGCCAGGGGCGCACCATCATGGGGCCGGGGATGTACAACTCCCTGTTCACCCTGCATGGGGTGATCATGATCTTTCTCTTCGTCATCCCTGCCATCCCGGCCATCTTCGGCAATTTTTTCCTGCCCATCCAGCTGGGTACCGACGATGTATTCTTCCCCCGGCTCAACCTCTTCAGCTGGTACCTGTTCATGTTCGGCGGCATCTTCGCCCTGGTGGCCCTGTTCACCGGCGACGGCTTCCCCGACACCGGCTGGACTTTCTACGTGCCCTTCAGCGTACAGAGCAGCTCCAATGTCGGGCTTACCGTCTCCGCCGCTTTCATCCTCGGCATGTCGTCGATGCTCACCGGGCTCAACTTCGTCACCACCTTCCACCGCATGCGCGACAAGCGCATGGGGCTGATGCAGATCCCGCTGTTCACCTGGTCGCTGTACGCCACCGCCTGGGTGCAGATCCTCGCCACACCGGTGATTTCCATCACCTTCGTACTGGTGGTCATGGAGCGGTTGCTCTCCATCGGCCTCTTCGACCCAGCCAGAGGTGGCGACCCCATCCTCTACCAGCATCTCTTCTGGATGTACTCCCATCCAGCGGTGTATATCATGATCCTCCCCGGCATGGGAGTGGTCTCGGAGATCATCCCGGTCTTTTCGCGCAAGTCAATCTTCGGCTACAAGGCCATCGTCTGGTCGTCCATGGGCATCGCCATCGCCGGCTCGCTGGTGTGGGCGCACCACATGTACACCAGCGGCATGAGCGATGTCTCGGTGTTCGTCTTCTCGCTGCTCACCTTCCTCGTTGCCATCCCTTCGGCGGTCAAGGTCTTCTCCTGGGTGGCGACGATGTACAAGGGCTCCATAGAGATGACTCCACCGCTCCTGCTTTCGCTGATCTTCATCTATTTGTTCAGCGTCGGCGGCCTGACCGGGCTGGTGCTCGGGGCAGTGGGCACCGATATCCACGTCCATGACACGCACTTCGTCGTCGCGCATTTTCACTTCGTCATGTTCGGCGGCACCGGCTTCGCCTTCCTTGCCGCCTTGCACTACTGGTGGCCGAAGATGTTCGGCATCATGTACCCCTTCCGACCCGCCTACATCGGGGCGGTGCTGACTGCGGTGGGGTTTCTCTTCCACTATGTGCCGATGCTGATTCTCGGCCTGCAGGGCATGCCGCGCCGCTACTACGACTACCTGCCCCAGTACGAGACCGGCAACTTCCTCGCCGGGTTTGGAGGCTATCTGTTGTGTATCGGCCTGGTGGTAATGTTCGTCAATCTCCTCGCCAGCCTGCGCCACCGCGTCGCCGCCCCCGCCGACCCCTGGGGGGCGACCACCCTGGAGTGGCGGGTTCCCTCGCCACCGCCGGTGCACAATTTCGTCGACAAACCGGAAATCATGGATTTTCCTTACGATTTCCGTCAGGTCGGAGATAACTCGGCCAGCCAGCGCTCCTAGGGGGATGCCATGCACCGCGAAAGTGACCAGGTAGGCATCAAGATCGGCATGTGGCTGTTTCTCTATTCGGAGATCATCCTCTTCGGGGGGCTGTTCGTCCTCTATGCCGCCTATTTTTTCGAGCACCCGCAGTCCTTTGTCGCAGGCGGCAAGGAACTCAACCGCATCATCGGCGCCCTGAACACCATCGTGCTGCTGGTGTCGAGTTTCACCGTCGCCGCCTCGATCACCGCCATCAGGCGGGACGATGCGAAGAGGGCGCAGCGGCTGCTGCTCTTTTCCCTGCTGTGCGGGGTGGTCTTTCTCGTCAACAAGTACTTCGAGTGGGGGGCGAAGATCGACCACGGCATCTATCCCAATTCCGAGACCCTGGTCAACGGGGAGCCGGGGCTGAACATCTTCTTCGGCCTCTACTATGTCATCACCGGCCTGCATGGCCTGCACGTCATCATCGGCATGGCGCTTCTCGCGGTGAGCCTGTTCTTCATCCGCAGCGGCCGGGTCAGCGGCAGCCGCTATGCGATGCTCGACAATGCCGGGCTCTACTGGCATCTCGTCGATCTCATCTGGATCTTCGTCTTTCCCCTGTTTTACCTCGTCCTCTAGGGGGACGAGCCATTATCGCGGAGAACCATCGTGGAACACGAGACCGTCCATCCCCCCATGAGCTATAAAGCGCTCGCAGCCGTGCTCGTCGCGCTGCTGCTGCTCACCGTGGTCACCGTCGCCGTCTCCTATGTCGACCTCGGCTTTTTCAACGTGCCGGTGGCCCTGGGGGTCGCCTGCCTCAAGGTGACCCTGGTGCTGCTGTTCTTCATGCACCTCAAGTACGAGGGGCCGATCATCGTCTTCTCGTTCATCGGCACCGTGACCTTTCTCATCATCATGATCGGCTTCACCTTCTGGGACGTAGCCTTCAGATAACTGGCGGAGAACACTATGACCCCGGTACAGGGAGTGGATCTGGCATTCTGGTATATCCTGGGCATCTCCGTGGTGCTGCTCTTTGGCATCACCGCCGTCATGGTCTATTTCGTGGTGCGCTTCCGCCGCAGCAGGCATCCGGTGGCATCCGACATCCGCGACAACTACAAGCTGGAGATACTCTGGACGATCATTCCCACCCTCATCGCCCTGTCGATGTTCTATGTCGGCTGGCATTCCTACCTCGGCCTGCGGGCGGTGCCCGACGACGCCATGAACGTCGCCGTCGAGGCGCAGATGTTCTCCTGGCTGTTCATCTATGAAAACGACAAGGAGAGCGAGAACGAGCTGGTGGTGCCTGTGGGCAGGGCGGTCAAGCTCAACGTCAGCTCGGTGGACGTGCTGCACAGCCTGTTCATCGCCGCTTTCCGCATCAAGGTCGATGCCATCAAAGGCATCCCCACCTATGCCTGGTTCTACGCCGACAAGGTCGGCGAGTATGACATTCAGTGCACCGAGTATTGCGGGGTCAACCATTCGGCAATGGTCGCCAAGCTGCGTATCGTCCCGCAGGAGGAGTTCGAGGCATGGCTGGCCGAGGACGGCAACTGACGAGGGCGCTGCTTCCTTGCCTGCGGTTGGCCAAGTTGCCGCTCTGCTTTCTTGTCGGCCTGTCGGCCTTGTTTGGCGCCATGGTTGCCGGAGGAACGCCCGGTAAGGAGACGATAGCCACCGTCTTCGGTGTTTTTCTCGCTGCCTGTGGCGCGGCAAGCCTCAATTCCCTGCAGGAAAAAGAACTCGATGGCGCCATGCGCCGCACCCGGGAGCGGCCCTTGCCGCGAGGCGAGGTCAGTGCCCTCTTCGCCGGCGTGCAGGCCGGCCTTCTCCTCACCCTCGCCCTGGCACTGCTTTTAGCTGCAGGAACAGCGCCGACGACACTGCTCACCGCCACGGCGGTTTTGCTCTATAACGGGGTCTACACCCCCTTGAAGAGAACGACGTCCCTGGCCATCGTCCCCGGACTGCTTTCTGGCGCCCTGCCGGCCTATATCGGCTGGCTCGCCGGGGGCGGCGCGCCCCTGGCCTTTGCCGCCCTGCTGCTCTTCGCGCTGCTGGTCCTCTGGCAGGTTCCCCACGTTCACCTCATCCTGCTCGACAATAGCGAGGATTACCGCTGCGGCCAGCTGCCGACACTGTTGACCTGCCTGACCGCGCCAGGCCTGCACCGCCTGCTCCTGCCCTGGGTGGGGGGCCTGGTCTGCCTGATGATGATGTTCGCTGTCCTTCCTCTGGCCATGCCGATCGCGTATCGCATCGCCATAGTGGCCAACGCCGTGCTGTTGCCGCTGGTCCTGCTGCCGCTGGCCGCCAGGGCGGCGCGGGAGGGAGGCTATCGCAGTCTCTTTCTTGTCCTCAATCTCTTTATTCTGCTGCACATGGGAGTGGTGGCGGCGGGGCGGGTAGCCGCGACGCCGCAGGCGGGGACAGCAATCTCGACAATGGAGGAAAGCATGGAAATCGACTGGGCCTATCTGCGCAAGAACTGAGTGTCCTGCAACAACGCACGGGCTGCGTTGGGCGCCGGGCAGTGGCTCATCAAAGAGGAGGTCGACGCCAGGAAGACGGCCATCGACGCCGAGGAGGCCTGGCAGCTGCTGGCCGCAGCAGACCTGGTGGTGGCGGCGGCAGGGAAGAAGGTCCTTCGCCTCGTCCCCAAGGATATCGCCCGCGACGAGTTGCTGGCAAAGGTCATCGGCCCTTCCGGCAAACTCCGCGCGCCGACTCTGCGCATTGGCAGGACGTACTACGTCGGCTTTCATCCCCAGGTCTATGGGGAGCTCAAGGCCTAAACAGAAAAGGGGGGAAAGGTTTTATCCTCTCCCCCTTGATGATCGGGCCGATGTTCCGTGGCCGCCGATTCATTGCAGAGCTGAAACAAGACAGCGGAGGCGGCCCGGCAGGCCACCTCCGCTGCTGTACATCGTGATTGTTTAGCGCCCGGTCAGCTTACTCGGCTTTCCAGAACGCTTCCTTCTCCGCGCCGCACAGGGGGCAGACCCAGCTCTCCGGCACGTCTTCCCAGGCCGTTCCCGCCGCTACGCCGTGATCGGGGTCGCCTTCTGCCGGGTCATAAATATAGCCGCACGGACATTCCCATTTCTGCATGACTCTCTCCTTTTGCTGAAGTTACAGTGTTGCAATAGTTCTCATCACCTGACAAGAATACCTTCACCTTACCAAGAGCAGCACAAAAACTCAACGAATCGCGGCCCCCGGTGTGGCGCGGGCGATGATCGCCTTGGCCGGCAGCAGCGCCGTGGCCGTCGCCGAGACGATATTGCCGGCTACCCCGGGGCCGTCACCGGCAACGAACAGCCCGCGCAGCGAGGTCTCGAGGTTGCTGTCGGTGGTCACCTGGGTGGCGAAGAACTTGATCTCCGGGGCATAGAGCAAGGTCTCGTCGTTGGCCACGCCGGGGATGACCTGGTTGAGCTGATCCAGACCATCGATGAGGTTGGTGAGGATGCGTTCCGGCAATGCCATGGCGATGTCGCCGCAGGTGACGCTTTTCAGAGTCGGTTAGATATAGCTGTTCTGGACGCGATTCCAGGTGGAGCGGCGGCCGCGCTTGAGGTCACCGTAGCGTTGCAGGATGGGTTTGCCGCCTCCGATCAGCGTCGCCAGCTTGCCGATGGACTCGCCGTAGGCCTGGTTGTCCTCCACCGGATCGGTGAGCACCACCTTGGAGAGGAAGGCAAAATTGGTGTTGCTGGACTTCTTGTCCATATAGGCGTGGCCGTTGACGCAGACGAAGTTCTGATAGTTCTCGAGAGCCACATAGCCGCCGAGGTTGGTGCAGAAGGTCCGCGTCTGGTCGTCGTATTTCGAAGTGCGCACGAAGAAGGTAGGGTCGTAGATGACCGAGCAGAGATCCTGCATGATCTCGTTGTGGACCTCGACGCGCACCCCCACCTCGATGCCGCGCTGCGACACTTCGATATCGTGCTGGCGGGCGATGGCGGCCATCCACTCCGCCCCGACGCGGCCGGGGGCGAGGATGACCTGCGGGGCGAAGTAGTCGGCGCGGCTGGTGCGCACCCCCTGCACCGCGCCCCGGTCGACGAGGAGTTCGCGCACCTCCTCGGAGTGGTGAAAGGCCACGCCGCGGTCGGCGATATAATCGGCCATCCTGGCGATATGGTTGGGGAGATTGTCGCTGCCGAGGTGCTTCTGCTTGATGATGAGCAGGTCGATGCCCTGCTTGCGGGCCTCCTTGCGGATGGTGTGCGCCTTGTCCATGTCGGTGGGGAAGACCTTGCCGTCCATGCCGAAGCGGTTGAAGATGGCCTCGGTCTCGTCGATCAGCGCCATGGCGGCGGAGACATCGAGAAACTGGGTGAGGTCGGTCTTGCCAAGCTTATGGATGAAGTTGAGCTTGCCGTCGGAAAAGAGCCCGGCGCCGCCAATGCCGCAGAGGATGTTGCAGGGGCGGCATTTGATGCAGCCGCCGTCCTTGATCGGGCATTTGCGCTTGAGCGAGGCCTTGCCCTTTTCGATGAGCAGCACCTTGAGGTTCGAGTGCTCTGAGAGGTAATAGGCGGCAAAGAGTCCGGCGGGGCCGCCGCCGACGATGATGACGTCGTAGGTGTTGGATTTTTTCGGGGTCACGGTGTTCACGGCTGAGGTGATGGCGGGGGCCTGGCAAGGGCCCCCGCCGCGATAGGGGTGACGGGGCGGGCTGGGCTCAGGCCTCGGCCGCCGGCGGCTCGCCGGCCGCCTGCTCGCCGGCCGGCGGCAGGCCATAGGCGAGGCGCACCTTGCTCTCGATCTCTGCCGCCATCTCCTTGTTGTCGATGAGGAAGCGCTTGGAGTTTTCACGTCCCTGGCCGATACGCTCCTCCTTGTAGGAATACCACGAGCCGCTCTTCTCGACGATCTCGAGGTTGGTGGCCAGGTCGAGCAGGTCGCCGATCCTCGAGATGCCCTCGCCGTAGATGATATCGAACTCCGCCTCCTTGAAAGGCGGCGCCACCTTGTTCTTGACCACCTTGACCTTGGTGCGGTTGCCGATGATGTCGTTGCCCTCCTTGATCTGCCCGATCTTGCGGATGTCGAGGCGCAGCGAGGAGTAGAACTTGAGGGCGTTGCCGCCGGTGGTGGTCTCGGGGTTGCCGAACATCACGCCGATTTTCATGCGGATCTGGTTGATGAAGATGAGCACGGTGTTGCTGCGGTTGAGCACCCCGGTGAACTTGCGCATCGCCTGGGACATGAGGCGCGCCTGCAGGCCGACGTGGGCGTCGCCGACGTTGCCGTCGATTTCCGCCTTGGGCACCAGCGCCGCCACCGAGTCGATGACGATGACGTCGATGCCGTTGGAGCGGATGAGGATCTCGGCGATCTCCAGGGCCTGCTCGCCATAGTCGGGCTGGGAGATGAGCAGGTTGTCGATATCGACGCCAAGCCGCTCGGCGTAGCTGGTGTCGAGGGCGTGCTCGGCGTCGATGAAGGCGGCGGTGCCGCCCTGTTTCTGCGCCATGGCGACGACCTGCAGGGCAAGGGTCGTCTTGCCGGAGGATTCCGGGCCGTAAACTTCGGTGATGCGGCCCTTGGGCAGGCCGCCGACGCCGAGGGCGATGTCGAGGCTCAGCGCCCCGGTGGGGATGACCGGCACATTCTCGGTTTCCTTGCTGCCGAGACGCATGATCGAGCCTTTGCCGAACTGACGCTGGATCTGGTTGATGGCGTTGTCGACGCTGCTGGTTTTTTCCTTGCTCGGTGCTACTGCCATGATGATCTCCAAAGGTGAAGGTGGTTGCCTGGATGGTTCGTTTACGTGGCGCCGTCACTATACCATGGCGGAGCCAGAAAACATGTACGTCGCTGCCCGGAGGGGGCAATTTGTGGCGAGGGTCACGCCCCCGCCTGCTGCAGCAGGTACTTGCGTACCAGGTCGAGGCCGCTCAAGGCGGTGAGTTCGCGTACCTGCTGGCGGTCGCCGCGGAAGAGGAACTTGGTGCCCCACTGCTCCTCGGCGGTGGCGATGGCGATATAGACCGTGCCCACCGGCTTGTCGTCGCTGCCGCCCCCTGGCCCGGCGATGCCGGTGACGGCAAGGCCGATGTCGGCGCCGCTCAGCGTTCTCACCCCCCTGGCCATGGCCTCGGCGACCTCGCGGCTGACCGCGCCATGGGCGGCGATCAGCTCCGGGGCCACGCCGAGGAAACCGCTCTTCATCTCGTTGGCATAGGCGACGACGCCGCCGAGAAAATATTGCGAGCTGCCCGGGGTATCGGTGACCTTGGCGGCAATCAGCCCGCCGGTGCAGGATTCGGCCACCGCCAGGCGCAGGCCGCGGTCGCCGAGGAGCCGGCCGGTGACCATGGCCATGTTGTCGCCGTCGTGGCCATAGATGGCGTCGCCGAGCACGGTGGTAATGGCGTGGCAGGATGACTTGAAGAGCCGCTCGGCATTGTTGGTCTCCTTGTCGCGCACGGTGAGGCTGAGGTGGACTTCAGGGAAGACCGGGTAATAGCCAATATGGGCGTCGGCGCTGAGGTCGAGGGTGTTGATGCGGCGGTTGACCTCGGTTTCCGGCAGGTTGAAGATGCGGAAGACGCGCTGGTAGGTGGTCAGCCGATGGTCCTTCTGCCAGGCGGACAGTTTGGGCAGCACCTGCTCGACGAGGAGCCGCCGCATCTGGCTGGGAATGCCGGGCAGGAAGAAGATCGGCTTGTCGTCGTGCACCAGCAGGTAGCCGGCCATACGCGACTGCGGGCTGAGGGCTTCCGCCCCCGAAGGCAGCCAGGCGAGCTTTTCCAGCTGGCTCACCGGGGTGTTGGTGATCTCGTCGAGGTGGCTGCGGATGTTGGCGAGGATCTCGTAGTTGGGCATGGTCGGCCGGTTGAGGGCCTTGGATACCGCCTCGTTGGTGAGGTCGTCGTCGGTGGTGCCGAGTCCGCCGGTGACGAGCACCGCGTCGGCTCTGCCCAAGGCCTGTTTGAGGGCTTCGCCGATGAGGTTGGGGGCGTCGCCGATGGTGTTCATGCCATAGATCTCATAGCCAGCCTCGAAGAGGTTCCGTGCTGCGAAGCTGCTGGTGGTGTTGAGGATTCTCCCCGAGGTGAGTTCGTTGCCGATGGCGATGATCTCGATCTTCATTGCTGCGCGATCTCCCCTAGAAGGTGGTCGTTGCCTTCGCCGCACAGCCGTACCGGGAGGATCTCGCCAAGGTGGCGAGCCTCGCCGGGGAAGTGCACGAGGATATAGTTGTCGGTGAAGCCGTGCAGGAAGCCGTTGCCGTCGTCGCCCTCCACCAGCACCTTGCGGGTGGTGCCGAGGAAGCGCCGCGCGAAGGCCCGCTTCTTTTCTTCGCCCAGCGCCAGCAGCACGGCGACGCGGCGTGCCTTCTCGGCGGCTGGCACCTGGTCGGGAAAGCCGGCCGCCCTGGTGCCGGGCCGCATCGAGTAGGGAAAGACGTGGAGGTAGGTACAGGGCAGGGTGGAGAGAAAGTTGCGGCACTCCTCGAAGTGGCCTTCCGTTTCGCCGGGAAAGCCGACAAGCACGTCGACGCCGACTGCCAGGTCGGGCACCGCTTCCAGGCAGGAGGCGATGGTCGCGGCGAACTGGGTGGTGCTGTACCGGCGGTTCATGCGTTCGAGGATATGGTCGCTGCCGCTCTGCAGGGGGATGTGCAGATGCGGGCGGATGTTGTCGCGACCGGCAATGAGGCGCAGCAGGACGGTGTCGATCTCCATCGGTTCCAGCGAGCTGAGTCGGAAGCCAACCTCGGGAATGGCCAGGCTGAGCAGGTCGAGCAGCCCGCCGAGGCTCTCCGCCGGTTGCAGATCCTTGCCGTAGTTGCCGAGGTGGATGCCGGTGAGGACGATCTCGCGGTGCCCGCTGGCGGCGAAGAGGCGGGCCTGCTGTAGGGCCTCCTGCGGCGGCAGGCTGCGATTCGGGCCACGGGTATAGGGGACGATGCAGTAGCTGCAGAAGCTTTCGCAGCCATCCTGGACGCGCAGGTAGGCGCGGCAGCGCTCGCCGAAGTGCTTCAGCGGCAGGCGGCAGATGGTTTTGGCGGCGCGGATGTCGTGCAGGTGCAGGGCTGGCGAGTCCTCGCCCTCGAGAGCGAGAGAAACCAGCCGGTCCTTGACGGCGTTGCCGACCACCAGCAGGCTGCGCCCGGCGAGGCGTTCATCCTGCACCAGGCGTCGCCCTTCCAGCTCGGCGTAGCAGCCGCAGACGACGATCTTCGCGCGTGGGTGGCGGCGCAGCAGGCGGAGGACGAGACGCCGCGACTGCGCCCCCGCCGAGGCGGTGACGGCACAGGTGTTGACGACGACGATGTCGGCATCGTCGCAGGTGGACACGGCGAGGCCGTGCTCTTCGAACGCGCTTTTGAAGGCCGCCGACTCGAACTGGTTGACCTTGCAGCCGAGGGTGCTGATGACCACTGTTTTCATGGCTGCGTCGCCGCTCCGACGATGACCGCCGAACCGAGCAGCTCGTCGCCATCGTAGACCACCGCGTACTGGCCGGGGGTGACGGCGCGCTGGGGCTCGCTGAAACGGATGCCGCCCCCGGCCTCGGCAGGCTGCAGCACGGCCTCGGCGCCCTTATGGGTCGAGCGGATGCACACCGTCAGCAGGCGTCCCTCAGGCGGCGGCGTCCCTGCGAGCCAGTGCCAGTCGCGCACCCTGACCAGGTCGCTGTACAGTTCGCGCTCCTCGCCGACCACCACGGTGTTGGTCGCAGGGTGCAGGGCGATGACATAGAGGGGGTAGGGGGCGGCGAGTCCCAGGCCGCGCCGCTGGCCGATGGTGTGCCGGAAAAGGCCGCGATGGCGGCCAAGCACTCTCCCGGAAGTGTCGACGATCGGGCCACCGGCCGGATCGGCGCCATAGCGCCTGGCGAGGAAATCGCCGAGCTCGCCGGGGTCGAGAAAGCAGACGTCCTGGCTCTCCAGCCCGCGAAAATCGCTGAAGCCGTGCTCTTCCACCAATCGGTAGGTCTCTTCCTTGTCCTGATCACCGAGGGGGAAGAGAGTACGTGCCAGCTGCTCGGCGCACAGGCGGGAGAGAAAATAGCTCTGGTCTTTGCGCCGGTCGGCGCCGCGAAAAAGGCGCGGCCGCGGGCCGTCGTGCACCAGGCGCGCGTAGTGGCCGGTGGCCATGGCGGCAAGGCCTTGGGCGAGGACCCTGTCCTGCAGCAGGCCGAACTTGATGGTCGGGTTGCAGATCATGCAGGGATTGGGGGTCTTCCCGGAAAAATACTCGGCAGTAAAGGGGGAAAGAACGAATTCCTCGAATTGTTCGGAAAGATCGATGACGTGCAGCGGGAGGTCGAGGTTCCGGGCAAGACGGCGCACCCGCTCTTCCTGCTCGGCGCCGCGGCGATGCGGCAGGCGCATGAAGAAGCCTTCGACGCGGTGCCTGCGGGAGAGGATCAGGGCGCTGGCGGTGGAGTCGACGCCGCCGCTCATCGCTATGCCGATGGATGACTCTTTCACTCTCGCTGTTGCAATCCCGAGTCGCTTGCTCTATGAAGGGGGTTGAAAAATGGGCGGCCGACACCCGGCTCATCGCCGTTTTCGGTCCCGCCGCTGGCGGGCTGCGCTGTCGATGGCGGCAGGGACGCCGCCGTGCACGTGCCCCTTTACCATACAATACCATGGACGACAATGAAAGCGGCAAGGCTTTGCCGCCGTACATCCCCGAGCTCCTCGCCCCCGCCGGGACCTTCGCCAAGCTGATCACCGCCATCCACTATGGCGCCGACGCCGTCTACCTCAGTGGCAAGCGTTTTGGCCTCCGCGAGAAGGCGGGCAACTTTGCCGAGGAGGAGATCGCCCGGGCGGTCGACCATGCCAGGGCAAGAGGCGTCAAAGTCTACGTCACCGTCAATATCTTCGCCCATCACGACGATATCGAGCTGCTGCCACCCTATCTGCTGCGGCTGGCCGACCTGGGCGTCGACGGGCTGATCGTCGCCGACCCCGGCGTGCTCGCCCTGGCCCGCGACACCGTGCCGAACCTCTCCCTGCATCTCTCTACCCAGGCCAATGTCACCAACAGCCGCGCCGCCCGCTTCTGGGCCACCCAGGGGGTGAGCCGCATCAATCCGGCGCGGGAGCTGTCCCTGGAAGAGCTGCGCCTCCTGCGGGCCGGCACGGATGCGGAGCTCGAGGTCTTCGTCCATGGCGCCCTGTGTATCTCCTATTCCGGGCGCTGCCTGCTGTCGAGCTACATGACGGGTCGCGACGCCAATCGCGGCCATTGTGCCCACCCCTGCCGCTACCGCTATCAATTGGTCGAGGAGACCCGCCCGGGAGAGTATTTCCCGGTGGAGGAGGACAGTCGCGGCACCTATATCTTCAACTCCAAGGACCTCTGCCTGCTCGATCGGCTGCCGCAGCTGGTCGCCCTCGGTGTCGACGCCCTGAAGATTGAGGGTCGCATGAAGTCTCTCTTCTATGTTGGCGGAGTGGTGCGCGTTTATCGCGCTGCGCTAGACTATCTCGCCACGCTTCCCGCACAGGCCTGGCGCGATCCGGCGGCCATCATCTTGCCAGAGGAGTTCGCAGCGGAAATCGCCCGCATCGGCACCCGCGGCCTGTCGCGCAACTTTTTCGATGGCCCGCCCGGCGCAGGGGAAATGATCTATGACAGCCCGCGCCATGGGCAGAGCTATGAACCGGTGGCGGTGGTTGTCGAGACCGGGGCAGGGGCGGTGACGGTCGAGTTCCGCAATCAGGTGTGCCTCGGCGAGGAAGTGGAATATATGGAACGCGGTCTTGCCGTGCAGCGCGTGGTGCTGACCGCCATGGCCAGCGAGGAGGGCGGGGCGGTAACCCAGGCCAACCCGGGCAACCGCCTCAAGGTGGTCACCGAGCCTCCGCTTATCGGGGTGGAGGTCGATGCCCTGCTGCGGCGGAGGAAGAGAGCGAAGCCTCACGGTGATTGAGCCTGGCCGGATGCCGTGACCGATCCTGAAGTGGCCTATGGCGAGGCTGGCCACTGGCACCGGTCGATGCGCGGGGGCTTCGGTCTGGCGAGAGCGCCTTTGCCGCCGGCGGCAAGGTGGACGAAAATTCCATGCGTTCCCGTGCAAAGCGGTGTATTCTTCCCCTTCTTTTTATGGTGCCGCGAGGCGAAAAGAGGGTAAGGAGCTGTCGATGCAACATCCCCTGGAAACGGTCCGGCTCGACAAATGGTTGTGGGCGGCGCGCTTTTTCAAGACCCGCTCCATGGCCACCGAGGCGGTCTCCGGCGGCAGGGTGCACCTTAACGGCAATCGCAGCAAGCCGGCGCATCCGCTGCGCGTCGGCGATCGCCTCTCGATAACCATTGGCCCCTACCAGTTCGATGTGCAGGTGCTGGCCCTGAACGAATTGCGCCGCCCGGCATCTGAGGCGCGGCTGCTCTACGAGGAGTCGGCAGAGAGCATCGCCCAGCGCCAGCGGCAGAGAGAATTGAAGAAGATGGCGGACGGCGGCTTCTCGGCTCCCGACCGCCGCCCTGGCAAGCGGGACCGCCGCAAGATCAGGGATTTTACCGGAAAGAACTGATGGCACGGGGGCTCTTCTCCGGCCACCAACCCCAGGTATGCGAGTGTGCTTATGGAAAAGATGACGCGGGCGCTGATCAGCCTTACTGACAAGGCCGGCATCGAAGGTTTCGCCAGGGAACTGGCAAAGTTCGGTGTCGAGATTCTCTCCACCGGCGGCACGGCCGCCAAGCTCCGCGATGCGGGCCTCGCCGTGATCGACGTCTCGGCCTTCACCGGTTTTCCCGAGATGCTCGACGGCCGGGTCAAGACCCTGCACCCCAGGGTACACGGCGGCATCCTCTTTCAGCGCGGCAACGCCGCGCACCGCGAGCAGTGCCGGGCGCATGACATCGTGCCCATCGACCTCATCGCCGTCAATCTCTACGCCTTCGAGAAGACGGTGGCCGATCCGGCCTGCAGCCTCGAGACGGCCATCGAGAATATCGATATCGGCGGGCCGACCATGCTGCGCGCCGCCGCCAAGAATTTCCACGACGTCACCGTCATCGTCGACCCCGCCGACTACCCGCGGGTGCTCTCCGAGATCGCCGCCAGCGGCAACACCACCCTGGCCACCCGCTTCTACCTGATGAAGAAGGTCTACGCCCTCACCGCCCGCTACGACAGCGCCATTTCGGCCTGGCTGGAGAGCGTCGATACCGCCGCCAACCCGTTGTTCTCGGAGAAGAAGCAATGTTGAACATGGCCGTGTTGCTGTCGGGCAGTGGGCGCACCCTCGACAATTTTCACCAGCGTATCGGCGAGGGCAGCCTGGCGGCAGACATCAAGGTGGTGATCAGCAATGTCGGCAGCGCCCTGGGCCTGGCCAAGGCGGAGCGCTACGGCTATCCTGCCTTCCATTGCCGTGACAACCGGGCCATCAACCAGACCCTGGCCAGCTACGACGTCGACATCGTCTGCCTCGCCGGCTACCTCAAGCTCTATGTGCCGCCCCCGGCCCTGGCGCGGGCGGTGATCAATATCCACCCAGCCCTCATCCCCAGTTTCTGCGGGCCGGGGTATTACGGACACCATGTCCACGAGGCGGTCAAAAAGCGCGGCTGCACGGTCAGCGGCTGCACCGTGCATTTTGCCGACGGCCTCTACGATAACGGGCCGATCATTCTTCAGCAGTGCGTCGAGCTTGGCTACGACGACGATGTCGACACCATCGCCGCCAAGGTCTTTGCCGTCGAGTGCCAGGCCTTTCCCGAGGCGATCAACCGCGTCGACAGGCTGGGCATCGACTATTTCTGGCAGCGGGTGGGAGGTGAGCGATGAACAGACGTCTGGTGATGAGCGCTGCAGATATTGACCTCGCTATTCAGCGCATCGCCCTGCAGATTCTCGAGAGGAACCATGACGGCGGCTCCCTGGCCCTGGTCGGCATCCATACCTGCGGGGTCTACGTGGCGCGGCGCATCCACGAGAAGCTGACAGCGCGGCTCGGCGCCGCGCCGGCCTTCGGCTCGCTGGACATCAACCTCTATCGCGACGACTGGAGCCTGCGCAGCCAGAACCCGGTGGTCAAGACCACCGACATCCCCTTCGTCGTCGACGACACCAACCTGGTGCTGGTCGACGACGTCATCTTCACCGGACGCACCATCCGCGCCGCCATGGACGCGATCATCGACTATGGCCGGCCGCGCACCATCCAGCTCGCTGCCCTGGTGGATCGTGGCGGCCGCGAGCTGCCCATCCAGCCGGACTGTGTCGGCCTGGCGGTGGGCATCCTCCCTGACGAGCGCATCCGCGTGCTCCTCGACCCGCAGGGGAGTGCCGGCGAGGTGGTGCTGGAGAGCTGATGGCACAAGTGGAACTCCTTGCCCCGGCGGGCAGCGTCGAGACCTTTCTCGCCGCCCTCGACGGCGGTGCCGACGCCATCTATGTCGGCGCCCCCGCCTTTAACGCCCGCAACCTCTCCCGCGATCTGCGCCTCGAAGAGATCGCGGCGATGATCGGCCACTGCCATCGTCTCGGCAAGAAGCTCTTTGTCGCCGCCAACAGCTTGGTGCTGGAAGAAGAGCTGCCGCAGCTTCTGGAACTGCTTGCCCTCCTGCGCGAACTGCGCCCCGACGGGCTGATCGTCCAGGATCTCGGCCTGCTGCGTCTCGCCAGACGCCACTTCCCCGAGTTGCCCCTTCATGCCTCGACCCTGATGTTTGCCCATAACCACGAGGCGGTCCAGGCCTTGGCCGCCCTCGGCTGCCGCCGCGTGGTGCTGGCGCGGGAGCTGACCTTGAAGGAGATCGCCGCCATCGCTCAGCGCCGCGGCGACACCGAGCTCGAGGTCTTTATCCACGGGGCGATGTGCTTTTCCTATTCAGGGCTCTGCCTGTTCTCATCCTATCTCGGCGGCAAGAGCGGCTTGCGCGGCCGCTGCGTGCAGCCATGCCGGCGTGGCTATGGCGAGATGGGCCGCGGCCGCGCCGACCGCGAAGGGGCCAGCCGCTACCTCTTCTCGATGAACGACCTCAGTGCCCTCGACGTCCTTGGCGAGCTGATCGATACCGGCATCACCTCCCTCAAGATCGAAGGGCGGCAGCGTTCGGCCACCTATGTCGAGCAGGTCGTTGGCGCCTATCGCCTGGTGCTCGACGCCACCGCCGAAGGCCGGCACGAGGCGGTGGCCGCCGCTCGCCTCAGGATCGAGCGGGCCATGAGCCGCCGCACCGGCAGCGGCTATTTCCTCTCGCCGCAACCGGCGGAAGCCATCACCCCCTATCATTCCGGTAATCTCGGCGTGCACCTCGGGCGCTTTTCGACGGTTAGGCAGGGAGGCGGCGAGCAGGTCTGCCGCCTGGTGCTGAAGAGCGGCCTGTGCGTTGGCGACCGACTGCGGCTGCACCGTGAGCCTTCGGGGGAGAGGGTCGCCTTCCGCGTCAGGAGCATGTTTGTCGGCGCAGGCCTCGCCGAGCGCGCCGAAGCGGGCGACAAGGTCTCCCTGGCCCTGCCTGCGGGGTTTTCCATGGCCAGCGACAGCCATGTCGAGGTCTACAAGGTCGACGGCGGCGAGAGCGGCCCCTCGCCGAGCATGGCGGGGACCAGCGAGGCAGCCGCCCACCTGGTGGCGATACGCCGACGCATCGCCCGGCCACTGGGTGCACTGCTGGCCGCCTACGCCCCGCCGCCCTCGAGCGTTCCTGAGGCACCCGCTGCCGGGCAGGGCCGCAAGGGCGGAGGGGAGAGGCGGCGACCGGCGCTGCAGACGTGGCTGAAGACCGATTCGCTGAAGATCATCCTCGACCGCAGCTTCACCCCCGACCGCTACGTGCTGCCCCTGTCGCGGCAGCTCCTCGCCCAGGTGGCGGCCATCAGGGCCGGCCTGGGGCGCAACGTGCGTTCGGTGGTCTGGGCCCTGCCGCCGCTGATCAGCGAGGGAGAACTGGCGCGCTATCGGCGGCAGATTACCGTGCTGCTCCGCTCCGGCTTTCGCCTCTTCCAACTCGGCCATATCAGCCAGGCGGCGCTCTTTGCCGGGGAAAAGGCGCAGCTCTACGCCGACTACACCTGCAACCTCGCCAACCGCGAGGCCATGGCCATGGCCGCCGGCCTCGGATTGGCCGGGGCGCAGGCCTCCATCGAGCTCGATCGCCAGGCGCTCGCCGCACTGCTTGCCGGGGTCGCCGGCGAAGCGGCGCCCGACGAGGAGGGGCGGCGACGCCGGCTGGCGGTGGGGCTGACCGTCTTCGGCAGCCCGGCCCTGTTCACCTCGCGTCTCGCCCCGGCGCACTTCCATTTCCAGCGGCAGATCCGCAGCCCGAAAAACGAGCTTTATCAGCTAAAGAAAGTCGACGGCGGCAGCATCGTCGTCGCCGACAAGCCCTTTTCCCTGCTTCCCTTTCGGGAAGAGTTGCGCGACCTCGGTCTCGATTACGCGGTGGTCGACATCACCGGCATGGCGCCTTCGTCCCGTACCCTCGAGGAGCTGCGCGAGCGCCTCGCCAACAGCGGCCGCTATGGCAAGCTGCCGACCTTCAACTACCTGGGCAAACTCTTGTAGAGCAGGCGGAAAAGGCGCTTCAGGGGCCTGTTCAGTTGCTTTTCTGGTTCTTGCCTTCGTCCATGCGGCGCATGCCTTCCATGAGCAGCTTCATGAAGAAGCCAATCTCCGGGGTGGAGAAGTCTTCCGGAGCGATGCCGGGGGTGAAGCGGAAGCGCCCCGACTTCTCCTTGAGGATCTGGTAGAAGGCGAGGTCGCCGACATGTTCACCGTACTTGGCCTTGATTAGCGACCCCTGGCGGAAGGAGAAACGGGCGGTGCCGCGGGTCAGGTCGGTGATGGTGAGGATGCCGGTCTTGCTGTTCATGTTGAGAGTCTGGAAGAGCGCCTCGGCGGGGATCTCGGCGAGGTTGCCGGTCATCCCCGAGCTGAGGTCCTCGGCGCGGATGCGGTTCGACTTGATCAGCCGTTCCGCCATGAGGCGTGAGAAATAGAGCTGGATGGCCGGGTAGATATCGAGGATCTTCTGGAAGTTCGGCTGGTTGATATGGAGAATGGTGCTCGCCTCCTTGACCTGGATGGTGGCGTTGACGCAATCGTTGCAGATCAGGCTCATTTCGCCGAAGACCTCGCCGCGGTCAAGGGTCGAGATGACGATGCCGGCGTCGTTGAGGACATTGACGCTGCCCGAGACGATGATGAAAAAGCGCCCGCCCGGGTCGCCCTTTCTGATGACGATGTCGCCGGGCTTGTACTTGTTGATCTTGAAGTAGCTGATGACCGTCTCGAGGTGCTTTTCGTCGATATTCTTGAAAAAGGAGAAACTGCTCAGCAGGTGCATCATCGAGCCCAGCTCTTCGCTGAGCGTGCCGCCGCCGTTTTTGAGGAGGTGCTCATCCTTGCTGTGCTCGAGCTTGACCGAGCCGGTGCAGCCGCTGCAGCTGATCATGCATACCGGGATCTTGTCGGCGCGTTCGTACTGGATGACGATCTTGCCGAGGTCTCCATCGAGGATCTTGCAGACCTTGCGATCCAAGGGGAACTTGACGATCGTGGTGGTGATGAAGCTGTTTTCGTTCTCGCTGGACAGGGGTACGGCGATGCCGGAGAGTTCGAAGACATCGCCGTACTGGTAGAGCGGGCAGCTGCGGTTTTCGACGATGCGAAAGAGGATCTTGGGGAAACCCATCTGCTGTTCCTGGGGCTGGGGAGTGCCGGGGACTGCGGCGGGCAAGGGACAAGCCCCAGTGTCCGCCGGCCGTTTCCTGTTCTCGATTCTTGAGCTTAGCCGATGGCTGCGGCCGGTGTCAAATTTTCACGCCGCTCAGGTGGGCATACATCAGTTCCAGATGATAATTGTTGACTTCTTTCTGTCGTTACAGTATATATCTCAGTCTTTCGTGGAAAAATGTTCCGTGCCGCTTTCCGCTTGCCCCGGTCGCGGCCACCAACTCGACCGTACAGGTTTTTCTAGTAATGATATATTCTCGGGAGGAGAATCTACGTGGCTAATCATAAATCCGCTGAAAAGAGAAGTCGTCAGGCCCAGGCGCAGCGTCTGCGCAA